>CABVBR010000001.1 GCA_902496645.1 uncultured Collinsella sp.
TGGATGTGGTACCTGTGGATCGGCTTTAACTCACCCGCCAGCGGACGCCTGGTGCGTACCTTTGAACGCGCTTATATCGCCGATAAGAGCACCTGGGTCGAGCCGATGGACCCGTACTTTACGCTTACCAAGTCGCCCTCGGTCTGCGACGACATCATGCGCGAGTTCGGCGTTGCCCCCATGGCATGTTCGCCGACCGGTCACATCATCAATGGCCATACGCCCGTCAAGACCACCAAGGGCGAGCAGCCCATCCGCGCCAACGGCAAGCTGTTGGTCATCGACGGCGGCTTCTGCCGCGGCTACCATCCCAAGACGGGCATCGCCGGCTACACGCTTATCTCGAGCTCACGCGGCTGTCGCCTTAAGTCGCACCGGGCCTTTACCACCGTTGCCGAGGCGCTCACCCGCAACATCGATATCGAGAGCGAGACCAACCGCTTTGACGAGGCCGACCGTCGCCGCATGGTGAGCGATACCGATACGGGTGCCAAGATTCGCAGCCAAATCCAGGACCTGCGCCAACTGCTCGATGCATATAGAAACGGTGCTATCGAGGAGCGCGCCTAGCCCCGCCTGCGGGGATTGGCTAAACTTGCTGAGTTCGTCATCCCCACGGCGTCCCCGCGCCACCCTAAGGCAGGTACCATGCAAAAGCTCCTTGCGCAGATCATGAAGTTTGGCGTTGTCGGCGTCGTCGCCACGGTCATCGACTTTGGCATCATGAATCTGCTCCACTACGGTCTGGGCCTCAATATCCTGATCGCCAATACCAGCGGCTTTATCGTCTCGCTCATCTTTAACTACGTCGCGAGCATGAAGTACGTGTTTGCGCACAAGGAGGGCATGAGCCGCCGCCGCGAGTTCATTATCTTTGTCGTGCTGTCCGTGATCGGCTTGGCTCTCAACGACGGTATCGTGCTGGCGCTCAACGCCGGCCTGGGGCTCGAGGCCAATATCGCCAAGATTTGCGCCACCGCACTTGTCATGGTCTACAACTTTGTGACCCGAAAGATCTTCCTGGAGGGCGAGGAGACCAAGTAGCTCGGCCTCCTCGTTGCACTATGGGGCCCACGGACGACGCGCGTCGAGCGCTGCGTTGTTCGTGGGCCTTGCTCGTTTACGGCAAGATTTGCAACGTTTGCGGATTACCTCTTGAATATTTGGCGAGTTCGTATAGTTCTTGCCAAAGACCTTACGTTTCCCTTGCAAAAGCTCTAAAGTATCCTCTGCTCGATTCATCAACGCATTGGATGTGATTACGTGCGCAAGGCACTGGCACAACCTCATACTAAGCAATTCCTCAAGTTCGCTGTCGTGGGTCTTATCTCCTTTGGCATCGACTGGGGCATGCTCATTGCGCTCGTCGAGCTGTTCCATCTCGACTTTTTGATGAGCACCACGATCTCGTTTATCACGTCCGTCGTGGTCAACTACTGGCTCAGCATGAAGTACGTGTTCGACCATCGCGAGGGCATGAGCCGCAAGCGCGAGTTTACGATCTTCACCATCCTGTCGGTGATTGGTTTGGGTCTCAACGACCTGTACATGTTTGTGGGCGTCACGTTTTTGAGCATCGGCTACCAGGCCATGAAGGCCATCGCCACGTTCCTGGTCACCTGGTACAACTACTTTAGCCGTCGCTTCTTCCTCGAGGGCGCACAGTCGTAGTTTGTACGACATTTGCTTGAAGGTATAACCGGCTGGAACTCTCGTTCCAGCCGGTTTTTTGTTTGCAGAGTCTGCCGAGGAAGGCGTACGAGGCGGGCTACAACGCTGGAATGGGACGCAGTTTCCGGATGAGCCCCCATGCGGAAAACCCATCCCGGAATGAGCCCTCAAAGCGGGACACGCTTTCCGAAACCCGTCCCATCGGGAAACTGTATCCCGGTCTGTCTAGAACGGGATGCGCTTTCCCAATGGATGCTGATGCGGAAACTGTGTCCCGGAATTCGCCTTCAGAGCGGGATGCAATTTCCGGTTGAGCCTCGATTGGGAAACGACGTCCCATTCACATGAAGACGGGCGGCTCGGATGTTGGTCCGAACCGCCCGTCTGGCGCACTATGTCGAGGCCTCTAGCCCGTTACGTAATACCACACGACGGTGTCGCCATTCTTGAGAGTGTAATTACTACAGGCCGTCATGGGCGTTTCGCCGTTAACGGAGTACATCCAGCCACTCTTGTCGCCGTGCTCCATCTCGGCCAGGCCGCCGATAGCGGCGACATACGTGCCGTACGACGTGCCGCGCGCATTCACGGAAAGCCCTAGGGCGCACAGGGCATCGTAGACCGTAGCGCCCTTGTTAAAGGTGAAGGTGCCACTAGAAGACACAGGATTGCCCACAGCGCTCGATGTGACCGAGACCGTTACCGTGACGTAGCCAGGCTGCTGCGAGCCGTCCTGATTGCCCGCAGAGGCGCCGCCACTGTTGGATGCAGACCCACCGCCGGACGCCGAGCCGCTGCCCGAAGAAGAGCTCGATCCACCGGCGGATTCGGAGCCCTGTCCGGCAGACGTGTTGCTGGACTTCTTGCCGCCTTTGCCTTCGGACTTCTTCTCCTTCGAATCCTTGTCCGACTTTTTGTCCGAAGACTCGGAATCGTCCTTGGAGTCAGATTCGTCCGAATCCTTGGACCCAGAGCTCGCATCATCCGAAGATTTTGAGCCCTTGGCTCCAGTCTTACCCGAAGCGGTAGTCGAGCCGGAAACCGACGCATCCTTGGCAACGACGCTCTCCCCCGTCACGGTCTCGACAATCCAATCGATGGACCAGGCACCGCTGACGGAAGGGTGAACAAAGCCCAGCGAGACGACAATCAGCGCAATGCAGACGGCCGTCAGAACGCCAAGCAGCGCCTTGCGCCGAGGGGCGAACGCCGCCGAAGCGGCGCCCTTTTGCTTGGCATCGTCGAACTGAATGAACGACGAGTCGGGCTGCTTGGACTCGGCGTCCTGAGGCTTATTGGACACAGCCCTCACCTACCGACGCTTGGTAAACACGAACACACCGATGACGGCAAGACCGATCACGCCAGCCGCAACGCCGACGATGGCAAGCGGATTGAAGCCAGACTGCTGCGCGGGAGCCTCAGCGGACTTCTTAGCGGTAGTCGTGGCGGCCGCGCCCGTATCCGACTTGGAGCCGGACTTGCTGGACTTCTTATCAGACTTCTTGCTGTCCTTCTTGTCGGACTTGTCGGAATCCTTCTTGGAATCCTTGCCGTCCTTGGTCTCGGTCTTGGTCGTGGTGGACACCGGCTTTTGGCCCGGAGCAACAGCACCGCCAGTCTGCTGGCCGTTTGTGCCGTTACCGGAGCCAGAACCAGCACCGGCATTACCCGAGCCGCCATTGGAGCCGCCATTGCCGCCGTTACCACCAGGGGTAACGGCATTCTTGACCCACTTGGCATACAGCGTCATATCAGCCGTCACCGCAACGCTAAAGTCATACGCCTCCGTACAAGCCTCGTCGGTATACCAACCAGCGAAGGTGTAGCCCTCGCGCGTCGGATCCGCCGGCTTGGCGATAGAGCCGTTGGCGGCCGTAGTCTGAAAATCGACCTTGGACCCCTCGCCAGCGCTAAACGAAACCTTAACGCCAGCATTCAGCTTGAACAGCGTGCCAGAGTCGTTGATGTAGTACAAGTTGCCCTGGGCATCACAAGCAATTGGCGAGTCACAGAAGTTGTAGTGGCCTGTTGCGCTAAACACGCCAGAAGCCTCAGTGTCACCCAACTTGTAACGATATACGCCACCGCCCGAGGTGTAGTTAACGTAATCAGAGCTCTCGCCATAGTTAACCGTAAAGTAGACATACGCCTCTTCGCCCTGGACACTCACCAGCGGAGCGCCCTTGATACCACCAGTAGGAAGCGCAGCGTCATCGGCAGACGAAACCAGCGTCTTGGCAAAGTCGTGGGCCAGATCAATAATCGCTAGCGCAGAGCCGCCAGCAACCTCGCCGCCAACAATCAGCTTGCCATCATACATCGTAGGCACACACGCGCAGCCGGTAAGGCCAAGGTCAACTACGCGCTCCTCGGTAATACGCGAAGCGGCATCCGCATCGCGTGAGTCGCCATCAGAAATCGCCAACACGTGTAGCTTGCCGTCGCGCGAGATGAGATAGGCATGGCTGCCGTCATCCGAAAGCACGCAGGTGGAGTTGACAACGGCACCAACCGAAACACTTCCGAGCACATCACCCGTCGACTTGCTGAGCATCTCGACGGTACCGGCACTGGTGGGAACCAAGACAAAGTCATCACCCACCGTCGCGCCCGTCCAGTAATAGCCCTCATCAGGATTAACATGCTGCCAAGAAACAGCGCCGGTCAGGATATTAATACGCGTCAGATGACCGTTATTGTACGTACTCGTTCCATAGTCGACATCAACGGTGCCGACATAGAGGTAATTGCCATCAACCGTCAGCTGAGAATTCGACTGAGCAGTCCTGCTCACGGAGTCAGTGACCCAAACCGTTGTGAGCGCGTCAGCCGTCAGGGCCTGGACCGCACCGCCGTCAAGCGGAACGATAACCAAACCGTTCGCATAAATCGGGCGCGAGGTGTAACCGACCGCAGCCTTAAGATTCGACTCGGCAAGGACCTTGCCCGACTCGGCGTCAATCTTTAACAAACGCTTATTGACGGCAAGATACACGTTGCCGTTCACGACGATAGGCTCACTCGCGTTGGGATACGCCGAACCGGAATACGCCTTCCAATCGAACGTCCAAGAGCTCGCTAGCGCACCCGTAGGCGTCGAAACGTTCTCGACCGCCGCATTGGACTTGCCGTCCCAATCGGACTTCCAATCGGTCGGACGCGGGGCGCTCGGATTGACTACGACCTCGTCGGGATTGGGAACCGCATCGCCGGCAGCATAAGCCCAGACGATCTCGTCGCGCGACTTGAGCACGTAGTCGCTATCGAGTTGAGATCCGGGAACACCGTTAACAAAGTACGACCAAGCGCCAGCCAACTTATTAGTGCCGTCAAGCGGGGAGACAAGGCTGTGAACGCCCCAGAAGCCCAGCTGGTCGTACATCTCAGACTCGATGCCCAAAGCATCGAAGTAGGCGGTAGTGGCGTCCTTGATCGTCGTGCCCTCAACAAACACCTGCGTCGAAGGATCGGTCCAGCGCTGTGCCTTATCGCCCTTCTTGCCGATGATCTCCATCGAGACAGAAACTTGACCGGGCATGGTGCCATCGGAACCATAGACCCAGGTAATCTCATCGCCGGCCTTGAGCGTGTAGTTGCCTGCGCCGACATTGGCCTTCTTGCCGTTGACAAAGAACTGCCAGTATTTCCAGGTACTCTCGTTAACCTGCTCGGTCGAAAGCGTCACGTTCTTATTGAACGGTGACGTCAGAGAATTGAGGAACCAACCGTACGAGCCCTTGCCCGTGTCGGCGCCAATACCGGCCTGCTTAAAGACCTGCTCGGAAAGATCGGCGGCAGTTGCGCCCTCTTCCACCAGTGCAGTCGTAGGCTGCGCCCACGTCTGCTGAGCACCCGAAGCGTCCTGACCGACAACGGTGCAGCTTACCGAAAGCCGGTCGGTGGGTGCAGCGTCGCCGTACTTCGAGTAGCACCAGACGACAGAGTCGCCCGCCTCGAGGGAGTAGCTGCCAGCGCCCACCGATGCAGCGACGCCGTTGATGAACAGCTGCCAATAGGCGCCCGTAGCATGGTCGTATGCAAGAGTACGATCCGGCTCGAAAGGCGACGTAATAGAATTGAGCACCCAGCCCCAAGAACCATTGGGGTCGTAGTCGGCCTTGAGACCGGCCTGCTTAAAGAGCTCTTCGGAAAGATCGGCGGCCGTCGAGCCGTTCTTGAGCGTGTACTGCGAAGCGGCAGCCCACGTCTGCTGCTTGCCCTTGGCATCGATGCCAATGACGGAGCACGTCGCTGTGACCTCGGGGCTGTTTTGACCACTCGTGCCCACGACCGTCAACGTTGCCGATACGTCCTGGTTGGCAAGCTTGGCGTACGTGGCATTGTCGGGATAGCGCTCAGCATAGCGAGCGTACTTCTCGCTCGTCAGGCGCGAGGAAACGACAACCTTCGTGTTGTACTGCGGCTGCGTGACCTTGAGATTCTCTGCGGAGACAATAGAGCTGTTGCTCGACTTAAACAGACGCCAATCCTGCCCGGACATCGCGTCATAGCCAGGCAGATCGACCGGCACGACGCCCAAGTCGGTCGAATCGGTCGTTGCCTTGTTGTAGCTCCAGGCAAGGTTGCCGTCGGCATCAAGGTAAGCCTTCTGGAACGCGTGCATGTCCGCCGAAACGGCATTGGCGTGCTGGCCATTCAGAATGGCGTCAGC
Organism: uncultured Collinsella sp.; assembly: GCA_902496645.1. Lineage (GTDB taxonomy): Bacteria > Actinomycetota > Coriobacteriia > Coriobacteriales > Coriobacteriaceae > Collinsella. Next base: position 6,347 of record CABVBR010000001.1, read on the forward strand.
ATAGCCGGCCTTCGCCTTTTCCATAAGAGAAAGTTCGGCATCTAGCTCGTCCTGGTCCTGCGGGGCAATCGCAAAGTCGAGGGTCTTGCTTGCCGTGACCTCAGCGTTCGACTTATCGGTCACCGTGAGGGTGATCTTGGTCTTCGCTGCCTCGGTGCCAGGCAGCGGCTGGTAGACCGTGCCCTTGTAGCCGTTGAACGTAATGTCATCGGTGCTGGCGGAGTACTCAACCTTGTAGTACTTGCCGTCGATATTGAGCGTGCTCGTGCGCGGCATCTGCAGATCGGCAGTCAGGCCATCCTTGTTGGCAACCGTGTCGGTGCCGGAGTACTTGATGTTGTCGTAGGTAAAGGCCGCATCGACCTTCTCCTGGAGCGCCTTCTTGTCGGCGGCGACCTTCTCAGGATCGCCCTTGACCGTCACGACAAAGTCATGCGAGCCGGCAAGCTTAATGTCGCCGCTCGTAACCGTAACCTTGGCGGTCAGCGTCACGTCTCGATCGCTCGATGCGCGCGAAACCTTACCCGTCTTATCTTCCCAGCTATAACCAGAAACAAACAGGCGCTCGGTGTCGGAGCTTGTCCATTCAACAGAGAATTTCTTTGCGGAACCCGCCTTGTACGGAAGCGTGACATTTTGGGTCACGCCATCGGCGGACTCGCCCGCCGCGTAGCCAATCTGCAGGGATTCGGCGGCTCCGTCAAGAAGGTCTTGCAGTTTAGCCTCGTCCCAAGCAACCTGCACGGACTTGTTGGGCAGGTAATACTCGGTCTTGCCATCGCGCGACAGTTCAAACGCCACATCGGCGTTACGCAGACCGTCGATGTTGTAACCGGTGTAGTCGTTGGGGTCGATGTAGAAGAACGTCACATCGCCGTTGGTCTTATCCTGGGCGTCGGAGATACCGACCGTGGCCTTGGCGTCCTCGGCCTTAAAGTCAACGCCGCCCTCGGAGACCTTGACGTCAATATCGGTGAAGCCCAAATCGGCAAGCTGCGCCTTCAGAACATCGTTGACGTTGCCGCCCTTGGCGCTGTAATCAACAGCGATCTGCTTATTGGCATCGTTGAGCTTTTGGACTGCAGCCTCGAGCGAGCCCGCGGCGATAACCTTGTTGGCGGAGACGAGCTCGACCGTCGAGCTACCGCTCGTGGCGACAGCCTTCAGATACTTGCCCGCGGCAGAAGCCGAAACAGTCGCCTCGGCGCCCGACATATCGGACAGACGCGTCCAGTCGGCCGCCGGAGCCTCCGCGTCATCCGCCGCATACCAGGCAACAGTCGCCTGAGTGGTCACGTCAATGCCGTTGGTGGTCGAACCGTCGGCGCGCTTGGCCTGCGCCGTCGCCTTAACGCTATCGCCCGAGACGAGATGGGTCGAATCGCTATTGATCTGCGGCGTAGTTGTCACGCGCAGCAGGTTATACTCCCCCGCCGCGGTAACGCTGTCGGGCGAAACCCATTCAACCGTGTTGTCGAGAGCGCTCGCCGTAACTTTGATGCGCTTGCCGACAAGCGTGTCCGAAATGGTCAGGCTGCCATCAGTCGTATCGATGCCGTCGATGAGCTCGGTCCAATCGGCATCGCCCTCGCCCTTGGCATACCACGCCATGGTGAGCTCGGCATCTTCGGGCACGTCCTTGGTCGAGCCCGACCAGCTACCCGGAACCTGCACGCTCGGTGTGATCTTTGAACCCACGCTGAGCGTAACGTCCTTGTCGGCAAGCTCAATGCTCGCCAGCTTGTACTGACCCTTAAGCGTCACGGGGCCGAGCGGGGCAACGGACTGCGTGCCGCCGTAGGAGCTCTTCTTCTGCGTGCTGGAAACGGTGTTTTCGCTCGTCACCTTCACGCGCAGATACTTGCCGGCATAGGCGGCGTCAACGGTATAGGCGGCCTCGGTAGCACCGGGGATATCGGTATAGGCGGAGTCGTAGCTCGAGCTGCTGTTTGCATACTGCCACTGGTAGGTCACGTTATCGGTGCGGTCGATATAGTGATAGTTGGAGCCGTCCTTTTTGCGCACCTTAGTCTTGAGCGTATCACCCACACGTACGCCGTTGGTGGCGGGAGAGCCCTCGAACTGCACGTCGTAAAGCTCAACTTGGCCAGCGACGGAGACAGGACCCGCCGCATAGTACGGCTTCTGCTCGCCATAGCCGCCGTTGGCCTTGGCCACGACGTACCAGCCCTTAAGGGCGGCGGTCACCGTCAGGGTGTTACCGGTCTCACCCTCGATAGGCGTGTTGCACGAGCTGGCGGTATTTGACTTGCCCTTGTACCACTGCCACGTGACATGCGAGTCGGAGGTAACGTCGGTGGAGCCCGCCTTGGCGGTCGCCATAATCGTGGAACCAACCTCGACTTTGCCCGAAGTCGGGCTCATAGTCACGCTCGAGACATTAATTGAACCAGCAGCAGCGACGAGAGCGCCCGTCGAGTTGGTCAAGCTCGAAGAGCCGATCTTCGAGGACACCTTGCACTTGAGGTACTTGCCGCCCAAAGCATCGGTTAGCTCGAGAGTCTCACCCGTGGCGCCCGCGATATCGGTATACGTGCCACTCTTGGTGTCAGAGCTCTGCCACTGATAGTTGAGCTTGCTCGCGTCGATAAACGTCGAGGCGCCCTTCTCCTTGGCGCGAGCCTGGGCGGTATCGCCAACCGCGAACACGGAGTTGTTGGTCTTGGGATTGATGAGCGAAACCGCGTAGATGTCCACCGCACCGGCCTGTTTGACCTTGCTGGAAGTGGTCTTGTTCACCGTGTTGACGCCAGCGTTGGCCTCGACCCTGATGTACTTGCCCTCAAGGTCGTCGCCCACCACGAGCGAAGCGTCCGTCTCGCCCTCGATCTTGGTAAAGCCCGAATACTGCGAGGTGGATGCGGACCACGTGTAGGTAACCTTGGCGTCGGCGGGGGCTTGCTGATAATAGCTTATGTACGGAGTCGCCGTCAGGGTATCGCCTATGCTCGGCGTGTCGCTATTCAGCTTGACGCTGTTAAGCTCCATCTGCCCGGCACCCAGCACGGGACCGGGGATGTTGTTGGCATTGATACCCGAGCCGTACGAAACCGAGGGGCCGAAGTAATCCTTGCCATCAACCGTTACCTTGCAGATGAAGTATTTGCCTTCCATCGCGGCGGTGACGGTGAGCGACTGCTCGTGGCCTACGACCTCGGTGTAGTCGGCGACATTGCTGCTGGCCCTGGTCGTGCCGGCGAGCCAGGTGTAAGTCCAGGTGCCGGGATTGGCAACGGACTCAGTCGTAGTGCCGTACCAGTCGTCCTCGACCTCATCGTACATATTTGCCCAGAGCGTATCGCCCGCGCTGAGCGCGCCCGACTTCGTGGAATAGGAGCTGTCCTTATCCTTGGTGTCCTGGATGAAGACCTTGGCCTCGCTCGAAAGCGTTGTGGCGGACGCGGCGGCAACGGCGTTCTTCTGCTCCGAAGCAGCAGGCACCGCGGGAGAGCTCTCGGACTCAGTCGCGTTGTCTGCAGCGGTGTCATCGCCATTCGTGGCACTCGCAGTTGCGCCCTGATCTGCGCCGACGTCATCGGCAGCAGCGCTCGCCGCTGCACTGTTCGCGCCGGTGCCGGCAGCAGCGTCATCGTCGGCCGCCGCGCCCTCGCTGCCCGTCGCAGCCTGGGCCACAGCCTCGGCAATGCCATCGGCACCCTCGGCCCAAAGTTGCGCCGGCGTGGCGCCAAAAGCCATGGCAAAAGCCAGGAACGCCACCAGACCGCGCTTGGCTACGCCACGGGCAATCGCTCCATGACGACGCCACGAGGCGCGCTGGCGCTCGTCCTCAAACATATCCATTTGTCTCCTATTGTCTGAACTTGGGACATTGCCCAGCGGCTGCCCCACGTCATCGCGCACATTGCGCTCGAGTACCCCCATCGGGGTCCCCCTTCCCTCCAGAGCCCAACGCGTGCCGGCGGCATGCGCCGCGGCCGCGTGCAAGATGGGAGGCGATCCGACTTAACCTTAACGGCCCGGGCGCGCCGTCCGATCTGCGACGCGAACATCCCGGGTCAAGAGGAATTACGGTTACTGGTACAGCCGGGGACTTGCACCCCGATTCTCCCAAACGCGCAGGAAAACTGCACATTCGTGCGTCTCCGCACCACCATCTAGGCCATCGATTATTACTGTCAGTATGGTATCACGCAAAAGGGCCTCGAACGCAGGCGAAGCCCAAGGTAAAAGCTATGGTTTGCAATAGGAAGAGCTGTCGTCGGACCTTGCAAGAACAGCCCGTTTCAAAACTATGCCGGATTACGGCGCTGAATCAGCACCTCGCAACCATACCTGCCATTTTCGAAAACCAACGACTCATCTACCTGCGGTTTTAAAAGCACGGATTCCGGCATGGTCGAGGTTCGGCACTCCAGCCCCGTAAACCGGCATAGTTTTGTTCGGACCAGCCCACGTCGGCGCGACGCAAGGCAAAATGATCCGTTTTCCTCCGTCCCCAAGGGATCAATGCTTACCGCCGTGACTGTTGCGCCAGATCTCGCGGCCCAGCATCAGCGCCAGCACCAGCGCACTCACGTAGCCCATAAAGCCAATGACCGGGATACCAAACACAACCGGCTCGATGCGCGCGTAGTACACCACCGACGAGCCGATAAACAGGCCGGCAATCACAATTGCCATCGACATGCGGTCGATAATTCCACCCAGCTGTCGCAGCGCCTTATCGCTGCTCATGATCTGCGTGTTCACCTTAAGCTGGCCGCGCGTAAGCATACGCGACGCCAAGCCCAGATACTCGGCCGCCTCGAGCGAGCCTTTTGCCGCGCGATAGCTGCTCGCGGCAAGATCGCGCCCCATTTCGCGGACGCGCGCATAGGCGCTCTTCTCATTTTTAATGTGCGTCTGGATGATCTGAATCATGTTGACGTTGGGCATGTACTCGGTCAGCAGGCCCTCAAGCGTCACCATGCCGCGCGCGAACATTGTCACCACGCTCGGCAGCTCAACGTCGTTCTTGCGCGCCAGGTTTAGCAGCGAGGTCAAAAACTCGCCGATATCAAGATCCTTAAGGTCAAGACCCGCAAAGTCGGCGACGATAAAGTCCAAGTCGGACAAAAAGGCCGAATGGTCGAGCTCGGCCGAATCGCCGCGCGTCACGGCAAAGCGCATAAGCGAATCCTTGAGCTTGGGCACGTCGCCCTCGGCCACGGCAAAGATCATGTCCTTGACGATACCGCGATCGTGACTCGACATGCGCCCGACCATGCCCAGGTCGATAAAGTAGACGATGCCGTCTTTGAGGATGATGTTTCCCGCATGCGGGTCGGCATGGAAAAAGCCGTCATCGAGCACCTGCGTCGAGTAGTCCTCGACGATCGCCGAGCCGATCTTTTCCAGGTCATAGCCCTCGGCCACCAGGAGCTCGGGATCGGCAATCGAGATGCCGTCAATGTAGTCCATGACCACGACGTGCTCGGTGCAAAGGTCCAAGTAGGATTTGGGACACGACACGCCATGGACGCTCTTATGGAACTCATAGAAATCGTTGAGGTTTTTGGCCTCGGCCAAAAAGTTGGTCTCCTCGCGAAACGAGGTCCACAGCTCCTCGACCACGCCGTGCAGGTCAACAAACTGATCGGTGTTGACAAACTTGGAAACGATGCGCACCACCGAACGGATGATGTCGATGTCCTGCGCCATGACCTGCTGCGCACCGGGGCGCTGCACCTTAACGGCCACGTCCTCGCCCGTCACCAGGCGGGCGCGGTGTACCTGCGCGAGCGACGCGCTTCCGAGCGGATTGGGATCGATCGCGTCGAACATCTGCCCCAAGCGCTGGCCGTATTCCTCTTCCAGACAGCGGAGCACTACCTCATACGGCACCGGTTCTACGTCGGAGCGCAGGCGACGGAGCTCGTCGCAAAACCGCTGCGGCAAAATCTCGGAGCGGTTGGCCAGAATCTGCCCCATCTTGACGAACATGGGGCCGAGCTCTTCGAGCAGGCGGCGCAGGCGAACCGGCGTGAGGTTATCCCATACGCGGTACTTTTTAATCAGGCGAACAATCTGACCGATGCGTTCGCGGCGACCTGCCGGTGTGAGCTGGTATTCCTCGTCCGGCGCCATCGCGTCGGGCTCCTCGGGGACCATATCGACAGCGCGCGGCTTCTTGCGAGCGCCCGAGACGGCGGCATCGACCTCGTCGACAACCGCCGCCTCGTCACCCAAGGGATCTAGATTGTTGTAATCGGTGGTGGAATCTGCCATCTGCGCTGCTACTCGGCCTCTTCGGCGTCCTCTGCGTCGTCGGGCTCAACAGACTCGACGGGCACCGAGGTCACGTTGTCCTCGACCGAATCGACGATGTCGCGCACATGGGCCAAAAAGGCCGTGCGCTCGGGGGCGGTCATAACGCGGACGCGGGCCAGGATGAGCTCGTCGAGCACGCGCTGTGCCGCAGTCTCGCCCTGCATGCCCAGGCGCTCGGTCAGGTCGGAGATGGTGCCGCCGGCCTGCTCGAACATGTCGGATACACTGCGGGCGATATCGGGGGTGCCGGCATCCTTGCGGACCTGCTCACCCTTGGTACCGAGGTCGTCGAGAACCTTCTTGCCGCCCTCGACGGCAACGGCGGCGGCACCGAAGCCCACGTTGATGGCACCGTTAACAAGCTGATCGAGTTTCATAACCATGGTTGGCTCCAATCATGAACAATTGCATTGGCCTTCTTGTACCCAAGATTGGGCGAACGACACAAAATCGTTTTACCGCCAAGATAGGAATCGAGCGGGGCAAAGCCTTTGACGGCGTTTGCCCCGCTCGTTCGCTGCAAGGTTGTCTTTACCTCACGTTATCGTTCATCGCGAAGGAATTCTTCATGGCACAGCTTGTGGTGTAGAGCACCTTGCCCAACAGGGCATCGGTCTCCATGCGTACGAGCTCGGCAAAGGCCTCGTTGGCGCGGGCGAGCTCGGCGGGCACCTCGGCCTCGGGCAGCGCGGCTACGGCAGCGTCAACGTCGTGGATCTGCTTGTGGCCCATGCCACCGACCTTCTCCTGATAATCCTCGACCGCGCGACCGCACTCATGGAAGCGAACATCGGCCAAGGCACCGATCAGGCGATTTGCCCAATAGAAATTCTCGGACGTCACGCGAGCCTGTGTGTCGGCATAGTACTTGGGCATGGTCTCGACGTTGGCGTACAGCGGCACAAGCGCGTTAAACGAGTTGGAGCCAAACGCCATCCACTGCACGGCGCGATACGCCGGCTGCGCATAGGGACGCAGCTGCAGCACGGCGAGCTGGCTATTGCGGTTGATGCCGATGGGGCGATAGGCGCCGCGCGTGGCGGGCGTGCCCTTACTGCCGTAGCAGTCGTACTCCGTGCCCTGGTAGTGGCTCGAAAGCACGTACTTGATGTCCTCGATGGTCACCTTGCGCTCGGGCACGCGGCTCCAGGGGATGTCGTCGCTCTCGGGCGTGTAGTCGGCCTCGGGACCGTCCCACACATCGCTGGGGTTGAGGCAGCGCTGCATGTACCAGGCGCGCGGCGTGTTGTAGACGTGGTCGCTGTCACTGTGCGAGCCAAAGGCCTCGCGCGGGTTGAAGACCGCGGCGGGACCGTCGCCCTCGACGCCCAGCGTTAGGTCCAGATGCCACTCGGCCATCCAGGAACGCAGGTCGGCAGAGCACATATAATCTGCCTGGTCGCCCTCGGCGTCGTCCAGGTCAAAGCTGTCGATACCCAGCTGGTTGGGCATGGTCACATAGGCGTCGTCGGGCACGCGCTTGGCGATCCAGTGGTGCCCGCCGATGGTCTCGAGCCACCAAATCTCGTCAACGTCACTAAAGGCGATGCCGTTGTTCTCGTAGGTACCGTAGCGCTCGAGCAGCTCGCCCAGAATGCGCACGCCGTCGCGGGCAGACTTGGCGTACGGCAGCACCAGGGTCACCATGTCCTCCTCACCCAGACCGCCGGGCTGCGCCGGAACATAGCCGTCCTCGCCCTCGTTGCCCTTGGCGGGCACGTAGTCCACGAGCGGATCGGCGCCGCGGACGCGCTCGTTGGTGGTAAGCGTCTCGGTTGCGGACATGCCAACATTGAGCTCGTTGAAGCCGGCCTCGGCCCAAATGCCATGACCCGGGACGACGTCGGGGACGCTCGTGTAACGCATGGGATTGTCGGGCAGCTCAACGGTCAAGTGGCTCAGGACACTCGTGTAGACACGCGGCTGCTCGTCGGGATGCACCACGCGCATGCGCTTGGGCTCAAACACCCCGTTGGACGAGTCCTCGTTGCGGGCGACCAGCGTCGACCCGTCGTAGCTCGCGTTCTTACCAACCAAAATCGTTGTGCACGGCATGCGCATCCTCCTTGAGCGAAGAAATCAAACGGCAACAGTGTATCGCTTCGGCGCAAAAAGGGCGAAACCGCCGCCCCGGCAGCCCCTGTGGGCAAAAAATGCCAAATATGAGTACTGTCACCAATTTAGTAACAGCAATTTTCCTTCTAGCAAGTGCCGGAAATCCCCAATTGTCCAAAAGTAAGATAACGTTATTCCCCATAGGTCCAATAAAAGAGACTCCCTAACGATATTTAATATCGTTAGGGAGTCAAATTGATCTCAAAGATATGTAACGAACAAGGCAGCAGTACTCATATTTGGCATTTTTGCACACGGGGTATAGAGCCAGCCCTCTAAACAGCCCGAAAACGCCTATTTCGATGCGCGCTCGGCCGCCTCAATCACATGTTTAGCGAGAATCGCCGTCGTTACGGCGCCCACGCCGCCCGGCACGGGGGTGATGGAGCCGACAACCGGCTCAGCAGCATCAAAATCGACGTCGCCGACCAGCTTGCCGGCGGCCTCGTCCCAGTTAATGCCCACATCAATGATCGTCTGGCCCTCGCGAACCGCATCCGCGCCAATCGTGTGCGCACGTCCAACCGCGGCAACAATAATGTCGGCAGAACGGCACTCGGCAGCCAAGTCGCGCGTATGCGTATGGCACGTCGTCACTGTGACATTGCGAGCCGTAAGCATGGCGGCAACGGGACGGCCAATCACCAGCGATCGGCCGACGACCGCGACCTTGGCCCCATCCAGCTCAACGCCGTAATGGTCCAGCAACGCCAGCACGGCCTCGGCCGTGCAAGGGGCAAAACCCTCGCCACGCCCCGAAAGCGTGGTAAGCAGCGAGGCCGGCGTCATGGAGTCAACATCCTTGGCGGGATCGAGTGCCGCGGCAACTGCATCCTCGTCAAGACCGGCAGGCAGCGGGCGGAACAGCAGACAGCCATGAACAATGGGGTTGGCATTGATGTCCTTAATAGCCGCCAGTAGCTCGTCCTGCGAAACATCGGCAGGAAGCAAAACGCGACGAGCCTCGATGCCGACCTTCTCGCAGCGCTTGAGGGCACCGCGCTCGTAGGATAGGTCGTCCTCGCGCTCGCCCACGCGCACGATGGCCAGCGTCGGCACAACGCCGCGCTCACGCAAAGCCATGCAGCGAGCAGCGAGTTCCTCGGTCAAAGCACGGGCAACAGGGGCCCCCTTCAGCAGCTCAGCCATAGCTATCCCCTCTTCCTGGCTGCGTCAGCGGCGCGGCGCGCCAGAGCGTCGGCGCGCGGTAGCCACGTATCCAGCAGCTCATCGCACGCAGCCTCGAGCTCCTCGGCGCGGGCACGATCCTTCATAGACGTGGTGTTCGCAAAGAGCGTCAGACTCGCGCCCTGCATGGCGGCGCGGCAGAACACGGCGCCGCATGCCACGTCGGACAGCAGCTGTCGGGAGCCCTTGTCCGCCATGTCCTCGAGCAGCGCCAGCGCGCGCCCGCAGGCATCCATAATCCGATACGGTGGCATGGCGGCCACGTGCAACGCGTCCTGAATCGCCGCAGGTCGAGCCGGATCCTCGCGCGAAATACCGTACGCCGCAGACACCTGGCCGTACGCACGAACATCCTCGGCGACCAGACCCACAAGTTCCCGCGCCAACTCATCCGCCTGGGCAAATGCGTGCGTCAGATCGTCCGCACGATCGGCAAGCGCAGGGTTCGTCGCACCATAGCGAGCAACCATCCCGCACAGCGAGGCGCCCAGTGCTCCCACAAACGCGCTCGCACTACCGCCGCCGGGAACCGGCTCGCGTGCAGCCAACGCCTCGGCAAAACCGCGACAGGTTTTATCCATCATCTCTTGGCTCATCGAAACACCTCTGCCCACCGCGCCGGCCACCACGGGCCGCACGCATAATAAAAATGGGACAACGACGCTAGGAAGCGGCTGTCCCATTCATCGATCTTGTCCAAGCCAGTCTAGCCCATAAGACAAAGGCTGTCAGGAGCTCTGGCTATCGGCGTTTCCGATTGCCGGCTATAGGCACGGGCGCCTAGTCCACCTGGAACGTCGGCAACAGCGTATCGATAATCTTCGACCCCATGTCGCGGTTTGCAGTCGAGTACTCCAAATGCGCCGTGGCAATCGTCGAATCCGTGACGATCGTCTTTTCGTAAATGATCGTGTCGCCGTCGCGCCACGAGACCACGTACCAGTTGTCGCCCTCTGCGGTATAGAGATCGGCCTTGCCCGAGGTGTCCGCGTCGACGAACATCTCGTGTGCAGTTTCGTCGTTAATGTTGACGTAGCCAAACAGGTTGATCACAAAACCCGTCTCCGGATCCTTATACCTAGCGCCGCTGCTGCTGGGAGTATCTTCCATCTCAAAGCGATTGGGAATCGACATGCTATAAGGATGCATGTCGTTCGTGTACGTATACACGTCGGTTAGATAATCGTCCGAATCGCCCGAACCGTAGTATGCCGACTCGTCCTCGGGAACGGCCTCGTCATCCGACGACGAAGACTCCTTGGCCTTGGACTTGTCGCTTTTCTTCTTGGCAGAAGAATCTTTCTCGTCCGAAGACCCGGTATCGATCACCGAGATTTGCGTGTCAGAGCTCTTGGACCCGTTAAGCATCGTGAGCGCAAACACCGTGCCACCCCCAAGGAGTATCACGGCGGCACACGCCACCGCGATGACAATCGGAGCTTTGCTCTTAGACTTTTGAGGCGCGGGCGCGACCGGCGGCATCGACTGGGTCAGGCCCGGGGCAGAGGAAGGACCAGCGCCCGCGGACGTCGGCGCGGAACCACCCGCAAGCGACGCCCCGCAATGCGTGCAAAACGTCGATCCATCGGGAACTTGCTGTCCGCATTTTTGACAGAACATCGTTCGACCTTTCGTGGTTTAGCTTTTGTCACAGCCAAGTCTAAAACCTCAAGCCGGCATTGCTGTTGCGCAACATTGGGAGCATCAACCAAGCGGCACGCTTGCCCAGCGCCAGGCCCACCTTGCGGCAAGCCCGCACACGCAAACATGGGACATCTGGCCCACCTTTCGAGACTCCCGGGCAGCACATGCTGGGGCATATCTATAAGTAAGGAACCCAGTTGGGGAACGGCCGCGCAACGGCCACAAGCGATGAACGGAGGCATAAGCCGCACAGTACACAGAGACATCCGCCGCCAGCGCAATCAGTACCCCAACAGCATGCGGCGCCGTGATGTCATCGGCAGACAAGGAGGACGCCACCATGAAGAAAAAGACCCTATCGATCCTTTCCCTTTGCATCGCCCTCTTTGCCGCGTTTGCCCTTGTCGGCTGCGGCGGGATCGCATCGGGCGGAGGCCCCAGCGGCGGCGCCAAGAGCGAGGGCAAGGAAAAGGCCCCCGTCGCCAAGAAGACCGACTTTATCTGGTTTAAGGTGGAGATGCCCGAGGGCGTCGGCGTAAGCGACTCCGCCGGCAAGAATGCCGACAGGGTCCAGCTCACCTTCCCCGAAGACGAGAACGCCTCGGCCGATCGCTTTATCCCCGTTTGGAAAAAAGCGCTGACGGCCGAGGAATCCCACGCCGACCAGGCGGAAAAGAAGGGGGATACGTTCCAGTGGAAGGATGGCGGGTCCGTCGAGTATGACGGCAGGACGTGGCTCGTCGGAACATACGAGGACAACAGCGGCATCTCAACCATGCTTTTTACCGACGTTGAGCCGGGAAGCGTCTACGTCCTTATCTCGAACTTCGACCAGCACAAGAAAGAAGCCGAGGCGCTCCTCAACTCCATCGAGTTCCCCGATGACATGGCAGAGGCAGTTTCCGAGGCACGAGAAGTCGAGATTTCGAGCATCGAGATCAAGTAACGGGACACCCGCACGCGCCTACGCGCACCCGCGTACACGCGCCCCATTAAAACAACGGGCCCCAACCCAAGGAGGGTCGGCAGCACCGGCCCTCCCCTCTTTTGCGCCCGGACATATTGCCACTCGCCGGCGCAAATCCGGCCCCCAGAATGGGACACATGGCCCACCCTAGCGAGCCGTCCGCGCGTACAGTAAAGGCAGGTAATCCATGGGCGGTTACAGATCGAGGAGGACACGACCATGAAAAAGAAGGCCTTAGCGATTCTCACCCTCTGCACAAGCCTCTTTGCCGCAGTTACCCTGGTGGGTTGTGGCGGAAGCGGTGGCGCTACCGGCAGCGGCGGTGGCGGCGGAGCAGAAAAGCCAGCCGTGGATATGAGGACCGACTTCATTTGGTTTAAGGTCGAGGTCCCCGAGGGCGTCGAGATCACCGACGTTGCAGGCGACACCGCCGACAGGGCCCAGTTTAAGTTCACCGAAAGCGAGCACGCCAGCGACCGCTTCATCCCCGTCTTCGACCCTGACAAGAACGCCGACGAGCTGTTTGACTACGAGGCCAAGTGGAAGACCGACTTTGAGTGGACCGAGAATGATCCCGTCAAGTACAACGGCAAGTCCTGGCGCAACGCTTCCTACACGCACACGGGCGGTGTGACGACCGAGTACTTCACCGACGTTGACGGCGGCAGCGTGTACGTGCGCGTCGACAACGTCGAGGAGCACAAGGACGCCGTCGAGACCATGATGAAGTCTCTGGAATTTGCCGACGACATCGCCAAGGCCAAGACCGAGGCCATGGACGTTAAGCTCGAGGATATCGAGATCAAGCGCTAAGCGACTGGCGAGCGCAACGGGAAATACGAACGCAGCGCTAACAAGCGACGGTGCCCCAGCGCTTCGTACTAAGGGAGGGCCGGTAAACCGACCCTCCCTTTCTTATGCCGGTAGCCGGCAAACGCGAGGGTGCCGGGCGGCAAAACCACCCCAGCGCGGTAGCAGCACAAGTAGACAAGCGCCCCAACGCGTCCTCCCGCCGATTTATAGCGCCGCGCACACAATTTAAGCCGACACCTTTAAACATCCGAGCAGTATAGTGACCAAAATAAGTGCATAACCGCACCCTGCGAATGGAGGAGTTATGACCGAACACCATGCCATCAGTCGCCGAGCGTTTACGCTGGGCCTTGGACTCGCAGCATTGTCGCCATTTGCAAGCCTGCCCGAAACCGTGACGCCGGGTATTCCCCTGCGAGCGGCATTTGCAGAAGACGCGCCCACACCGGCGAAGAGCCTCCATAATTTCGTCATTCGCCTTCGCCCCGCGGGCTATTTTCGCACCGCAAGCGTCAATGAAGACGGCAACGTTATCGGCAACGCCTGCCACCTGTTTAATGACGGCACGTCCAGCAAGCTCATCCTTGAGAACGTGCTGACCGATGCAGATAATACAAATTGGTATGCCATCCGCACCTTACTCAATTTCGAAGAGCATAAAAAGACGGGCTACAGCATTTGGTCGGTCGACGGCGACTCGAACAAAGATGGAAAGGTCATCCACGTATGGAGTGGCGAGCATGACGACAAGCCCAGCCGCTCTTTTGCGTTCGATCGCCAGCCAAACGGAACCTATATCATCCGAGACCGCACAAACGAGAAAAAAGACATTAATTACCTGGCCATAGAAAAGGACGGCAAAGACCAGGACAACAACAAGATCTGCCATAAGAGGAAGAGCATTCCGTGGGAGCTCGAACTTGTCGGTTACGACATGGGCAAGATCAATACCACGGTTAGAAGTATCGACTGGACCACGTATAGCAGCTACGTCGACGGACCATGTTGGATGAAATACGTCGACAACAACAAGTTCCTCGACGAACTGAGCATCCCGGGCACGCACGATTCGGGCACCTGCAGCGTGGACAACGACACCGAGCCCCAATCCTCCCAAGCAAAATGCCAGCAGGATTACATCCCCACGCAGCTGCTCGAAGGCGTTCGCTATTTTGATATTCGACTTGGAAAGGGCGAGAACCCCGGCATCGACCACGGAGCTTGTTACCTGCTCAAAAAAGACGGGAACTTTATGCATCTCTCCGATGTCATCGGGTACTTCAATACGTTTTTGAGCGAAAACCCGACAGAAGCGCTCATCATGCTCGTGTCGCGGGGCAATGACGAGGCTACCGACGAAAGCCTCACGACGGCCTTGGGCAAGGTTTTTGATGAGAACCCCGACCTGTTCTACACATCGAGCCGCATCCCCACGCTGGGCGAGGTGCGCGGAAAGATCGTCCTGCTGCGTCGGTTTGGGCTCGCCGGCAACAGCGTAAGCAGCCACACATGGGGCCTCGACCTCACCCAATGGGACGACAAAATCGCAGCACACACCGACAGCACCTCTATGTGTCTCGTTCGAGACGAGCGGGGCTTTGAAGCCGTGGGGAAAACGGGTGACGAAGAGCCCTATTGCACCAAGGTATACGCCCAGGACCATTACGAATGCACAGGAACCGACAAAATCGGCTGGGTCGATATGGCGCTGCAGGAGACAACCAAGCTCGCCCGCATCATGGTGGACGTCGAGGACAATGACGGGGCCAAGGTAAAGGTCCTGGAGCACAGCTGGTGTATCAACTACACCAGCTGCACGAACTACAAGCAAGGAAGCAATCCTTTTACCGCAGCACGAGTGGTCAACGAGCATCTATACAAGAGCCAGTATATAAACAGCACCGGAAATGAGAGCACAAAGGAGGACTGCCTCAAGCACATTGGCATCATTGCGTCCGACTTTGTTGATGCGGCACTGGCCCGAAGCATCTACCAGCGCAATTACGATGCGAAGCACAAGCAGACCGTTTCGTACTACCTCCCGACCCGTATACGCATGACATACGGCGACTCGTTGAGCGATGCCTCACTCCAGGATGGAAAGACCGTTGGCGAGGGTCGTTTCCGCCTTGTCGACAGCAGTAACGTACTCAACGTGGCGGCTTCGGGCAACACGTTTGCTATCGAATACGTGGATGTCGACGCCCTGGGCAACGAGACCGTTACGGAACTGCAGGGTTCCGTGCCCATCGATATCGACCCGCGCGCACTGACGCCCCACTTTGAAGGGCTCGAGGGCCTTAAGGCCGGCGAGGACGTGCGCGCAAAGATCGCGGCGCCGCTCGAGGGCAAGCTCGAAGGCGATGCCTGCACCGCCCAGCTCGAGTTTATGCACGATGCAAACGGCGCTCCGGGCACGGCAATGGCCGAGGATGAGGCATTTGCCGCGGGGACGTATTGGGTGCGTGCGAAAGGCCTGTTGGGCGACGCGGCGCAGAACTACACGCTTGCCACCGACGGAGCCGCAAGCTTTACTGTGACGACTTCGGGCGACGCGGGCGACACCGGCAACGGTACCGGCGGCGGCAACGGCAACGATGCCAACGCGGGCAGCGCGGACAAGAACGGTAAGGGCAACAAGGGCAAGGGCTCGGGCGGAAAACTCGCCGGCACGGGCGACGGCTCTGGCATCGCCGCCGGGCTCGCCGCTGCCGCCGCAGCGACAACAGCCGTCGGCGCGGCAATGCTTGTTAACGACCGCGAAGGCAACGAAGGTGTTGACGAGTAGGCCATCCGGCCCTTTTGGACACATCGATTTGATGAGGGGCGCAGAATACCATTCTGCGCCCCCGATTTTTACCGTGGCCCGAACGCCGCCATAGGCTACATCACCATGTTCAACGCGTTAACAAACTCCTGGGCCTTCGCACGGCTGCTCAGGCAAAAGACGCAGGCAGTCAACAGCCGGTTACGTAGGAAAACATCGCGACCCTTGATCCTGTTGACCCCCGTGATGTCCTTAAGGTAAACGATCTCGGTGCGCTTGCCACCAAACGTGCCCTTCTTGAGCACCTCGATACGGTTAGGCTAGATCTTGACGTCTTTAAACCTGCCCGAACCTTTGTCCTGGAACAACAAGGTGCTGTTGTCCATGCGTGTCACTCCCATGGGGTTCGCTAAAACTGCCTCTATGGTCACATTTTAGTCACTTCGGGAATCCTGCACGAAGGCGCTAGGCGACATTGAAATTCGAGTCCGCGCGAGGCTTTAAGATAGACATGATCAGCCGCATCGATGCGACTGGCAATGCTTCTAGGAGTACGCCTCGTATTATTCGCCATTAGAGGAGGCCTTACATGCTTTACGTATGGGAATTCGAGTTCTTTGATTCGGACGGTATGGTCGATGCCGTGCCATGTGGCTCGCTGGACGGAGGTGGAACGTTCGGATCCGACCTAAACGACGCCGTCGAAAGCGCCGCCGATTTTCTCGCATGTATGGTCGACCATCACCTTATGGGCGGCGTCGATTTTCCCGCGCCGGACTTTGGACACCAGCCACAACACGGCGGCAAGATTATCGCCGTGGCCGTCAGCCGCGAGCTCGGCGACATCCCCGCCGTCACCGCAGCGGATGCCGCACGTATGCTCGGTGTTAGCTCAGCACGGGTATCGCAACTGATAAATGCAGGAATGTTGGATTCATGGAAGGACGGCGCCAAGCGCATGGTGTCCAAAGCTTCCATCGAGGCACGACTCGCCGACGCACCAAAGGCAGGGCGCCCAAAAGAGGTCCCTATTGCCGTATAAGGCGAGGCTACTTCGCACTTTTATTCCACACGATGTTTTCAGCCTGGTATAAACAAGTTCAATAACAGAAAGCAAATCCAACCATCGTGTCTAATTACGAAAGGATTTTCGCCTTTTCTGCAGCAAACTCTTCCTCGGTAAGTACTCCACTATCACGCAGCGCTGCAAGTCTCTCGGGCCTTGCAACTACATCACCACTATCCACCAGCGTCTCAATAGTCTGTGAAACCTGCGGATACTGCTCGAGCTCCTTCGATAGGGCATCGACTATCTCGGCAATATTCTTTGCATTTTTGCCCCCGTTTAATACGTTTGTCCTGACCTTAGATGACGAGTTGACAGTAACGCCAGATCCGCCTTCAACTGGAACAACCGAAATACTGATATTTTCACCCCAGGACCAAAGGCTCATACCAATCTCGGCTGCAACTGTTCTTGTTGCGGGCGATGCGCTATCAACTTTTACTTTAGGCAGCTTTTCCATAGCTGCCTCCAAGGCATTAAACGTGTCGTCAGGAGAATACGGTACCTGAATCTGAAGCTGCTGATCCGCAAAACCCATAATCCGGCCTCCGCTTCTACAAGATTAAGGCTATCGGCAATGGTAGCACGTTCCCAGCACTTTTAAATTCATCTAATGACCTTGTGATGCAGCCCGACACCCCAGCACTACTCCCTATTTCCCAAATAGCGCACCCAGCAGACCGCGGCGTTTGGGCTTCTCCTCTCGGTAGGAACCCTCCGCCGCTGCCACCTGCCGCGGCTGTTCGCCGCCTCCGCGACGTACGATCTGGTATAGGAACGGCGATTTAACGTATTTGACCTCGATGGGCGTGGCGTGCACGGTGCTTTCGCTCGACAGCATCACGTTGGGATTGAGCGGTGCCACCACATGCGTCTCGCGCTTGTCGCTAAACACCACCGCGGCCGCGCGACCCGTCTGGCCGTTCACGGCGATGCGCACTTGCTCGCCGTCGCGGCTATCCGACGCCGGGCGATCGACAAAGTAGACCGGTACCATCACCAGGCCGTCCTTGTGCTTGCGAGCCTTGCGCGCCCAGGCGCAGATGCTCTTTTTATTGAGCCCCAGGGTCGCCTCGGCATCGTTGCCGGCAATATCGAGCGCCAGCTTATCAATAACCACTTGGTCCTTGGTAGACGCATCGACGGAGACAACGCGGAAGTCACCCTCCTGCATGGCAGGATCGAACGGGCCCACCTTGCCAAAATCCCACGGCTCCAAAATGCCCATAAGGCGAACATCCAGGTAGTTGGCCCTGGGATATGCCCAGTCGAGCACCTCGTAGTACACCAGGGTCTCCTTACTCAGGCACTTGCCCGGGAAGGACGCCATCATGCGCAGGTCCGCGAGCGCCATGGGGAAATAGAAAAGCATCATGTTGTTTTGGATCGCGTCTTCTACATCGTGCCCGGCAAAGGCGTCCGGGTACTGGCGCACCAGCTGCAGCGCGTTGGCACGTGCCTGCTGCGGCGATATCTCACAGGGGACGCCCTGTTCGGGAACATATTCGGCACCCACGCCCATGGTCAGGCGCTTACTAAACGTGCCGGGCTTGAGCAGGTCGGCCACGCCAATCTTGTTGCCGCACGACGGGCACTCAAACACGCGTTGGGTCGATGACCCCTCAAAGGACGCGCCGCAGAAGGGGCAGGGAATGCTCACATGCGTCGCCCCTTGGAACTCCTGCGCCGTTCCGCGATCTTCCCACAGCAGATGCTCCAGAACCGACTGATTGCGCCAGTGTGAATTGAAGAAATACCAGTCCGGGTCCTCTGGGCGCTCGAGCTGCGAGACGTGCGTGAGCTTGAGCAGCCCGTCAACTACCGTCAACGGCGTATGACGAATGCCCAGGGCACTCATGGGCTCCCCCGCATCGGCCTGCCACGGAATAACCGTTTCGCAATAAGCGCACTCAAAGCTGCGCTTTGCCTGGTGCGAATACATGGGGCCGCCGCAGTTTTGGCATTTAATGGCAAACATCTCGTCCATGGAAACGTCCTCCTTTGCACAGGGCTGTCGACATTAAGTATGTCGAGCAAATCGGCGCGTGCCCATACCCATGTGGCCCAAAATGGAGCACTCGGTCGGACGGGGAGGCGCAGTGAACTCGAACGCGCGCGGGCAGTCGTTCCCCTCCGCCTCGCGCCCGTTAGCGCCGGCAGACCATTGCTGCATTTTCTGAGCATCGGTACACGTTGCGTCTGCGCGAGCTACACTATCCCCTTAATGAGAATGCGAGGAGATACGCCATGCTATTTGTAAATCGGCTGGTACATACGCTTGTTCCCGGCAGCGAGGGCGAGCCGCTCGATGCATCTTGCCGCACCAACGCGGGCTTTGCCGCAAGCCTCATCTGCATCGGCCTCAACATCACCCTGTGTCTGGCCAAGGGCATAGCTGGTCTGCTCGCGGGCTCCGTCTCGCTTATCGCCGACGCCTTCAACAACCTTTCCGACGCCTCGAGCAACATCGTGAGTCTGCTCGGATTCCGCCTTGCCAGCCGCCCGGCCGACGAGGGGCACCCCTATGGCCACGGCCGCTACGAGTACCTAGCCGGCTTGTTTGTCGCCGTCCTGGTTTGCGCCGTCGGCATCAACCTGATCCTCGAGTCGGTCACTAAGATCATCAAGCCCTCCCCCACCGCCTACACGCTGGTCTCCCTAGCCGCTCTCGTCTTGTCCATGCTCGTCAAATTCTGGATGGCCGCATTCAACCGTGCGCTGGGCAACCGTATCGATTCCGAAACACTCATCGCCACAGCACAGGACTCCAAAAACGACGTCATCACCTCGGGATCGGTCCTGGCCGCAGCGCTTATTTCGCAGACGACCGGCTTTGACCTCGACGGCTGGGCGGGCCTGGGCGTGGGCGTCTTCATCTGCATCAGTGGCATGGGCCTGGTGCGCGACGCCATCAGCCCGTTGCTGGGGCAAGCGCCCGACCCCAAGCTCGTCCAGGCAATCCGCGACAAGATCATGTCCTATCCGCAGGTCTTGGGCACACACGACCTCATGGTGCACGACTACGGCCCCGGTCGTCAGTTTGCCAGCGCCCACGTGGAGATGCCCGGCGAGGGCGACGCGTTTGAACATCACGAGATCCTGGACACCATCGAGCACGACATCAAGCGCCAGATGGGCATTGACATCACGCTGCACTGCGACCCCATCGCGACAACCGGCGATGATTTGCGCGGCTGGGTCAAGCGCGGCATCATGCAGATCGACCCCGCACTCTCCATCCACGACCTGCACGAGCACGACGGGTTCGTTTCGTTTGACCTGGTGCGTCCCGACGGCTTTGATATATCCGACGAGGAGCTGCTGGAGCTCGTCACGCGCATCGTGCACGAGCGCCGGCCCAACGTCTCGTGCGTCGTCACATTTGATTCGGGCTTCAGTTCGCCCGAGCGTCCGGCCGAGCAGCTGTAGCCCGCTTAACAGCTAGTTTCCCTGCGCGCCCGAGATGCCGTTTTGTAGGGCGTTCCAGGCATCCGTCGCCATGTCGCCCAAGTTCTGAGCGGTGTCGCCCAGGTTCTGAGCCGTATCACCCAGCTCTTGGGCCTTATCCCCAAGCTCCTGTGCCTTGTTGCTCAAGTCCTCCAGCGTATTGGAGCTCGAGCCGTCGGTACCGCTTTGGCCGTCGGACGAGTTGCCCGAGCTGTTCTTGTGCGTGAGCTGAATTTCGAGGTTGCCGCTGTCGTTATAGTAAGCAGAAGTAACGATCCAGTTGGCATCGACGACGGGCGTTGAGCCATCATCAGTCAGGACCACGGCATTCGAAAGATCGGCGCCGCGCGACTTAAGGAGCTTCTTGGCGTTGGACCAGTACTGCCCCGGGATATCGCTCAGATCGACGGTGCTAGACGAGGCGGACTCGGTTTGCTCGGCAGCGGTATCGGCCGTTGAACTCCCTCGCTTGTTGAGCATGCCCGACACAATGGCAAACACAACCGACAGCGCAAAGAAGATCGCCAGCACGATGAGGATCTTCTTGATCACGCTCGACGAACGCGACGGCTTCTTCTCCTCGTCCTCGCCATATTGCGGAATCGACTTGGGGTACTCGCGATACGGCTCGCGCGACTCGTAGCGAGGCTGCGCCGTGCGAGGCATATACGTCGTCTGCTGAGGCTGCGGAATGGGATTCTGCGGCAGGTCATCATAGGGATTCGGTGTCGAAGCGGCATAAGAATCCTGCGACGCATAATCAAACGGGTCCGGAGCTGCGTTGCCATAGGGGCCTTGCGAAGATGCAGCGTAAGAATCCTGCGCCGTGTCGCCATAGCCCATAACCCGGGTGAGCTCGGCAGAAGGCTGCGTCGCGGCGGGGTCGGCATAACCGGGGTTGGGAACAACGCGGGTCGCATCGGCGCTATCGCCAGCCTGCGCGGAACCGTAGCCGCCCATCACGGTTGTCTTGTCCTGATCCATGCAACGATTCCTTTCCGTCGCGCGCGAGCCTCAAGTTATCCATGCATTCTACCCGCGCAAAAGCCTATGATGGGCAGAGTCCGTCGGTATCTACAAGACATGCGCGGGCCTAAGGATAAAAAAGCCCCGCCGGGCCTTGGGGGCACGGCGGGGCAGGCAGGCAGCTAGGGGCAACAGGCTTAGAACAGGCCGGTGATGTTGCCGTCGTTGTCGACGTCGATGTTCTCGGCCGCGGGAACCTTGGGCAGGCCCGGCATGGTCAGAACACTGCCAGTCAGTGCGACCACAAAGTGGGCGCCGGCGGAAACCTTGAGCTCACGCACCGTGATGCGGAAGTTCTCGGGAGCGCCCAGGGCCTTGGCGTTGTCGCTAAAGCTGTACTGCGTCTTGGCCACGCACACCGGCAGGTTGCCAAAGCCGTTCTCGCGCAGCTCGGCGAGCTGGCGCTTGGCGGCCGGCGTAAAGTCAACGCCGTCGGCGCGGTAGACCTTGGTGGCAATGGCCTCAAGAGCGTCGGCCACATCGGCGCCGTCCTCATAGGCAAACTTGAGCTCGCTCGGCTGCTCAATCAGACGCATGACCTCATCGGCAAGCTCGAGCGCGCCCTCGCCGCCCTTGGCCCAGACCTCGGAAAGCTTAACGTTGACGCCGAGCTTCTGGCACTCGGACTCGATGAGCGCAAGCTCGGCCTCGGTGTCCGTCGGGAAGCGGTTGATGGCGACCACGCAGGGCAGACCATAAACGTTCTGGATGTTGTCGACGTGACGCAGCAGGTTGGGCATGCCGGCCTTGAGTGCCTCGAGGTTCTCCTCGTTGAGGTCGGCCTTGGCGACGCCACCGTTGTACTTCAGCGCACGAGCGGTCGCGACGACCACGACGGCGCTGGGGCGAACGCCCGTCATACGGCACTTGATGTCGAGGAACTTCTCGGCACCCAGATCGGCACCGAAGCCGGCCTCGGTAATGGCGACATCGCCAAAGCGCATCGCCATACGCGTGGCCATGATAGAGTTGCAGCCGTGGGCGATGTTGGCGAAGGGGCCGCCGTGGACAAACGCGGGCGTGCCCTCGAGCGTTTGCACCAGGTTGGGCTTGAGCGCGTCCTTAAGCAACGCGGCCATGGCACCCTGGGCCTTAAGGTCGCGGGCACGGACGGGCTCGCCGGCAAAGCTGTAGCCGACGACGATCTCGCCCAGGCGCTCCTTGAGGTCGCTGATACTCGTAGACAGGCACAGGATTGCCATGACCTCGGAGGCGACGGTGATATCGAAGCCGTCCTCGCGCGGCACGCCCTGGGCCTTACCGCCAATACCGTCGATGACGTGGCGCAGCTGACGGTCGTTCATATCGACGACGCGCTTCCAAGTGATGCGTTTAACGTCGATGCCAAGCTGGTTGCCCTGCTGGATGTGGTTATCAAGCATGGCGGCCAGCAGGTTATTGGCGGCACCGATAGCGTGGAAGTCGCCGGTAAAGTGCAGGTTGATATCCTCCATGGGGATCACCTGAGCCCAGCCGCCGCCGGCAGCACCGCCCTTAACACCAAAGACGGGGCCGAGCGAAGGCTCGCGCAGGGCCACGGCACTCTTGACGCCGCGACGACGCAGGCCATCGGCCAGACCGATGGTCGTGGTGGTCTTGCCCTCGCCCGCAGGCGTTGGGTTGATAGCGGTCACGAGGACGAGCTTGGCCTGGTGATCGGTCGGCTCGTTGAGCAGCGAATAGTCGACCTTAGCCTTGTCGAAGCCGTACGGAATAAGGTGCTTAACGTCGACGCCGGCGTTCTTGGCCACCTCGGTAATAGGCAGCGGCGTGACAGAACGTGCGATTTCGATGTCAGTAGGCATGGGCGGTCCTTTCGTTACCGAATGAGAAAAAGACCAATTCAGCATAGCACGGGCGCGCAATAGTAAAACGCCCATAACCGATGAACGGCGATATGTTTACCCGATGCCCAGCGATAGCCCAACAGCCCGCCAAAACAAAGCGCCCTAAACGGTAGGTTCAATCCCCAGGTGCTCAAAGGTGC
Source organism: uncultured Collinsella sp. (assembly GCA_902496645.1). Classification (GTDB taxonomy): domain Bacteria; phylum Actinomycetota; class Coriobacteriia; order Coriobacteriales; family Coriobacteriaceae; genus Collinsella. The sequence goes on from CABVBR010000001.1 coordinate 29,658, forward strand.
GAAGGGTTGCCTGACGGCCCTGCGGCGTACGAATCATCAACCCGCACTGCAGCAGATACGGCTCATAGACATCCTCGAGCGTGCCCGGGTCCTCGCCCACCGCGCTGGCAAGGGTCGTAAGTCCCACGGCACGACCGGAGAACGTCTTAGCGAGCGTCTCCAAAATGCGAATATCCATCCAGTCCAGACCGAGCTCATCGATCTCGAAGAACTCGAGCGCCTGGCGACAGATATCGAGCTCGATGGGGCCGTTGCCGCGCACCTGTGCGTAATCGCGCACGCGCTTGAGCAGGCGGTTGGCAAGACGTGGCGTGCCGCGCGAACGCGAGCCGATCTCGAGTGCACTGGGATGGTCGATCGTCACGCCCAGGATAGTCGCCGAGCGCGTAACAATCTGCGCGAGTTCCTCGACCGTGTAGTAATCCAGGCGATATGAAATGCCAAAGCGGTCGCGCAACGGGCCGGTCAACATGCCTGAGCGGGTCGTTGCCGCCACCAGCGTAAACTTGGGGATATCCAGGCGAATCGAGCGCGCCGCCGGACCCTTGCCAATCACGATATCGAGGGCAAAGTCCTCCATCGCGGGGTACAGGACTTCCTCGACCGAACGGTTGAGGCGGTGGATCTCGTCGATAAACAGCACATCACCCGGCTGCAGATTGGTAAGGATAGCCGCCAGGTCGCCGGTACGCGCGATGGCCGGACCACTCGTGGTCTTGATCTGAGCGCCCAGCTCGTTGGCGATAACGGTGGCCAGCGTGGTCTTGCCCAGGCCCGGAGGACCCGAGAAGATCACGTGGTCGAGCGTCTCGCCGCGGCTCTGCGCTGCCTCGATGAGCACACGAAGGCTCTGCTTGATATGCTCCTGACCGCAGTAATCGTCCAGGCGCTGGGGGCGCAAAGTGCGATCGACATCGAGGTCCTCGGCCGTCAGCTCCGAGCCCACCATGCGCTCGCCGTGCGCCATGGATGCCGCCGGCGAGTTGCCGGGCGTCGCCCACAGGTCCTGAGAGTCATCGGCTTCCCACATCACGCATCCATTCCGAGTCGCTTAAGCGCCGCGCCGAGCAAATCCTCGACACGCATATCCTGCCCATCATACCCGCTCAGAGCGACATCGGTCTCCTGCGGGCTAAAGCCCATGGAAAGGAGTGCCGCACGGGCGTCATCGATCGCCGAAGGAGCGGCGGCGGGCACGGGCATCGCAACCTGACCGGGGATCGCATCGACCGGCACAAAGCCCTTGTCCTTGGCAAAGGTGCTCTTGAGCTCCAAGATGAGGCGCTGGGCGGTCTTTTTGCCCACGCCGGGCACCTTGGCCATGCCCTTGTCGTCCTCGGCCATCACCAGGGAATACAGCTGTCCCACGGTATAGGTGGAAAGCACGGCGAGCGCCAAGCGCGGGCCAACGCCCGAGACGGACACAAGCCGGTCGAACATCGTGCGCTCATCCTTAGAGGAAAAACCGAAAAGTGTCATAGCGTCCTCGCGCACCTGCATACGGGTATAGAGGCGCACCTCACCGCCGGGCGTAGGCAGCGTGGCCGCAGTGCTGCCAGAAATGCCGAGTTCAAAGCCAACGCCCGACACGTCGACGACAGCAGAGCTCATCGTGGCCTCGACAAGCGTTCCGTGGAGCTGGGAAATCATCAGTATCCGGTTCCTCTCTGTTGATAGAACTCGCCACCGGTGAGGGCGCGGGTGCGGCTGAGGTTTACATGGCAGATGGCGCAGGCCAGGGCATCGGCGGCATGGTCGGGATGAGGGTCGTGGTCGAGCTGCGTGAGCGTGCGCACCATGTAGGCGACCTGTCGCTTGTCCGCAGCGCCGGTGCCCACCACAGCCTGTTTGATCTGCATGGGTGTGTACTCGCCAATCTCGAGCGCACACTCCGAAAGCGCCACAAGCGCAGCGCCGCGGGCATGTGCCGTGGGGATGGCCGAACGAACGTTGGCGCCAAAGTAGATGCTCTCGACAGCAGCCGTGTCGGGTCGATAACGCTCGACGACATCCTTAAGGTCATGGGCGATATGCGACAGACGCACCGCGAGCGGACTTCCGGCACTGGTCTCGATGCAGCCATAGGCACGGCAGCGGACCTCGCCACGCCGCTCCTCGATAATCCCCCAACCCGTATGAGCCAAACCGGGGTCGATACCCAAAATGACCAAGCCAACCTCCCCTCATCTTTTGCCAAGCACAAGGCAAGGCCCCGCGCACTATTCACGAACGTCTGTTCTAGAATAACACAACGGGGCCAAGATGCTTAGTTGAAGTGTCGGGGTTGAAAGCGAATCCTATCCCATAGTTAGTTCTGCGAGAAAAAAGGAAACTGACGGGGATCCACCGGCGGATGCGGCATCGGGCCACCCTGGGGACTACCTTGCGAGCCGCCCTGACCGCCCATCATCTTATCGATGGCGTCCTGAACCTCGCCCTCGAACTTTTTCATGCCCTCGTGCAAACGACGCTGACCGTCCTCAGAGCGCAGCTCCTCCATCTGCTCGGGCGAAATACCCAGCAGCTCACCCAAAATGCCCATCATCTCACCGCGCATACGGTCACTCGTATCGTCGTCGGCAAAGCGACGCACCTCGGCGCGCGCCAGCGAATCGACCGTCATACGCTCCTTGCCGTTAAGCCCCAGGTCGGACCACGCGAGCATGTACGGCCAGGCGCGCTCGACAAACGAACGGGCTGAGACGATCGACGCCGTCGGCAGCATGCGGCGGGCGGCCTCGCCCTGACGCACGAGCATCAGCAGCAGCGAGCAGGCCTCAGGCTTGCCAGCGGCCATCGGGATGTCGTCGAAAGATCGATTGCGGTCCACGTGCGCCTCGAGCGCGCCATCGACCTCACCCGGCTCAAGCCCGCCGAGCAGCTGTGCCGCGCGGTCGAGCATATCGACCGGACCGTCGAGCGTCGAGAGCGCCTGCGCCAGCACTCGCTCCATACAATCTTCCACCGCGTTGAGCGTCACGAGCTCTTGGGGCACCACGGCAGACGTGCGATTGCGCACACGCGCCACAAACTCAAGCGTCGACAGGTACACATCGCCAAAGGGCGCGTAATCGCCCTGGTAGCCGCCGCAAAGCGCCGGCGCCGCCAGCGCGTACTCGGTTTTGGACAGCGGGCTCAGCGCCATCGCACCCAGCTCGAGCGCCGTGTCCTCCAGCATGAGGCCCAGCGTGCGCGAGCGCAGACGCTCGGCATCGCCCGCCGACACGTCGCGATCGAGCACACGCGCCGCATCCGGTGCATCGCGCTCGACGGTGCGAATGTGCAGACGCTCGGCGATGGCGCGGACGGCGGCACAGCGGGCAGCCTCGGCCTCTTCCTGCGCCGGCGTAAAGATACGGTTGCGCCCCAGCACCAGGCCAATCACATTACGCGGGCCCAGAGCGTCGACGGCCAGCGCCGCCAGCAGGGACGACGGCAAGTCGCCCTCGAGCGCCACCACAGCACGCGACGCACCGTGGGCTCGGGCGTTGTCGCGCACGGCGAGCACCAGCGCCTGCCACAGCCACTCCTCGGAACGGAACTCGGGCAGTTCGTGATCTTCCAGGGCATCGAGCATCACGCCGCGCTGAATCTCCTGAACCAGCAGGCTCTCCTCAAAACACGGCGCCTGGGCCACCACGCGACCACAGTCGTCGAGCACAAACGAACCGCCGGTATACACCGACTCGTCATAGGCACCGACCGGCGCCATGCAGGCAAACCACACGCTGCGCTTGGATGCGATCTTGCGGTAGGCGCCGCTGCGTACGGCGGCAATGGCAGCAGTCTCGCGGTCGGTCATGTCAAACGCGTTGAATTGGAAATACGCAATGAGGTCAACACCGGTCGGCAACATCTCGAGTTCGCGGTCCAAGTCAAAAATCACGGCAATGCGCACGCCGTCCACGTCGAACACCGGCGGCGCCCAACGCGTGTCGTTGTTCTCACCACGCTGCAGGGCAATGCTCGAACGTGCCGGCACCACATGACCGTCCTTGAGCATCATGTAGTCGAGCAGCGGCTGGCCCTCAAACGAAACCGCCGCGGGCACGATGCAGATCATGTCAAGCTCCTGGATACGCTCGGCGACACCAGTCAAGCCGGCAAGCATGTCGTGCTCAAAGTCGGCAGTGCCCACCAGGCCCCCGGGCATGGCGCCCATAAAGAGCGGAGCCGGAACGCACAGCACGCGCGCCCCGCGCTCGTGGGCCAGACGAGCCTGGTCCTCGATGCGGCCGCAAATGCCCTCAATATCACCCAGGCGCATATCGATCTGTGCAAGCGCGAGCTTCATGGCTCAGCCCTTTCCGTCGTAAACCATCGAAATCGTAGTAAAAGCGCCGGCCGCATAATGCAGTCGGCGCTCGCATGTGCATATGCTAGCTATGATACCCCGAGCGGGGGCGCGCTCCTAGAATGTCGCGGACCACAGCCCGTGCAGGTTGCAGTAGGCATAGACGGTACCGGTCTTGGAACCGCCGGCAAAAAACGTCGCGGGCTTCATGCCGGGCTCAAGGTAATGGACCTCTAAGCGGCCCTCGGCCTCAAGGGCGATCCACTCAATATAGTGCTCGGGCAGGCTGGGGTGCTCGACCGAGCCCACGCGTGCGCGAATCACGTGACCGTCGCGCTCGGTCTCGACAACAGGCACGTGCTTCTCGTGCGCCGCGTCCTCAGTGTTTGCGGTCAGTTCCGTGCAACCGGCAGGGGTTGCAACGTCGTTGCCCAGGGCGGCAATGAGCTTGCCATTGGGGTCCTTAAAGAATTTCGCCATGATGTTCTCCTTTGCTGATGTGCCAATGTTCTTAATGGTTCTTATGCCCAAAGGCAGACAAACCATCCACGGCATTGCAAATGAACACATAACGGGCGGGGACGATGGGGCAGCGTGTGCCATCCGCCCTGGCGGCCCCACCCGAGCGGGTTAGCGCCCGTCGCCGCCCAGCAGTGCCAGAACATCTTCGCGGGTAAACAGCGCCGACGAGATGCCGTCGCCGCCGAGCACGCTGTTGACCAGGTCGCGTTTGGACTCCTGCATCTGCATGATGCGTTCCTCGATCGTGTCCTTGGCGATGAGCTTGTACACGGTCACGGTATGTTGCTGGCCAATACGATGCGCGCGGTCGGTCGCTTGGTCCTGCGCCGCCACGTTCCACCACGGGTCGTAGTGGATGACCACGTCGGCCGCCGTCAGGTTGAGGCCCACGCCGCCCGCCTTGAGCGAAATCAAAAAGACCGGAACCTCGCCCGCTTGGAACTGCGCGACCATCTTGGCGCGGCTCTCCTTAGACGAAGCGCCCGTGAGCTTAAGGAAGGCGATGTCCTCCTTGGCCAAGCGCTTACCGATGATATCGAGCATACCCGTAAACTGGCTGAACAACAGGATGCGATGCCCGCCGTCGAGTGCGCCGTGCACGAGCTCCATGCACGTATCGAGCTTGGCGCTCCCCGCCTTGTAATCCTCGTAGTGTAGACGCGGGTCGCAGCAGATCTGACGCAGTTTGGTGAGCTCGGCGAGCACCTTGAGCTTGTCTTTCTTAAACTCGGATGCCTCGCGGTGCTGCACCTGCTGGGCGATGCGGTCCTGGTTGGCCAGGTAGAGCTTGCGCTGCTCGCCGGTAAGCTGCGCCATGACGGTGTCTTCGATCTTCTCGGGCAGGTCGGCCACCACGTCTTCCTTAACACGGCGCAGCACAAACGGCGACACGAGCGCCTGCAGGCGAGCGGCGCTATCGCCCTCGGCATGCTCGACGGGGCTCTCAAAGCGCTTGGCAAACGACTCGCGCGTCCCCAAAAGGCCCGGCATCAAAAAGTCGAAGATGCTCCAGAGCTCGGACAGGCGGTTTTCGATGGGCGTGCCCGTCAGGGCGAAGCGCGCGCCGGCAGGCAGGCGCTTTGCGGCGCGCGCCACCTGCGTGAGCGGGTTTTTAATGTACTGGGCCTCATCGAGCACCACGCGGGCAAAGTCCTGCTCGACGTACTCGTCGATATCGCGGCGCATAAGGTCATACGACGTTACAACCACGTTGTGCTCGGCCACGCCGGCGATCTGCACGCGGCGTTGAGCCTTGGCGCCCACAATGGCACACACATCGAGCGACGAGGCGAAGCGCTCCAGCTCGGCGGTCCAGTTGTACACAAGCGACGCAGGGCACACCACAAGCGTGGGCTTGGTGTCCCCCGCCTCCACGCGCGCCAGAATATGCGCGATCATCTGGAGCGTTTTGCCCAGGCCCATGTCGTCGGCCAAGATGCCACCAAGGCCCAGGTGTTCGAGCGAGCCGAGCCACTGGTATCCGTCGACCTGGTAGCCGCGCATCGTTGCCTTGAGCGATGCCGGCACCGTAAAGTCCATCTTGCCGAGCGTGTCCAGGCGCTCGACGGTACGGCGGAACGCAGCGTCGCGATCGGCCTCGAGCGCCGGCGTGCGTGCGAGCATGCTATCGACAAAAAGGGTGCTCGACGCGGGGAGCGACACGCCGTCGAGCAGATCGACGGCATCGACACCAAGATCTTCGGCAAGGCCAAACGCGGCGCGCGCTCCCTCATCCAGGCGCACGATGTCGCCGGACGTCAGGCGCGCAAACGTCTGGTGGCGCTTGTACGAGTTCAGATAGATGGCAAGATCTGCCGCCGAAAGCCCGCTCGCGCCCAGCTCGACATCGAGCAGATTGCTCTTGACGGTCGCACGAACCGAGAGCTTGGGCGCGGGACGCACCGAAATCTGGCGCAGACGGTCGCTGAGCATGACCTCACCCAGCTCGGACAGGGCGGACAGACCCTCGGTCAGCAGGCAGAACAAGCTCTCATCATCGCGCTCCTCAAACGCCAGACCACCCTCGTAGAAATCGAAGTACAGAGCCGCCGTATCCATAACGCGAAACTCCGCCACCTCGTCGCGGGGCGGCACGCCGGGACGTTGCTCTTCAAAGGGACTGCCCGGAGCACCCAGGCCAAAGAGATCCGCCGACCAGTCGCCGTAGGTAACCGTAATTTTGCAGGTCACGAGCCCATCGCCGACACCGATCGCCATAGCAAAGCTCGGCTCGGGTGCCACGGTATCGAGCGCGGCGGGCGCGGTGAGGTCGGTGTAGTCGCGCAAAATGGGCAGCGCCATACGGCAGAACTCACCCACCTGCTCGGCGGCAATATGGGCGGGCGTGCGGCACGGCAGCAAGCGCGACAAAAAAGGTGCGGCATGCTGAGCAAATGCAGCGTCGGTACGGCGCGCGCGGCGCGTGTCAACCAAGTAGGCGGCATCGCCCGACGCAAAGCAGTACATATCGGCGGGCAGGCGCAGGTCATAGCTACCACCAGCCGCCGGCGCGATTTTGGCGGCAAGCAGCGGTGGGCGCTTAGCGGATGCCTCGTCCTCCCCTTGCGGAGACAGCTCAACCGCCACGTCGTAGGTGCGATGCGTCGTCATCCCCCGCGACCAGGCGGGCTCAAAGGAGATGGTCTGGCCGCGCAGCAGGTCCAGCACATATACGATGCTATGCTCGGACAGCGGCAACTGACGCTCGGCGACAAAACCGCTGCGGGCAAAGTCGTACGACGCCGAACGCGAGCTTGTGATGTCATCGAGATAGGCAACTGTCGTCGCAACAAGGTTGAACAGCTTTGCCGATGTTTCGTCAAAGGCCTCAGGTGAATGGACAAACGTGAGCTTCTTGCCATAGGAGAACGTGCCGCCGCGCACGTAGGCATCGGCCATGCCGTCGATGTCCTTGACCACGTAGGAGACCGATCCACAGCGAATGCGGAACTCGAGCGCCCAGCTAAAGCGGTCAGCGAACAGCGGATTGTAGTACGGCACCAACGAGGGCTCCAACGCCGCTTTGGGGGCGTCGGGATCAACGGCACCGGCAAGCTTGCGGCGCATGCTCGCCAGCTCATCCATGCGCGCGTCCGAAAGATCGGAAAGCGCCGCCACAAGGCTCGGGCTCGTGGGGACGGGCGCCGGGAAGGGAAAGTTGGGGTTGACGGCCGGCGCGGCGGACGCGGCGCGCGCGGGCTGTTTCGGCTGCGCCGTAAACGTGCGAACCGGTGTGCGCAAACCTTCGACGGGCTCGGCGCCGCTGGCATCCAAATACGCCAGCGCCGTGGCAATAGCGTGCTTACACATACCGGGATAGCGGTATGCGGCGGGGCAGTCGCAGTCGTAGTCGATAACCTCGTGCTCGTCCATGTCGAGCGCCACGTGCGTCTTGTACAGGTCACCGCGCGAGCCGCGCACCGTGCCCTCGACCGTCACGTTTTTGGAGAAGCGCGAGCCGCTGTCCTCGATCGACAGCACGGCACCGTTGAGCATGAGCGAACGCCCCTTCATAAAGGTGCCGCTCAACGCCGCCTCTTTGCGAAGCGCCTGCACAAACGTCCCCTGCGCCATCACTTCCTCCAATCTCACCCGGGGTAGCTTAGATCACCGTCACGCGACCCTGGTTACCCACAATGGCCTTGGACTCGGCCAGCAGCGGAATCGAACGCGCGTTGACCTTGGCAGGTACCTCGGCACGCAGCACGCGCCCGTCCACCTGCTCGATAAAGATCTCCACGCGGTCGCCGCCCGGGTTGGCGGTAAGCACCGTGGCAAGACGCGCCATATTGCCCTGGCTAAAGCGGCTGTTGGGCACCATGACCTCAAACACCTTGGGCTTGTTGTTCTCCTCGTTAAGCTCGAGCGGCACGATCTCCTGCGCGATGATCTGGTCGCCGCGGTCCGAGCGCTCGAGCTTGCCCTTAATGCGCACAAAGGCATCGGACAGCTGCGCGCCGGTCTCGGGATCGACCTCGCCGTACAGGTACCCCTCGGCCTCTTTATAGGTCTTGGGGAACACGACGACGGTGGCCTCGCCTTCCATGTCCTCGAGCTGCACGATGCCCATGGGGTCACCGTTTTTGGTCACGCGCTTGGACACGCTCGAGACCATGCCGGCCCACCACAGCGCCTTGCCCTCGGGAATCTCCTGGTTGATGGTGCCGCCCGTAGGATTCTGAACTTCGTAGCCGGTGTCGATCTGCGAGAACGAGAAGTCACGCGCCTTGGCTAGTGCATACTCAAACGGGCGCAGCGGATGGTCCGAGACATAGATGCCCAGAACCTCTTTCTCCTGGCTCAGCTTGAGGTGTCGGTCCCATTCCTGGCCGTCCGGATCGGGCACGCTGACCTCGAAGCCCGAGCCCTCAACGTCGCCAAACATATCAAAGAACGACGTCTGACCGCTCGCGCGATCCTTCTGGCGCTTCACCGCGGCATCGATGATGTTCTCGGGGTTGTTCTTATCCACAAAGTGCATCATCTGGCGACGCGGATACCCCGTGGAGTCGAAGGCGCCTGCCTTGATGAGCGATTCGATCACGCGGCGGTTGGCCTGGCTCGAGTCCACGCGCTCCACAAAGTCGTGCAGCGTCTTAAACGGGCCGCCCGCCTCGCGCTCGGCGATAATCGCCTGCGCCACGCCGGTGCCCACGCCGCGGATGCCGGCCAGACCAAAGCGCACGCCTTCCTTGGTAGCCGTGAACTCGGTGCCGGACTCGTTGACATCTGGCGACAGCACGGGAATGCCGTCGTGACGGCACGCCGAGACGTAATGCACGATCTTATCGGTCTTGCCCGTATAGGACGTCAGAACGGCCGCCATGTACTCGTGCGGATAATGCGCCTTGAGCCACGCCGTCTGCATAACCAGGATGGCGTAGCCGGCAGAGTGCGACTTGTTAAAGGCGTAAGACGCGAACTCGAGAACATCGTCCCAAATCTTCTGGGCGACCTCGCGCGTGTAGTTGTTCTTGATAGCGCCGTTCATCCAGTGGTCGTAGGTGGTCTCGTCCGAGCCATCCTCCCAGTGCAGCACCGTCGACGTGAGCAGTTTGATCTTCTTCTTAGCCACGGGCTTACGGATACGCGAGTCCGATTCGCCCTTGGAGAAGCCGCACATCTCGACGGAGATGAGCATAACCTGCTCCTGGTAGACCATGGTGCCGTAGGTTTCGCCCAGGATGTCGTCCAGACGGTCGTCGTAGGAGACCGCCGGCTCCTTGCCGTTCATACGGTTGATGTAGGACGAGACCATGCCGGCGCCCAGCGGGCCCGGGCGGTACAGAGCGATCAATGCTACGACGTGCTTGTACTCGGTGGGCTTCATGTTCTTGATCGTGGCCGTCATGCCGGCGGACTCGACCTGGAAGACGCCGGCGGTGTGGCCGGAACCCATGAGCTTAAAGATCTCGGGATCGTCAAAGGGGATCTCTTCCTCTTTGATGTCGATGCCGAAGTTCTTTTTGATGTTTGCCTTGGCCTTGGAGATAACCGTCAGCGTGCGCAGGCCCAAGAAGTCCATCTTGAGCAGGCCCATGTCGGCAACGGTATGGCCCTCGTACTGGGTAATCTCGACGCCGCCCTTGGTGTCGAGCTTGGTGGGCACATGCTCGTTGACGGGGTCGCGGCAGATCAGAACGGCGCACGCGTGCACGCCCTCGCCACGGGTGAGGCCCTCAATCGAGAGCGCCGTGTCGATGATGCGGCGGGCGTCGTCATCCTTTTTATAGGCCTCGGCAAAGTCGGGGTTAAACAGGTCCTCTTTGCCGGGTTGCTTTTCGAGCACCTGCTTGAGCTTGACCTTGGGGTCGCTCGAGACCATCTTGGACAGACGCTGGCCCATGTAGACCGGGTAGTCCAGGACGCGCGCGGCGTCGTTGATGGCCTGCTTGGCCTTAATGGTCGAGTAGGTGATGACGTGGGTGACCTTCTCGGGGCCGTAGAGCTGGCGAACGTGCTCCACGACCTCGAGGCGCCGCTCATCGTCGAAGTCCATATCGATATCGGGCATCTCGGTACGCTGCGGGGACAGGAACCTCTCGAACATCAGGCCGTTCTCGAGCGGGTCGAACGCGGTGATGTTCATGGCGTAGGCGACGATAGCGCCGGCGGCCGAGCCACGGCCGGGGCCGACGCCGATGCCGTTGTCCTTGGCCCATTGCACGTACTCGGCAACGATGAGGAAGTAGGCGGCAAAGCCCTTGTCGCAAATGACCTTGTATTCGTACTCAAAGCGCTCTTTGATGTTGACGCCACCGATTTCGCGTGTGGCCCAGTCATCGCCATAGTGTTGGCGCAGGCCCTTCTCGCACTCGCGGCGGAACTGGCTCTCGTGCGTCTCGCCGGGGTCGAGCAGCGGGAAGCGCGGCAGGATGATGGAGTCCCAGTCCAGCTCCACGTAGCACTTGTCGGCGATCTCGAGCGTGTTGTCGCAGGCCTCGGGGCAATACGGGAACATCGCCCGCATCTCCTCCTCGGTCTTCATGTAAAACTCCGAGCCGGTCATGCGCATGCGGTTGGGGTCGTCGACCTTGGCGTTCATGCCGATGCACATGATGACGTCCTGTACGGGCGCGTCCTCGCGGCGCAGGTAGTGGAAGTCGTTGGTGGCGATGACCTTGACACCCACCTGTTTGGCAATGTCGATGAGCGTGCGGTCCATCTGCTCGTCGGTCAGGCCGTTGTCGGTGGTAATGCCGTGTTCCTGGATCTCGATGTAAAAGTCGCCAGGGTCGAAGGTGTCGCGGAAGGTCTCGGCCCACTTGATGGCGCCCTCCATGTCACCGCGGTCAATGTATTTGGGAATGATGCCCGCGATGCAGGCGCTCGTGCAGATCATGCCCTTGGCATGGCGACGCAGGTTGTCGAGCGTCACGCGCGGCTTGTAGTAAAAGCCCTGCACAGCGGCCTCGGAGACCGTCTGCATCAGGTTGACGTAGCCCTCCTGGTCCTTGGCCAGAAGAATCATGTGGTAGA
>CABVBR010000002.1 GCA_902496645.1 uncultured Collinsella sp.
TATATGTTTGAGGCGGCGCTGGTGAGCGGCCTGGTCGCGAGCGGTGCGGACGCCTACATGCTGCACGTGATCCCCACGCCGGGCGTGGCGCATCAGACCGTGGAGGGCTGCTTCGATTGCGGCATCATGATCAGCGCGAGCCACAACCCGTTTTGCGATAACGGCATTAAGCTCGTCAACAGCGACGGCTTTAAGATGGACGAGGATGTGCTGGAGCTCATCGAGGATTACATCGATGGCAAGACCGAGGTGCCGCTGGCCACGGGCAACCACATTGGTGCTACGGTCGACTACATGCAGGGCCGCAACCGCTACATTGCCTCGCTCATCGCGAGTGCGAACTTTTCGCTGCAGGGCGTCAAGATTGGCCTGGACTGCGCCAACGGCTCGGCGTCTTCGGTGGCAAAGCCGGTGTTCGATGCGCTGGGTGCCGACGTGCGTGTGATTAACGCCGCGCCCGATGGCTTCAACATTAATGTCGACTGCGGCTCCACGCATATGGAGCGCCTGCAGCGTCACGTGGTGGAGCAGGGCCTGGACGTGGGCTTTGCCTACGACGGCGATGCCGACCGCTGCCTGGCCGTGGACGAGCGCGGCCGCGTGGTCGACGGCGACCAGATCCTGTATGTGTGCGGCGTGTATCTGAACAAGCATGGTCGCCTATCGGGCGGTACCGTGGTGCCGACGATCGCCAGCAACTTTGGCCTGATCAAGTCGCTGGAGCTTGCCGGCCTGAGTGCCGTGACCAGCGGCGTGGGCGACCGCCACGTGTACGCCAAAATGCGCGAGGGCGGCTACAGCCTGGGCGGCGAGCAGACGGGCCACACGATCTTTGGCGATATCGAGCGCACGGGCGACGGCATCATGACCTCGCTGCGCGTGATGGAAGTGATTCGCGCCGAGCGCGAGACGCTCTCACAGCTCACGGCTCCGTGCAAGCTGCTGCCGCAGGCGCAAGTGGCCGTGCGCGTGGCGGACAAGGACGCCGCGCTCGATAGCATGGGCGTGCAGAACGCCATCGCCGAGGCCGAGGCCGCGCTGGCAGGTGAGGGCCGCGTGCTCGTGCGCAAGAGCGGAACCGAGTCGGTCATCCGCGTCCTGGCCGAAGCCCCCGACCAAGCAGCCGCCGACGCCGCCATGAAACGCATCGCCGCCGCGCTCGAGGCTCTATAGTTACGCGGTTTTACCAAACTGCGCAACGGCTCGACGCTGCAAACGACCCTAAGCGGCAATCTGACGTTCAATTTCAAGGGTGCGACCAGAAGGTCAGCGCCCTTTCATTTCACGTCACCTTGCTCGCCTAGGGTCGTTTTCGCTGACGTTGCCAAAACATTGGCGTCAACCTGGTTAGCGTTGGCGTGTCGGTTGTGTTCTACAGTTCGTAGAGCGTGGTGAACTTGTCCTGCAGGTAGCTGCAGTAGTAGCGGGCGTCAAAGTCCATGCCGCAGGCGCCCTTTATGAGCTCCGGCGCGTCCTTGGCGCGGCCCCACTGCCAAATGTGCTCGCCCAGCCACGCGCGGACGGGTGCTAGGTCGCCGCTCGCGCAGGCGCCGGTAAGGTCGACGCCATCGCGGCACATGGCCGGCACAAACATGGCATCGTAGGCGCTGCCCAGGGCATACGTGGGGAAGTAGCCAAACGAACCGCCGCTCCAGTGCGTATCCTGCAGGCAACCGTGCGTATCGTCGGGAACCGGAATGCCCAGGTACTCGTCCATAAAGCGATTCCAAAGCGTGGGGATGTCCTTGGCCGTGGCCTCGCCGGCAAACAGCATACGCTCAATCTGGTAGCGCACCATAATATGGAGCGGATAGGTGAGCTCGTCGGCTTCGGTGCGAATCAGCGACGGCTGCGCGATGTTCACGGCGCGGTAGAGCGTGTCCTCGTCCACGTTGCCGTAGACTTCGGGCGCGTGGCGGCGCAGCACCTCGAGCAGCGGTCCCATAAAGGCGCGGCTGCGGCCCACGGTGTTCTCAAAGAAACGGCTCTGGCTCTCGTGGATGCCCATGGAGGTACCGCCCTCCAGGCACGTGCGCGCATAGGCGGGGTTCACGCCCAGCTCGTACATGGCGTGGCCGGCCTCGTGGATGATGCTGAAGACGTTGGAGATGCAATCGTCCTCATAGATGTGCGTGGCGATGCGCGCGTCGCCCACCGAGAAGCCCTCGCTAAACGGATGCTCGGTAAAGGCGAGCGTGGTGTCGTCCAGGTTGAGGCCAACGAGCTTCATAAGGTCAAAGCTCATGGCACGCTGGGCGGCCTCGGGCACATGGGCGTGCAAAAAGTCGGCAGCCGGCTGCTGGCCGCGCTCGCCGATGGCGTGCACGAGCGGCACGACGGTTGCCTTGACCTCGTTGCAAAATGCGTCGAAGCTCTCGGTGGAAAGGCCGCGCTCATACTGGTCGAGCCACACGTCGTACGGGTCGCGCTGGGGGTCCATGAGCTCGGCCTGGTGTTTAAGCTGCCCAACGATCTTGTCCACGTAGGGCTCAAAGCTCGCCCAGTCGTTGGCGGTCTTGGCCTTGTGCCACACGGCGTCGGCCTCGCAGGTGAGCCTGGTCCAGGCCTCGGCCTCCTCGGTGGGGATGGCACTGGCCTCGCGCTGGTCGCGGCCGAGCACGCGAATCTCGTCGAGTAACTGCGGGTCGTCGATTTTGCCGCCGGTGACCGTCTCGCGCGCCAGCGAACGCACGAGCTCAACGGACTTTTCGCTGGTCAGGAGCTTGTGATGCTCGCCGGCGAGCGTGCCCATGGCATCGGCGCGGGCGGCAGCACCGTTGGCGGGGGCGATGGTCGCGCCATCGAACTCGGCAATCTTGAGCAGATACTCGCGGGTCCACAGCTTGCTCTCGAGCTTGCGGAACTTCTTGACGGCCTTTTCGGCCTTGATGCCCTTGGCGGCTTTTGCCACGGCGGCCTTGGCCTTCTTATCGAACTTCTTTCCCATACCGTATCCTTGATCTCGCAGGCCGCCCGTCGCACGCGGCGGCGCGGCCAGTTTGCACAGCTACCTGCCTTGTACCCAGCGCGAACAAAACGGAACGCGACAAGCGCTGTGCAGAATGTGTTATCCTATAGCCCAATGCGTTGACGGAGAGGGTTTTGCCCGCCGCGTCGCCGGCAAGAGAGGGAAGGTCATGGGCTGCAAGCCTTCCTGCGGTGACAAGGGCCAAGCGTTCACTCCCGAGCAGCGACCTCAACGGGCGCGCGGCCAGCGGCGGCGAAGCCCCAGTAGGGAAGCCGTGAGCCTCGCGACAAGGGGCGCAGAGTGGGCACGGCGGGCCAGACATCCGCCGGGTCAAACAAGGTGGTACCGCGGAATTCAACCGTCCTTGGGCAATGCACATGCCCGAGGACGGTTTTTTGTTACCGAACCGGGCCGCACATCCGCAGCGCCGGGTGGCTTCAGCCGCCGCGGTAAGTGGACGTGCGAGAGACGAAAGGGAAGACATGAGTCTGATTGATGATCTGGTCAAACTCGAGGAAGAGGCCAAGGAGCTCGTCGCCGGCGCCGACGACGCCGCCAAGCTCGAGGCCGCACGCATTGAGCTGCTCGGCCGCAAGGGTCGCATCACCGGCCTGATGCGCATGATGGGCAAGCTCGCCCCCGAGGATCGCCCCGTCATGGGCAAGCGCGCCAACGAGATGCGCCAGCTGATCGAGGGTATGCTCGACGAGCGCACGACCGAGATGAAGGCCGCCGCCCTCAAGCACGCGCTCGAGCACGAGGCCGTCGACATCACGCTGCCGGGCATCCGTCCGCAGATCGGTCACCAGCACCTGATCAAGCAGATCATCGAGGAGGCCGAGGACATCTTCTGTGGCATCGGCTATACCGTCGAGTCCGGCCCCATGGTCGACACCTCCTACTACAACTTCACTGCGCTCAACGCGCCCATGGATCACCCGAGCCGCTCGGCCCGCGACACGTTCTACGTGGTCGACAACAACCCCGGCAGCGTCGCACACCCCGAGGCACACGCCCATGGCGAGTCCGACGTGCTGCTGCGCACCCAGACCTCGGGCGTGCAGATCCATACCATGGAGTCGCAGAAGCCGCCCATCTACATGATCTGCCCGGGCACCGTCTACCGTCCCGACACGGCCGACGCCTGCCACCTGCCGCAGTTCAACCAGATCGAGGGCCTGGTCGTCGACGAGGGCATCACCTTCGGCGACCTCAAGGGCACGCTCGACTACTTTGTTAAGTGCATGTTTGGCGAGGACCGCAAGACGCGTTACCGCCCGCACTTCTTCCCCTTCACCGAGCCCAGCTGCGAGGTGGACGTGAGCTGCCACGTGTGCGGCGGCAAGGGCTGCAACTTCTGCAAGCACAGCGGCTGGATCGAGATCCTGGGCTGCGGCATGGTCGACCCCAACGTCCTTATCAACTGCGGCATCGACCCCGAGAAGTACACCGGCTTCGCCTTTGGCATTGGCGCCGAGCGCGTCGCGGCCCTGCGCTACGACCTGCCCGACCTGCGAACCCTGATGACGGGCGATATGCGCTTCTTAAATCAGTTCTAGTCCCGGCGGCTTTCCCAAGCACCGCACCTTGCCTTTCAATCGTCGGTTGCGTACCTAAGTACGCAGCCCTCCTCTTTCAAGGCAATCTGCGGCACTTGGAAAACCCGTCTCCGTTGCAGTTTTCCGGCTCAAAGCCGCATTTATGAAAGGAGACCAGTTAGATGCGCGTTTCTTACGACTGGCTCAAGACCATGATCGATATTCCGGAGGATCCCAAGACCCTTTCGGACGAATATATCCGTACCGGCACCGAGGTCGAGGCGATCGACACCGTGGGCGAGTCCTTCGACCACGTGGTGACCGCCAAGGTGCTCACCAAGACCCCGCACCCCGATAGCGACCACATGTATGTGTGCTCGGTCGACGTGGGCGACAAGAACCTCGACGCCGACGGCAACCCCGCTCCGCTGCAGATTGTCTGCGGCGCGCAGAACTTCGAGGCCGGCGACCACATCGTCACGGCCATGATCGGCGCTGTCCTGCCCGGTGACGTCAAGATCAAGAAGAGCAAGCTTCGCGGCGTTGTGTCCATGGGCATGAACTGCTCCGCGCGTGAGCTCGGCCTGGGCGGCGACCACTCCGGCATCATGATCCTGCCCGAGGACACGCCCTGCGGCATGCCGTTTGCCGAGTACGTGGGCTCGAGCGACACCGTGCTCGACTGCGAGATCACGCCCAACCGCCCCGACTGCCTGTCCATGATCGGCATGGCCCGCGAGACCGGCGCCATCTTCGATCGCGATTTCCACGTCGAGCTGCCCGCCATCAAGGCCGAGACCGGCCGCGCGACCGACGACGAGCTTTCCGTCGAGATCGCCGACGAGGGCCTGTGCGACCGCTACGTTGCCCGCATCGTGCGCAACGTGAAGGTCGGTCCGTCGCCCGACTGGATGGTCAAGCGCCTCAACGCCCTGGGCGTGCGCCCGCACAACAACATCGTCGACATCACCAACTACGTGATGATGCTCACCGGTCAGCCGCTGCACGCCTTTGACCTGGATACCTTTGCCGAGCGCGATGGCCGTCGCCGCGTGGTGGTTCGCGCTGCCCAGCAGGACGAGAAGTTCACGACCCTCGACGGCGAGGAGCGCGTGCTCGACGCCGGCATGGGCCTGATCACCGACGGCGAGCGTCCCGTGGCGCTGGCCGGCGTCATGGGCGGCATGGATTCCGAGATCGAGGACGACACCGTTGACGTGATGGTCGAGAGCGCCTGCTTCAATGCCGGCCGCACTTCGCACACCAGCCGCGATCTGTCGCTGATCTCCGACGCCTCCATCCGCTTTGAGCGCCAGGTCGACGAGACCGGCTGCGTGGATGTCGCCAACGTCACGTGCGCGCTGATCGAGGAGATCGCTGGCGGCGAGGTCGCTCCCGGCTACATCGACGTGTTCCCCGCGCCCAAGACCATCGACAGCATCAAGCTGCGCCTGGCCCGCGTGCATGCCATCTGCGGCGCCGACATCGAGCCCGACTTTATCGAGCGCTCGCTCACCCGCCTGGGCTGCACCGTCGAGTGCGACGGCGAGGACTTTATGGTGACCCCGCCGAGCTTCCGTCCCGACCTGCCGCGCGAGATTGACCTGATCGAGGAGGTCCTGCGCCTGTGGGGCATGGGCCGCGTGACGGCGACCATCCCGGCTGCCAAGAACCACATCGGCGGCCTGACCCGCGAGCAGAAGCTCACCCGTAAGGTCGGCGAGATCCTGCGCGCCTGCGGCCTCAACGAGACCACGACCTTTGGCTTCGCCGCCCCGGGCGACCTGGAGAAGATCGGCATGTCCACCGAGGGTCGCGGTTGCCCCGTGGTGCTCATGAACCCGCTGGTGGCCGAGCAGACCGAGATGCGCCGCTCGCTGCTGCCGGGCCTGCTGCAGTCCGTGGCATACAACGAGGCCCACGGCACGCCCAACGTGCACCTGTACGAGGTCGGCAGCCTGTTCCACGGCCGCGAGAACGCCAGCCTGCCCAAGGAGACCAAGTCCGTGGCGGGTGTGCTCTCGGGTCAGTGGAGCGAGCAGTCCTGGAACATGAAGTACCGTAAGCTGCGTTTCTTCTTTGGCAAGGGCATCGTCGAGGAGTTGCTCGCCCAGCTGCGCATCGAGAAGGTCCGCTTCCGTCCCGTCGAGGGCGAGGGCTATGCCTTCTTGCAGCCGGGCCGTGCGGCCGAGGTGCTCTCGGGCGGTACCGTGCTGGGCTGGGTCGGCGAGATCCATCCCGAGGCACGCGAGGCCTGCGGCATCGATGAGGTCGTCGTTGCCTTTGAGCTCGATCTGGACAAGCTGATCAAGGGTGCCCGCAACCAGGAGAACTACCGCGAGTTCTCGCAGTACCCCGCCGTTGAGCACGACCTTGCTATCGTGGTCGACAATACTGTGACCTGCGAGGACCTTGAGCGTCGTATTACGAGTGCCGGCGGCAAGCTGCTCGAGGGCGTGCGCCTGTTCGACGTCTATCGCGATCCGGTTCGTATCGGTAAGGGCAAGAAGTCCATGGCCTTTGCGCTTACGTATCGCTCCGATGACCACACGCTCACCAGCGAAGAGGTCGAGAAAGCGCATCAGAAGATCGTCACCAAGGTGTGCAAGGGTGTGAACGGCGAGGTTCGCGGCTAGGGCTTGCGACTGAGGCGTGGGCCGTCGGGCGGCGGCATGACTGAGCTACCGCCCACCAGCGCCCTGCATCTGTGACATATGTATTGCAAAACGGCGTGTCGCTTTGTTGGCGGCACGCCGCTTTGCTATCATAGCCTGCGGCGTGTTACGAATCGGCCGATGCGTAACACTGACAACAAGGTTCAAACGGCGCGCAGTCCCGTGCGCCGACAGCCGGGAGGCGCTATGCACATTCCAGATAATTACCTGTCCCCGCAGACCGATGCCGTCATGGCGGTGGCGATGGTCCCCGTGTGGGTCCACTGCATCAAGAAGGTGCGTGCCACGCTCGATCGCGAGCACATGGCTTTCCTGGGCATCTGCGCCGCATTCTCCTTTTTGCTCATGATGTTCAACGTGCCGCTGCCCGGCGGCACCACGGGCCACGCCGTCGGCGGCGCCCTCATCGCGCTGCTGCTGGGCCCCGAGGCCGCGGCCATTGCTGTCTCAGTCGCGCTGGCATTGCAGGCACTGCTGTTTGGCGACGGCGGCATCCTGTCCTTTGGCGCCAACTGCTTTAACATGGCCTTTGTGCTGCCGTTTGCCGCCGCTATCGTGTTCCGTGCGCTCAACAGCCGCCTGCACGATAAGAGCTGGGGCACCTCGGTCTCGGCTATCGTGAGTGGCTGGGTTGGCCTGTGCCTAGCGGCCCTGTGCGCGGCGATCGAGTTCGGTGTTCAGCCGATGCTCTTTACCAATGTCTCGGGCGCGCCGCTGTACTGCCCCTTCCCGCTGTCCATTGCCATTCCGGCCATGATGATCCCGCATATGCTGGTCGCCGGCGTGGTCGAGGGCGTGGCGACGGCCGCCATCTACGGCTTCATTAAGAAGACGGCGCCGGGTATTATCGTCGGCCCCGAGGCTGTTGATGGCCAGCTCGCCGCCGAGGGCGCTGCTGCCAAGAAGACCTCGCTGGTCCCCACGCTCATCCTGGTCGCCGTGCTTGTCGTGGCCACGCCGCTCGGTCTGCTTGCCACCGGTGACGCCTGGGGCGAGTGGGACGCCGAGGGTGCCGCGACCGCCATTCAGGAGGCTGGCGACGACAGCTTGCAGGCTTCGGTCGGCCTCGGTGCCCCGACCTTCGCCGACGCCCTGCCCACGGGCGATTATCTGCAGGCTTATTCCGAGGAGCAGGGTCTTGGCTTTGCCGGCCAGGCTGCCATGTATATCCTTTCGGGCGTGATCGGCGTGGCGGTGCTTACCATCGCGTTCCGCCTGGTCTCGCTGACGGTTAGGGAAAGCGGTGCTCATGGCAATGGCCGAGTTGCCTAGCTGGCTTGCGGCCGAGGAGCGATATGAGCCCACGGGGGCTTACCATCGCGTGATGCAAAAGAACGTCCTGCACCTGGCGAGCCTGCTTGAGCGGGTTCGCCTGGGCGGCGGCGCACACGAGGGCGGGTCGATTATTGACCGCGCCCTTTCTTGCGTTTCGGCTCCGGTGCGCCTGGTGGGGATGTTCGCCTGCGTCCTGTGCGTGTGCCTGACGCAAAGCCCGCTGTATCTCATGTTGATGTCTGCTGTCGCGTTGGTGCTCGTTGCCGTACGTCCCGTGCGCGGGCTGCGGGCGACCTTTGTGCCGGCGCTTGGCGCCGCGGGACTTGCGGTGGTTCTGGCACTGCCGGCCCTGCTGTTGGGCGCATCGGCTGCGGGCGCCATGCTCAAGATCGCGCTCAAGACCTTTATTAACGTGTCGCTCGTGCTGGGCGTTTCGTGGACGCTTACTTGGAGCCGCATGTCGGCGGCGCTCAAGATGCTGCATCTGCCCGACGAGGTTATCTTTACCTTCGATATGGCGCTCAAGCATATCGAGGTGCTGGGCCGTACGGCGCACGACCTGACCGAATCGGTCATGCTGCGCAGCGTTGGTCGCGCGCCTGAGGGGTTTTCGCGTACCGACTCGGTCGCGGGTATCATGGGCATGACCTTTATCAAGGCGATGGAATGCAGCCGCGCGATGGATGAGGCCATGGCCTGCCGCGGCTTTGCCGGCGTGTATCCAGCGCCCGCGCGCGCTGGGTTTGGCTGGCGCGATGCGGCCTATGCGGCCGTTGTGGCGCTGCTGGTGGCGCTGTGCGCCGTGCTGTAAGTGGCCGGTGGGCGGTTGATGCGAATAGGGAAGGGCGACGTTTTGGCTGACGATACGAATAGCGTGACGGGTGCGAGCGGTGCAGCTGGCACCAAGGTAGCCCCACTCATCGAGTTGCGCGACGTGGTGTTTTCCTATGCGGGGCATACGGTTGTCGATGGCGTATCGCTGCAGGTCGATCGCGGCGAGCTTGTTGCGCTGCTCGGCCCCAACGGCTGCGGCAAGACGACGATCATGCGCCTTATCAATGGTCTTGAGCTCGCGGACGCCGGCACGTACCTGTTTGACGGGCACGTGATTGATGCGGCGTTTCTAAAGGATTCCGCGGCTGCTCAGCGTTTTCATCAGCGCGTGGGCTTTGTGTTCCAGAATGCCGATGCCCAGCTCTTTTGCGCTACGGTGGGCGAGGAAGTTGCTTTTGGTCCCGCGCAGATGGGGCTGCCGGCAGACGAGCTCGAGCGCCGCGTGCGCGATGCCATGGGGCTGTTCCAGGTTGCCGACCTTGCCGATGCCTCTCCCTATCAGCTCTCGGGCGGGCAAAAGAAGCGCGTTGCGCTGGCTGCCGTCGTGTCGATGAACCCCGATATCCTGGTTCTCGACGAGCCTACCAATGGGCTCGACGAGGATTCATGCGACATCGTGGTCAACTTCTTGCTGGCCTATGTCGCGGCGGGTAAGACGGTCTTGATGAGCACACATCACCAAGATTTGGTACGCCGCCTGGGGGCCCGCGCCATCTATATCGATCGATATCACCATGTGGTTGAGGCGCCTTCGCCGTCGTATGGAACCGAAAGCGGTGCTACGGACTAGTTGCTGCGTAGAGCGTGCGTAGCTGCCCGCGTGGCTTTGCCGTGATGGTATAGTTATCCAGGTTTTTATGGGGGTGGCTATGCCAAGCTGGAACATTCATATCGCTCAGACGGAGCGTTTGCTGGAGCGCACCGGTGCGCTTGCCAAGAACGTGCGCGACCGCAATGCCTTTTTGTTTGGCTGCGTGGTTCCGGATATCTTCGTGGGCTATATGGTCCCTGGCATCGCCGATCCCATTCCGTACCGCATTACGCACTTTGCCAAGCCTGAGCCCATCCCTAAGCCTCGTGAGCATGAGTTCTGGGATACCTATGTGGCACCGTTGCTTAAAAGTTCGCCCACCGGTGCGCCGGCCGCGGCGACCTCGATTATCGAGGAACGCGAGCGACTGAACCGCGTGCACTATCCCCAGCGCTACAAGGATGCCGAGCCGGTTGTCGGTCCCGGCGCCTGTGAGTTCTCGCTTGCGTCCGAAGATGTGGCGCAGTCGTTGCTCGATTTGACACTGGGTGTCTGGTCGCATCTGGTGGCCGATACCGTATGGAACACGCGTGTGAACCAGTATCTGGAAGCACACGGCGGCAAGCCGTGTGAGGAGTTCCGCATTAAAAAGCAAGGCGACTTTGACTGGTTTGGCAAGACGCTCGGCATTGTTTCGATTCCGCGCGCGACCGATCGCCTGTATACCGCTGCGGCACGTTTTGGGCAGTATCCCATCCATAAGGAGTATGTGCTCAAGACCATCGGCGTTATGCACGAGATCGTGCGCGAAAACCCCGGCGAGCCCGATCATCCGCCGTATCGCCTGCTAACCGAGGAGTTTTTCGATGCAACGTTTACCGAGGTCATCGAGCTGACCGAGGCAGGATTTGCGGCTCGCGTTGCCGCTTCTGACATTCCCGCAGTCCCCCTGATCGCTAGCTGCTAGCCGGCCGGCTTAACGGTGAACAGTTCAACCCAATCGACCAACAGCTCCCGTCGCAGGGCATTTTCAGCGGTACGTTCCTGATCGGTCTTTGGGATGTAGGGGAGCCCCGCCTTTTTATGAATGAGCTCGGCGATGTTGTTAAAGCTCTTCTTGTCCTTGATCTGGTCGTAGGTAATTTGTATGACATCGTAGCCCATGCTGGTGAGGGCGGTGGTGCGTTCGGCATCGGAGAGGCTTGCGGCTTCGCTGTCATGGGCGGAGCGGCCTTGGCATTCCAAAATGACGCCCATGCTGTCGGTGTTGCTCTCGATGAGGATATCGGCGTAGCAGCAGGTTTTGTCATACAGCGAGCGCGCGGCGTCGCTGAGTGGGATGCGCACGTTGTTGGTGATGCCGATACCCAGGCCGCCCTCGTCACGGGGGAGTGAGACGAGTATGGATGTTTGGACTTCGAAAGGCGAGGCGGTCTGCCCCGTCATGTGCTCGGCCGCCCAGCGGAGCTGCTTAACGCCGCGCAGGCCTGCGGCCTGCTTAGCGAACGCGGCGATATCCGCTGCGGAAAGAAGCGGCGTGCGCTTCCACAAGTTGGTGCCATTGCCCTTGGTGTCGACAACACGTTTCCAACCACAGTCGGGCGGAATGAGCTTAAGCGAAATTGCATCATCGAGCTGCTGCTGCGCCCGTTTACAAGGCGTGAACACTGCAAAGGAGCCGCACATCTCGTAGCAAGCCATGAGTAACTGGTTGCGCGAGACCTGCGTAGCAAGGTTGAGCAGTGTGAACTCCGGGGACGTGACATCAAACCCATGCTCAGTCTGCCTAAACGACCCGGGAGGCGGCTCTTGGGTCAGGAGGTGCGATTTAAACAGGCTTCGCGATCCGGATTGTGCCCGAGTGAATACAAGCCTGTGAAGCGGTGCGTGAAGCAGGTCTTTTACAACTGCATGACTTCCGAGGCCGCAACATCTGCGATCCATGTTGCCAAGGCTAATGGCGGGGTAAAGGCCTAATACCTGCGGCGGGATACGGTGATAGTAAAAAGCGGATTGACCGCATAACGTCAGGTCCATGACGTCCTCCAGGTCGAAATGTGCTTTTGGACCGTGCGATGCCAGCGTCAATTCGGAAGTATGCGGCAAAATCTGAATCCTGTGAGCAGACCTGGCTTTTGAGGCTAGTTTATCAGGCATTTTGTTGCGAAAAAACGGGGTGTGCTCGGAGGTCTTAGAATTTGCCGCATACTTCCGAAATACAGGTCGATCTGGCTCTTGCTAAAACGATTTAGCAGCGTCGGTTAAGGTGTGGGTTTGCCACCGGGCGAACACTTTTAGCGCTTGGGGCTTTATTTTTTTGGACCTCGAAGGGCGGATTTCGCGCTTTTGGTAAAGAAATGAGTGCGTGTTTTGCTGTGCGCCGGCATTGGCACAGAAAAAGGGCCCGGAAGGCTTTGCCTTCCGGGCCCTTTGCAATGCAAGTGTGCTTGCAAGTGCGATTTAGCGCACCTGAGCGACGTAAGCGACGTTGGTCGAGGAGACCTTGTCCTCGAGCTGGACGCTCATGCGGGGATCGCCGGCGGTAGCGACGGTCAGGTCGCCAGCCTCGACGTAGCCGAGCTCCTTAGCGGTCTCGATCGCCTTGACGATCGTGCCGTTGACGGTGCCCTGGGTAATCTCGGCCTGGTGCGGGATAACGCCCCAGTACATGATCATCTGCTGGACGGCCCACTCGTGGCGGGAGAACGCGCAGATCGGCATATTGGGACGGAAGTGCGAGATCAGGCGAGCGGTACGACCGGTGGTCGTCGGCACGGTGATGCACTTGGCGCCAACGGTGGTGGCCATGTTCACAGCGGACATACCCACAACGTTGTTGACAACGCGGGTGCCGTGAGCATCGGCCGGAACCTCGAGCGGAGCGTGGGCCGGGAGGTACTTCTCGGTCTCGAGAGCGATGCTGGCCTGCATCTTGACGGCCTCGACCGGGTACTTACCGGCAGCGGACTCGCCAGAGAGCATAACGGCGTCGGTGCCGTCGTAGATGGCGTTAGCAACGTCGGCAACCTCGGCGCGCGTCGGGCGCGGGTTCTGCTGCATGGAGTCGAGCATCTGCGTAGCGGTGATGACGGGCTTGTAGGCCGCGTTGCACTTGGCGATGATCTCCTTCTGGATGTGGGGAACGAGCTCGGGCTTGATCTCGATGCCCAGGTCGCCACGGGCGACCATGATGCCGTCGGAAGCCTCGAGGATCTCGTCGAAGTTCTCGACGCCCAGGGCGCACTCGATCTTCGGGAAGATCGTCACGTGCTCGCCACCGTTCTCGCGGCAAAGCTCGCGGATGCCGCGGACGGACTCGCCGTCACGGATGAAGGAAGCGGCGATGTAGTCGATGTTCTCGGTCAGGCCAAAGAGGATGTCCTGACGATCGCGCTCGGTGATGGCGGGCAGCGAGATGTTGACGTTGGGCATGTTGACGCCCTTACGCTCGCCGATCAGGCCGTCGTTCTTGACGACGCAGGTCATGTCCTGGCCGTCGACGGACTCGACCTCGAGGGCAACCAGGCCGTCATCGATCAGGATGAGGGAGCCCTTCTCGACCTCGGAGGGCAGAGCCAGGTAGTCGAGGGAGATGTGCTCAGCGGTGCCGTGGAAATCCTCGGTCGTGGGCTGAGCGGTGACGACGATCTTGTCGCCGGTCTTGACGGCAACCTTCTTGCCATCGACCAAAAGGCCGGTGCGGACCTCGGGGCCCTTGGTGTCGAGCAGGATGCCGACGGGCATGCCGAGCTCCTTGGAAATACGACGGACGCGCTCGATGCGACCGTGGTGCTCGTCGTAGGATCCGTGCGAGAAGTTAAAACGGGCGACGTTCATGCCCGCCTTGATCATCTCGCGGATGGTCTCGTCGCTATCGCAGGCGGGACCCATGGTGCATACAATCTTGGTGCGCTTGTACATTCAGACCTCCATCTGACATCGTCTTGCGCTGATAGATAAACCATAAGAAATAAAACTGAGATGATTATAACGAAATGCCGACCGAATACCCCAAAAAATCGACCGTATGCCGAATTAGAAGTTCATTTTTTGCGGAAAAACGGTATATGCAAAAACTTTACCAACCGTTCTAACCGCTGCTATCTGGGCGATATTTCAGTTTGATGATGCGCCGAAGAAAAAACGTTTTATCAATGTTGAACATCACACGGTCTGCATCGTTGCGAATGGACCCTATTTCCAAATGGATTGCTTTGGCTAGACCCGCCGCTTTGGGGTACCATAGCTCCACTATCAACTGCCGCTCAGCACGGCAGCCTTGATGAGCCCTTGCCCTTCTCCTGGGAATTATGATCGGGCATCAATCTGCTGAGTGGCCCGAATCCCAGGAGGGGACTCTATATGCAAAAGGAATACCTGTCCGCCGCGGCGGAGGTACTCAGCGACCAGGGTGTCGATGAGAACCTCGGCCTGAGCAACGACGAGGCGTCGTCGCGCCTCGCCAAGACAGGCCCTAACAAGCTTGAGGAAGCCGAGAAGACGCCGCTGTGGAAGCGCTTCTTTGAGCAGATGGCCGACCCCATGGTCATTATGCTGATCGTTGCCGCCGTTATCAGCGCACTTACGGGCATGGTCAAGGGCGAGCCCGATTTTGCCGACGTCGCCATTATCATGTTCGTCGTTATCGTCAACTCGGTGCTGGGCGTGGTCCAGGAAGCCAAGAGCGAGCAGGCCCTCGAGGCCCTGCAGGAAATGAGCGCGGCGCAGTCCAAGGTGCTGCGCGACGGCAAGCTCGTACACCTGCCGAGCGCCGAGCTCGTCCCCGGCGACGTGATCATGCTCGAGGCGGGCGACTCCGTCCCGGCCGACTGCCGCGTGCTCGAGAGTGCCACAATGAAGATCGAAGAGGCCGCGCTGACCGGCGAGTCCGTGCCGGTCGAGAAGCACGCCAACGTGATCGAGCTTGCTGCGGGCACCGATGACGTGCCGCTCGGCGACCGCAAGAACATGTGCTACATGGGCTCCACCGTGGTGTACGGCCGCGGTCGCGCCGTCGTGGTCGGCACCGGCATGAACACCGAGATGGGCAAGATTGCCGGCGCTCTTGCCGAGGCCAAGGAAGAGCTCACGCCGCTGCAGGTGAAGCTCGCCGAGCTCAGCCGCATCCTCACCATCATGGTTATCGTCATCTGCGTCGTGATCTTTGGCGTCGACATCATCCGTCACGGCGTGGGTAACGTCCTTACCGACCCGACTGCCCTGCTCGACACCTTTATGGTCGCCGTCTCGCTCGCCGTCGCCGCCATCCCCGAGGGCCTGGTCGCCGTCGTGACCATCGTCCTTTCGCTCGGCGTGACCAAGATGGCCAAGCGCCAGGCGATCATCCGCAAGCTTTCTGCTGTCGAGACACTCGGCTGTACGCAGACCATCTGCTCGGACAAGACTGGCACGCTTACCCAGAACAAGATGACCGTCGTCAAGCACGAGCTCGCTGCGCCCAAGGAAAAGTTCTTGGCCGGCATGGCGCTGTGCTCCGATGCCCAGTGGGACGAGGAGCTGGGCGAGGCCGTGGGCGAGCCGACCGAGTGCGCACTCGTCAACGATGCCGGCAAGGCTGGTCTTACTGGCCTGACTGCCGAGCACCCGCGCGTGGGCGAGGCCCCGTTCGACTCGGGCCGTAAGATGATGTCCGTGGTCGTCGAGACCCTGGACGGTGAGTACGAGCAGTACACCAAGGGCGCGCCCGACGTGGTGATCGGCCTGTGCACCCATATCTACGAGGGCGATAAGGTCGTCCCCCTGACCGAGGAGCGCCGCGCCGAGCTCGTGGCTGCCAACAAGGCCATGGCCGACGAGGCCCTGCGCGTGCTGGCGCTGGCGAGCCGCACCTACACCGAGGTTCCCGCCGACTGCAGCCCCGCTGCGCTCGAGCACGACCTGGTCTTCTGCGGCCTGTCCGGCATGATCGACCCGGTCCGTCCCGAGGTGGCCGACGCTATCCGCGAGGCGCACGACGCCGGTATTCGCACCGTCATGATCACGGGCGACCATATCGACACCGCCGTGGCCATTGCCAAGCAGTTGGGCATCGTCGCCGATCGCAGCCATGCCATTACCGGCGCCGACCTCGATCGCATGAGCGACGAGGAGCTCGACGCGCACATCGAGGATTACGGCGTATACGCTCGCGTCCAGCCCGAGCACAAGACCCGCATCGTCGAGGCTTGGAAGTCGCGCGACCAGATCGTGGCCATGACGGGCGACGGCGTCAACGATGCCCCGTCCATCAAGCGCGCCGACATCGGCGTCGGTATGGGCATCACTGGCACCGACGTCACCAAGAACGTCGCTGATATGGTGCTCGCCGACGACAACTTCGCCACCATCATCGGCGCCTGCGAAGAGGGCCGTCGCATCTACGACAACATCCGCAAGGTCATCCAGTTCCTGCTTTCGGCCAACCTTGCCGAGGTGTTCTCGGTGTTTATCGCCACACTCATCGGCTTTACCATCTTCCAGCCGGTGCAGCTGCTGTGGGTGAACCTGGTCACCGACTGCTTCCCCGCGCTCGCGCTGGGCATGGAGGACGCCGAGGGCGACATCATGAAGCGCAAGCCGCGCAACGCCAAGGACGGCGTCTTTGCCGGTCACATGGGCCTGGACTGCGTGGTCCAGGGCCTGATCATCACCGTGCTGGTGTTGGCGAGCTTCTTTGTGGGCGTGTACTTTGACATGGGCTACATCCACATCGCCGATATGATCGCCGGCAATGCCGACGAGGAAGGCGTGATGATGGCGTTCATCACGCTCAACATGGTCGAGATTTTCCACTGCTTCAATATGCGCAGCCGTCGTGCGTCGCTGTTCACCATGAAGAAGCAGAACAAGTGGCTGTGGGCTTCGGCCGCGCTGGCGCTGGTGCTGACGGTGATCGTAACCGTGCAGCCGACGCTTGCCGAGATGTTCTTTGGTCCTGTGACGCTTGAGCTTAAGGGCGTTATCGCCGCCTTGGGCCTTGCCTTCCTGATCATTCCGCTGATGGAGATCTACAAGGCGATCATGCGCGCAGTGGAGAAAGAGTAACGTACCTGTCCGGGCCCGCCCCACGCCCTTTCTCCCTCACTGGTCCTCGCGCTTCGCGCTGCGGGATCGTTCGGGAGAAAGGGCTTCCGGGGCGGGCCCTGCGGTATCCTTGCTGGCTTTTCTCCCGTGCGGATGAAAAGGGCTGAGGGAAAGTATGTGAGCTGGTCGGGCTTTGCCCGGCCAGCTCTTTTTGATTTAAAATACCTGCTCAGTTGTGATTTATGGTGCTGGGAGGCATTTGTGGGCAAGGCTAAGGCTAAGGCGAAGAAAAAGACGACGGGGGCGCGGGCTAAGCGCGACCGTCGTCGGAAGCTCGCGACCGAAGCCCCTGCATCTGCTGAGGAGTTGCTGGCGAGTGTACCGGGGCTTGACGCGTTGCAGGATGTTCCGGCGTTCGATGACCTGCCGGTCGATGCGGCTCAGCAGGCTGCATTTGACGACTTTTGCGCGCAGGCCGAGGAGCCCGAGCAGATGCAGCTCGGTGCCGTGGTGCGCCTGGACCGCGGGTTTCCGCTGGTGGCAACTGCCGATGACACGTTTCGTGCCGAGCATGCCGTAGGGTTTGCCAA
This sequence comes from uncultured Collinsella sp., assembly GCA_902496645.1. Taxonomy (GTDB): domain Bacteria; phylum Actinomycetota; class Coriobacteriia; order Coriobacteriales; family Coriobacteriaceae; genus Collinsella. The sequence continues at coordinate 17,655 of CABVBR010000002.1, forward strand.
GTCGCGTGGCGAGGACGAGGTCTTGCTGCCCGCCGTGGGCGACCGCGTGGCGGTTCGCCGTGCTCCCGGACACGACATGGGCGTGATCGAGTGCGTACTGCCGCGCCGTACGAGCTTTGAGCGTTGGCGTGGCCGTGCCCGCGGTGAGCGCCAGGTGCTCTGCTCCAACGTTGACAGCGTGCTGATCGTGCAGGCGCTCGGCGCCGGCGAGGTGCTGCTCGATCGCGTGGCGCGCTCACTGGTGTTGGCGCTCGATTGCGATGCCGAGCCGGTGGTGGTGCTCACCAAGGCCGACCGCTGCGAGGCCGATGAGCTCGAGCGCGATCTGGACCGCGTGCGCCGTCTGGTGGGTCCGGACGTGCGCGTGATCGTGACGTCTTCTGCCGAGGGCCTCGGCCTGGACGAGGTGCGCGCCTGCGTACCGGCTGGGAGCTGTGCCATGATCTTGGGCGAGTCGGGCGCCGGCAAGTCAACGCTGCTCAATGCGCTGCTGGGCCACGATGCGCTGGCCACTGGCGGCGTGCGCGAGCGTGATGACCAAGGTCGCCACACCACGGTTGCGCGCGTGATGGTGGCGCTGCCGGGCGACGCCGGCGTGATCGCCGATGCCCCGGGCCTGCGCAGCCTGCCGCTCGTGGGTCACGAGCGGGGCCTGGCGCGTGCCTTCCCCGAGATCGTCGAGGCGTCGCGTGCGTGCCGGTTTGGCGATTGCACGCACACTCACGAGCCGGGTTGTGCCGTTCGCGAGGCCGAGGACGCGGGACAGATCGACAGCCTGCGTCTGGAGACGTTCCAAAACCTGGCGTCATCCATGCGTGTGAGTGCCCAAATGCTCGATCCCGATGTCCATCTGTAATTGACTTTTCCTATGACGGCCGTCTCCCAACTGCTTGGGAGGCGGCTTTTTTGCTGCCAAAGCGCCTCGAAATATGCGTTTTGCCGACGTTCTGACCAAAACCTTGCCACGAGCTTGACGGGCTGGTCAGCTTTTGGTCAGCAATTGGTTTGACACGTAAAACCAAGATTGCGATTGCGCCGCTTTGCGTCCTGGTCGCCCAGACAATGGTGGTACGGGCATTTGCCCGGCACCGCCATGAGAGGAGCGGCCGTGAACAAGAGCAAGCGCATCGCCATCAGTCTGGTCGCGGGCGTGCTTGCCGCGGCGCTCTGCATGGTCTACGGCTCGTCGCAAGCCGAGCGGGCCCAGGCCGAGACTTTGGCAAAATACGGCGGCGACCGCGTTGAGGTGTGCGTCGCGGCGCGCGATATCGATGCGGGCGAGACCCTCGACGAGACTAATGTCATAACTCAGGAATGGCTGGCGAGTCTGTTGCCGCGTGATGCGGCGACCGAGCTGCGTCAGGTGCGCGGCGACGTGACGACCTCGCGCATTCCCAAAAACGCCGTGATTTGCAATGTCTACACCAAGGCCGAGAGCCACAAGCTCGAGGTGCCTAAAGGCAAGGTTGCCGTTTCGGTGGCGGTTGATGCCGAGCACTCGGTCGGCGGTGCCACGGGCGTGGGCAGCTATGTGGACGTGTACGTGCAAAAAGATGGCGTGACCGATCGTTTGTGCGGAGCGCACGTGATCGATACCAGCGAAGATGCCGGCACCACGCGTGAAGGCAAGATCGAGTGGGTGACGCTGGCGGCAGACCCCGAAGATGTCAAGGAATTGCTGGGAGCCTCGGGAAAGGGGACGGTCAGCTTGACGATTCCCGCCACGGCGCGCGGCAAAAAGAGCGGAGGCGACGAGTGATGAAGGCGATCTGGCTTGCGTGCTGCGCGTGCGGCGATTACGGGCTGCTACAGCAGGAAGTCGAGGGTCGCGATGTGGGCGCACAGGTGCTTCGCGTGGGCGACCTGGACGGGCTGGTATCCATGGCGCGGGCGTTTCCGTCGCGCCGCGGTGCCGCCATCATCGCGGCATCTCTGTTCGATACCGAAGACGTGCGGAAGACCGTTGCGCGCCTGACGGCCGAGGGCCGTGTGAGTCGCGTTGTCGTGTTGATCGAGACACTCGACCCATCGGATATCGAAGGGCTGTTTCGCGCAGGGGCGACCGAGGTCATCGCTGCGCACAGTTTGTGCGGCAACGGGCGCGCGGGTGAGGGAACGGTTGATTCCGATCGGCGCATGACGATTGAGCCCGATGCTTTCGTTGATAGGGAACCCGGGGCGCCTCGCGCTACAAGAGGCCCGCGTGTTGATGAATATGGAAAAGCGGAAGCCGAGCATGGTCGGCGCCCTTGGGACCCCCTTGCATACGATGACGCTGGAGGGCCGGTACCGTATGGCGATGACGTTCTGGCTGAAGATATGGGATACGTGCACGGCGTAAATCTGGCCGATGAGCTCGACGAGGTCGAGGGTTTTGCCGGGGCTGGCGAGCCGTGTGCCGCTGCGTCTTTGGCTTCGGAACCGCAGCCCGGGCAGCCTGCCATGCCGGCTTGGGCTCAGCGCGTGACCGCGGCGGGGGAGACGGGGATGTTGTCGCCCGCGTCCGTGTCGCCGGTTCCTGCACCGTTAGCCCCCGCGCTGTCGGCGGACGCTTCGGTTCCGTCGCGTCGGGCACCGGTCGTCTGCGCCGTTTCGGGTTCGGGCGGTTGCGGCAAGTCGACGATCGTTGCCACCATGGCGCATGCGGCGTCGCTGTTGGGTTTGCGTGCCGCTGTGCTCGACTTGGACCTCATGTTTGGAAACCTTTACGATTTGCTGGGTGTCGATGCCCCGCACGATATGGCGACGCTTATCGAGCCGTCGGCGGCGGGCGCACTTGCCGAGCCGGATATCGTGGCCGCATCGATGCGCGTCGCCCCGGGCGTCACGCTCTGGGGACCTGTCGCGGCCCCCGAGAAGGCTGAGCTCATGGCGCGTCCGGTGGAGCTATTGCTCGATGTTTTGCGCCGCGAATCCGACGTGGTCTTTGTCGACACCTCGGTCTTTTGGGGCGATGCCGTGGCCGCCGCGGTGGCGGCGAGCAATCGTTGCCTGGTCGTAGGCGATGCGGCAGTATCGTCCGCGACATCCGCTTCGCGCGTCATTGAGCTGGCGAGCCGTGTAGGCGTGCCACGCACACGTATGAGCGCCGTGTTCAACCGGTTTGGTGCGCGCGGTGCCGACGAGGACGTCGCCATGCGCTTTGAGATTGCCTGCGCACTGAGCTCCAAGATCCGCATTGCCGATGGCGGTCAGGACTTGGCCGCGCTCATGGCATTCGGTCGCGCCGACGAGGCAGTGGGTCAGTCGAGCGCTTTTGCGACCAGCGTGCGCGAGGCCACGCGCGAGATGCTCGTGGAGCTGGGCTGCGCCGTTGGTCCCTGGAGCGATATGGTCGCCGACCGCGCGACCCGCACCGAGCGCCCGCGCATCCGTCTTCCCTGGTCGCGTGAGGGTGATTCGCGATGAGTCTGCAGACGAGGATTAAGGCTGCCGGTGCGGCGGCCGCGGCTGCCCCCGTCGATGCGGGACGCCGCCGTGCCGTTAAACGCCGCACCAAGCGTGCGGTGATGGACCGCATGGGCTACGACGAGGTGGCGCGCATCAGTGCCTACGTCGACCCGGCCCTTGCCCGCTCCGAGCTACGTCCGGCGGTGGAAGCGGCGCTCAACGTGGAAGAGCCGACCGATTTGGCGACGCCTGAGCGTGAGACCATCATCGACGAGATCCTAGATGACGTGGTGGGCCTGGGACCGCTGCAGCCGCTCATCGAGGACGACACCGTTACCGAAATCATGATCAACGGCTGTCGCTCTGCCTTTTTTGAGCGCAGTGGCGTTTTGTATCCCATCGAGCACGCGTTTGAGGACGACGAGCAGATCCGTGTGCTCATCGACCGCATCATCTCGCCGCTCGGCCGTCGTATCGACGAGCGTAGCCCCATCGTCAACGCCCGCCTCAAGACGGGTTATCGCGTCAACGCGGTGATTCCACCTGTGGCGATCGATGGGCCAATCCTCACCATCCGTAAGTTCTCGGACCGTATCTGTTCGTTGGACGAGCTTGTGGGGTTGGGGTCACTGCCGCTTTGGTATGCGCAGCTGCTGTCGTGCGCGGTGTCGTTGCGGCAGGACTTGGCGGTTGCGGGAGGCACGGGGTCGGGCAAGACCACGCTGCTCAACGCGCTGTCGTGCGAGATTTCCACCGGCGAGCGCATCGTGACGATCGAGGATTCCGCCGAGCTCAAGTTTGCACATCACCCACACGTTGTTCGTCTGGAGGCGCGTGAGGCGTCAATCGAGGGCGAGGGCGCGGTGACGATTCGCGACCTGGTGACCAATGCTCTGCGTATGCGCCCCGACCGCATCGTCGTGGGCGAGGTGCGCGGTGCCGAGTGCTGCGACATGCTGCAGGCCATGAACACGGGCCATGACGGCTCGCTCACCACGCTCCATGCGGGTACCGAGCAGGAGACCGTGGTTCGCCTGACGCTGCTTGCGCGCTACGGCATCGATTTGCCGAGTGAGCTTATCGAAGATCAGATTGCCATGGCGCTCGACGGCATCGTGATGTCCGAGCGTCATGCAGATGGCAGGCGCTTTGTGGCTTCATATTCGGGGGTTCACCGCGGCGCGTCGGGCGGTGTTGAGCTCGAACGCTACGTGACGTTCGATGCCGCTGAACGCACCTGGACGCTCGACCGCGAGCCGCCGTTTATTGCGGAGGGCTTGCGGTCGGGAACGCTCACGCAAGAGGAGGTGGACGAATGGAGATCGCTATGCCCCTCGTCGTAGGGGGTTTGGCGGGGCTTTCTGTCGCGACGGCGTGTGGGGCAGAGCCTCGTGTGTCGCGGATGCCGCCGGCGGAGCTGGCGCGCCAGACGCTCGAATCGATGGCGGAGAAGCTGCCCCGTGAGTTGGCGGAAAACGACCTGCTGACAAAGATTGCCCGCTCGTGGGCGTCGCTGATCCCCGCAGATCGCCTTGGGCTCGCTATTGAGGATAACGCGGCTCGTCTGGCATTTCTGCTGCTGTCGAGCGGTATCTGCAGCGTTTTGCTGGCCGTTGCGTCGTTGTCGCCCATCGGCTTTGTCTTGGGGCTGGTGGCGCCGTTTGGCGTGGGCGCCGCGCGTGACACCTTCGATCGCCGACGCGAACAGCATGATGTAGAAGAGGCCATGCCCGAGGCATTCACAGCGTTATCCATGTCGCTTGCCTCGGGGCATTCGCTGGCACAGGGCATGCGCTTTGTGGGCGCCCATGCGCAAGAGCCGGTGCATACCGAGTTTTTGCGGGTGGCGGCGGCAATCGATTGCGGTATCTCGGCGACCGACGCACTCGATGACCTACTCGTTCGCATCGATGCCCCCGGCCTTTCGCTTGTCACCTTGGCGCTCAAAGTATCGCAGCGTACCGGGGCTCCGCTTGCCGGCTTGCTGTCCGAGGCGTCGAGCATGGTGGGTGAGCGCATTGAGCTCAAACGCCGTTTGGACGTTAAGACGTCACAGGCGCGTATGTCGGCACACATGGTCGCGGCGATGCCGGCGGGCATGTGCGCGGTACTGGCTTTGCTTGCGGCAGACTTTCGCCGCGGTCTTGCGACGCCGGCTGGTGCGGGCGCCGTGGTGCTGGGACTTGCCCTCAACGTCGTTGCCTTGGTAGTTATCCGGCGCATTATGCGGGTGGAGTTATGAGCGCCCTGGTCGGGCTCGCGGCTTGTCTGTGTGCCCTGAGCGTATTTGCCGCGACAGGTTTGGAGCGTGCGGATGCTCGCAAGATTGCAGAGACATGCAAGCGTGAGGCAGTACTGGTCATTGCTGCGGGCTGCTCGGTGATTGATGCCCTGACTGCGCGAATGAAGGGCGCGATTGGGGCGGGCGGCCCGGCGCGGGTGTCGCTCGGTGAGGTGTCCGAGATGATCGACGTGGTGCGCCTGGGGCTTTCTGCCGGCCTTTCGTTTGACGCGGCGCTCGAGATTTTCTGTGCCAACCGTCGGTCGGTGCTGGCCGTCCGTCTTGAACGAGCCTGCATGGCGTGGCAGGTGGGCGTGGGGACGCGTGAGGCCGAGCTGTTGGCTGCTGCGCGTGATTTGGACGTGAGGGCGCTCGAGACCTTTGCCATCACGGTGGGACAGGCGCTTGCCCTGGGCGCTCCGCTGGCCGAGACGCTGGCTGCTCAAAGTCGCGAGATCCGCGCGGCCCATCGCGCCGCAGTCGAGCGCGAGATCGAGCGCGCACCGGTCAAGTTGCTGATTCCCACCGGCACGCTCATTTTGCCGGCGTTGCTTCTGTCCATATTGGGCCCGCTGCTGGGAGCAGGCGGGATGATGTAGGGAGGAATATATGAACACGATGACCGACATTGCGGGCAAGGCTTGGAGCTGGGCTTTTTGCCGGGCAATCCGCGCTCGCCAGCGTGCCAAGGCGCTGTTGCGGGAGGAGAGCGCGCAGGGCACTACCGAATACGCCATCTTGGTCGGCGTGCTCGTAGTGATCGCGATTATCGCCATCGTCGCGTTTAAGAGCAAAGTCGAAGAACTATGGAACGCGATCAAAGACGGCATCAACAGCCTGTAGGGGGCAGGCGACCTGTTGGCTCGCCGCTGGTGCTCGCCTGTTTGCTCGTGGCAATAGCGGTGACGCTTTGGGGGCTGGGTGTTGCGCGACAGCAGCGTCCAGGCGCTACTGCCGATTTGGGATCGGGTTCGGCGGCGGTGTCACAGGCGAAAGGTGCGGGAGATATGGGCGATCAGAATGCCGCCGTCACGGCTCAGACCTTTTTGCAGGCACTCGACGAGCGAGCGGCCAGTGCGACGGAGCCGTCTACAGACAACGCGATCGCGGTTCGACTCGCATGGTCCGAGGACCGGCCGATGACCGAGGCGGCGGCAGACCTGTTGCGCGCCTACCGTGAGGTGCCCACGGCCCAGCTCGCCCTGAGCGGCTATCTCGATATTAAGGGCAACGTATGGGGCGCCATCGTGCGCGATGGGCGAGGCTGGGTCGACATGGTGACGGTTGCCGCGGATGCCGGCGATGCCTCGTGCCGCCTGCGTGCCGTGCGTCTGGTTCCGCAAACAACGGAGTCAAAGGAGGGGTCGTGAAATGCATGGTGTCCTGTGTGAGGAATCTGCTCAGTCGACCGTCGAATACGCCATCGTCACCGTGGCGCTGTTATCGATTGTGCTGGCGATTGCGGGGCTTTGGCGCGCTGGCACCGATGGGCGCTTGGCGGCACTGGTCGAGCGGGCAGCGTCTCATGGCGTCGCTCCGTCGTCGGTTATCGATGCCGCGACGGGTGCCAAGGACATCGCTCTGTATTGATATCGCGTGCGAGGATCGGGCGCAGTCTACGGTCGAGGCCGCCTTTTTGCTGCCGACGTTTTTGACGCTTATCTTGCTCGCGTTGCAGCCGGTGTGCCTGCTCTATACGCGCGCGGTCATGGAGTCTGCCGCCGCCGAGACCGCGCGGCTTATGACCACGACGACGGTTGAGGACGACGATGACCTTAAGGAGTTCACTCGCCGCAGACTTGCCGCGGTGCCCAACGTCTCGATTTTTCATGCCGGCGGGCCGCTGTCGTGGGATATCGAGTTGGGGCGGGCCGGTGCCGGCGGCGTTTCGTCCGTGTCTGTTGTCGGCGAGGTTAAGCCTCTGCCCGTGATCGGTGCATTTGTGCAGGCCATGGGCAGTGCGGGTGAGGGCGGCTATGTCGAGCTCAAGGTCGACGTCTCGTATCGATCGCGTCCCGAATGGCTGGAGGGAGATTATGATTCATGGATTGCTGCATGGGATTAGGCGCTGCCTGCTGCGGGTGACGCAAGGGTTTGCGGCCCGCCGTCGACCAGGCGCTCGCCGCAAGCGGGGCGGCTTTATGGGCCGTGCCGGTATCGACTTGTTTATCGAAGACGGGGCCTATACCACGCTCTCCTCTGCGGTTGTCATTCTGGTGGTGCTTACGCTGCTGTTTTCGTCGACCGCGGCGATATGGAGCATGTCGCGCGCCGGAGACACCCAGGTGGCGGCCGATAGCGGTGCACTGGCGGGCGCCAACGTGGTGTCGTCCTATCACACGGCCGCCACGGTGGTGGATGCGAGCATTTTGAGTTTGGGCCTGGCTGGGTTTGCCACGATCGGCACCGGCTTGGTTGCCATTCTCATTCCGGGTGCCGAGGTTGTCGGCAGCGATATCATCGATACGGGAACCCAGATCATTAAAACGCGTAACAAGTTTGCCAAAAGCGCGGCAAAGGGCCTGCAAAAGATTGAGACCGCCTTGCCGTACCTGGTTGCCGCGCGTGCCATGCAGGCAGTATCGGCGCAGGATACCGACGGCGTGACCTATACCGGTACGGCGCTTGCCGTGCCCAGGACATCCGAGTCGGATTTTGTTGCGCTCGAAGGATCCGAAATCTCGACCGATGCCATTAAAGATGCATCGGAAGATCTGGAGCGCGCGGCCGAGGAGCTGCAAAAAGCATCGGAGGAGACGGCGAAGGCCAAAGAGCGCGCCTGGCTAGCGGATTGCGGTGGATCGGATAAAGGTTCGGTCGGCAGCTGTTCGTGTATGTGGGAGCGCGCAAAAAGCCTAACGGATCTCTCCGGTGTTCAAAATCCGCATTACTCATCGAGCGTTACGTGGGAGCCTCAAGTTGCCCTTGATCGCGCGAAGGACTACTACCATTGGCGTCTGACAAATGAGAAGCCCCAAGGCTCGAGTGTCGAGATGAAGGCCGAGTCTGCGGCGCGTAAGGCGTTTTATACCTATGCGAGCGCGGAGGTCGATCGGGCATATATAACCGAGAACGGAGACAGGGTTTCCTCCTATATTCCGCTGCTGCCGCGCAACTCTGATGAGGTTCGGGCGACCGAGCTCTACACCGATGCAGTGTGGCCGACGAGCGTGAACGATGGCAAGGCGTATCTGCATTACGGAACGACCTGCCCTAACTATAAGAAAGGAACGCCGAGCGGATTTGCTTCGGTTGCCGATTACGATGGGCAGGATAAATGCAGCAAATGCCATTTTGGCGTTTCGTCGCTTGGTGCTGTTGCGGCGCCTTCAACCTCTATCGAAAACGGCTTCGAGTATCACTTTGACAAGTTTAAAGACGCCCTGGAGGACTACGTCGACTGTCGCAACAAGGAGCTTGAGCTCGAGCGTCAGACCGAGGACGAAGCTGACCGTGCGGGCAATGCGTTCGATACCGCCATCAAAGAACTTTCCGGTGAGCGCCCGCGCATCGCCCCGCCCGGTCGCAACGGCGTGGTCGCCTTTGCGGTCTCGGGCGCTATCTCCAGTCCCGACGAGCTCAACTCTTCGTTTAACACGGCAGTTGAGCTTGGCGATCGTGGTGCAATTTCTGCTGCAGTGCTCGCGCCCGATGATGCGACGGCACAAAATAACGTTCTCTCGCGGTTTTTCTCGACGCTGGAGGAGCGTTCGGGCGGCGTTGCCGGCGTGCTCGACGGCGTTATGGATGTTTGGGGTCGCCTACTTGTGGGGTACGGAGACATCCAGGGTGCGGCCGACGAGCTTATGGGAGAGCTGATCGGTGGCTTGGGAGGGGGTAGCGGCGCGTTGGGCTCCATCGCGTCCTGGCTCGGTGACACCGTTTCGTCCTCCGTGGCGGCGCTGGGGCTCGAACCGTGCGATTTGCGTCTGCGAAAACCGGTGCTGACCGATACCGCCAATGTCATCAAAAGTCCGGGGTCCGATATCGCGGGCATCTCCAAAGCTCAAGATATCCTGCGAAAAATTCCCTTGGGCGTGACTGACCCCAAGGCACTTTGCGAGGCCTTGGAATATCACGTCGAGCGCACCATCAGCGGCGCGGTGTTCACCATCGCCGAGATCCCGCTGCCCGGCGGCGGCTCCATCCCGCTCACTGTCGATGTTGCCACGCTGGTGGGGGCTTTTGGCGGTGGGTCGTAATGGGCATTCTCACGGGCTTGCGCGAGGAGCGTGCGCAGGCGACGGTCGAGATGGCCGTGGTCACGCCTGTCCTGCTCGTGCTGGCTCTCATCGCGTACAACGTCATAATCTTTGCCGGCGCGGTCGCGCGCTTCGACCGCGTGGTGCCCGACATCGTGCTGGCGCACGCCGTGGCGTCGGGCGGGGAGGGTGACGAGAGCTCCATTGACGCTTCCGCGACCGTTCAAGCTCAGATTCAGGATGCCATGGAGGGATATGACCTACAGGTCGAGGTTTCGAGCGAGCAAGGCACGGCGTCATCGGATGGTGGCCTGCTCTCTCTTTCTGGCACGTTTAGGACCTATACCTGCACCATGCACTACGAGCCGTGGCCGAGTTCGCTGAGCATCGCCGGCGTTTCCCTGGGGGCGCCGGCCGTGCTCACGCATGAACGTGCGGTGACGGTCGATCCATGGCGTCCGGGGGTGGTCATGTGACCGCGGTCTCGTCCTATATCGCCTACGCGCGGGCGCTCAACAGGTTGGGTTGGACGCCGGCCGAGTTTGTGGTGGCGGAGTCGTTTACCGTGCGTCTGAGCGGCATGCTGGGACGGCGGCCGATTGCCGCCAGCGGACTGCCGCTTGTCATGGCGTTTCCGCGCTGTTCTTCGGTTCATACCTGCTTTATGGCCTATCCCATCGACATCGCCTTTATCGATCGTAGCGGCAACGTCCTCGAGCGCTACGAAAACGTTTGCCCTTGGCGCATGTGCTCCCACCCATGCGCCTGGGCCGCGCTAGAACGCCCCTCAATGCTCGCATTGCCCCCTGCTTTCCAACGAGTACCGGCTTAAGAATTAGCGACAGCGGACTTTCGTCATACGAAATTGGGTAAGATGGAGGAGGAGATGCATGGACGTGGAGATTCATCCCAACGCCAAAAAGCACCTGACGGAAAAGCGGCTGTATGGCGCTTGGCTCGCAGTCACTGAGTGTATTCGTCGTGAGTCGGAAGACGAGCCGCCGAGATGGCTTGCGATTGGATGGCTTCCGGACGGTCGGAGTGTGGAGCTCGTTGCGGTCGAACTAATTCGTGGATGGCTCATCATTCATGCATTGTCTCCGGTTCAGAAGAAATTCTGGCAAGAGATTGAGCGAGCTCGGCAAAGGGGTCGATGATGGGCAAGACGTATACGGCTGCTAATGGTCAGGTTGTAACGGATGAAATGATTGACACGTGGTGCGAGTCGTACGAGCGTGGCGAGTTTCCGGATGGCGAACACACTGTTGGGGGGATCGTGCACGGGCGGCCCCCGCTCTCAAGTGAGGGGACGGCAACGCTGTCAGTCAAGATTCCCCTAGGAATGAAGGAGGCGATTCGTCGACGGGCGGCGGCTGAGGGAATGACACCAAGTGAGTTTGCTCGTGCGGCCCTGAGCGAAAAACTTCTTGCTGCCGGTTGATGCTTCTGACGTGCCGTTCTATAGGATCGAAGTCGTGGCCGATGTCGCGTTCAAAACTTTTTTCAAATTCTCGGTTGACCGGAGCGCGTCCTTGGTTATACTAATCAAGCCTTGAAACAAGGTACACATCAAATGGCTGGGTAGCTCAGTTGGTAGAGCAGAGGACTGAAAATCCTCGTGTCAGGGGTTCGATTCCCTTCCCCGCCACCTTGAATTGACTAGGACCTCTACAAAGGGGTCCTTTTCTTTTATCGCGGGCTCTGCGGAAATTGCATCCCAGAATTATGGTCCAGAGTGGGATGTGCTTTCCGCTTCGGGCCTGTTTGGGAAAGCTTGGCCCGGAATCCGGCGAAATTGCGGGATGCACTTTCCGGTTGGGCCTGCCAGCGGAAAATGCATCCCATTGTTGAGTGTAAAAATGGGATGCACTTTCCGGTGCATGCGTGCATCTCGGCGTGCCAGCTCGAGCCTGCCTGGCCCGGACATTCCTCCCACTTTTGCGCCACTTTGTAGACCGTTCGGTCGCCTGTCCGCACGCGCGGGTATACTCAAAACGATACTTTTCATATGTAATACGATGCAGGCTCGACCTGCACGATTCCGAAGGGGGCAGTGATGGAGAGGATACTCGGCGTTAATCTCTCTGGCTGGTTTATTCCCGAGCCCTGGGTGACTCCGTCGCTCTATGCGGCAACCGGTGCATCCAATGCGGCCGAGCTGCAGGATGCCATGGGCACCGCCGCTTATAACGAGCGCATGCGCCGCCATTACGAGACGTTTGTGAGCGAGGACGATTTTCGCCGCATGGCGCAGATTGGCCTCAACGCCGTGCGCCTGCCGGTGCCGTGGTATGCCTTTGGCTCGCAGGAATCCGACGCCTCCTATATCTCGGTTGTCGATTACATCGATCGTGCGATTGAATGGGCTGCTAAGTACAACATCCGCGTGCTGCTCGATCTGGCGACCGTGCCCGGTGGTCAGGGCGATTCCAACGATTCGCCCACCACGCCGGAGACCGTTGCCGAGTGGCATTCGTCCACCAACGGCCGTCATGTCGCACTCGACGTGCTCGAGCGCCTGGCCGATCGCTACGGCGAGGCAGAAAGCCTGCTGGGCATTGAGCTGTTGGACACGCCGCAGATGAGCGTTCGCAAGAGCCTCTTTACCATGACGGATGGCATTCCGGCACACTACCTACGCAACTTCTATCGCGATGCCTACGAGCTCGTCCGTTCGTATATGCCCGAGGACAAGATCATCGTCTTTTCCTCCTCGGGACATCCCGGTGAGTGGAAGCACTTTATGCGCGGTTCCAAGTACAAGAACGTCTACATGGACCTTCACCTGTATCATTACCGCGACGAGTACGCGCTCGACATCACGAGCCCCCGCGGTCTAACCACGGCGATTTCGCGCAACAAGCGTGAGCTCAAAGAAGCGATTGCAACTGGGTTCCCCGTCTTGGTGGGCGAATGGTCGGGCGCGGCGATCTTTGCCAACTCGTCAGTTACGCCCGAGGGTCGCAATGCTTACGAGCGCGTGTTCATCGCCAACCAACTGGCCTCGTTTGCGCCGGCGGCTGGCTGGTTCTTCCAAACGTGGAAGACCGAGAAGCGCATCGCGGCATGGGATGCCCGCGCGGCGCTCGGCACGCTCGAGCGCGGCATGATTGAATAGGTTGATATGACGCAAAACAGCGCCCGTACGGGCAAACTCTATGTGGTCGGCACGCCCATCGGTAACCTGGGCGACTTGTCCCCGCGCGTCGGCGAGGCATTTGCCGTCGCCGATGCCATCTGCTGCGAGGACACGCGCGTGACCTCAAAGCTGCTGATGCACCTGGGCATCTCCAAGCCGCTCGTCCGTTGCGACGAAAACGTGATCGCAAGTCGCGCGGCCGGCCTGGTCGACCGCCTGCTGGCGGGGGAGACCCTTGCCTTTGCCTCGGATGCCGGCATGCCGAGCGTGTCCGACCCCGGCCAGGCTCTGGTCGAGGCGGCGCGCGAGGCCGATGTGCCCGTCGAGGTCATTCCCGGACCTTCCGCATGCGTCACGGCGCTCGTGTCGTCCGGTATTCCCTGCGAGCACTTCTTCTTCGAAGGCTTTTTGGGCCGCAAGCACGGCGACCGCGTGCGTCGCCTGCAGCGCCTTTCCGTGGTGCCCGGCGCGCTCATCTTCTACGAGTCTCCACATCGTATCGTGGCGACGCTCGAGGCCGTGGCCGAAGTCTTTCCCCAGCGCGATGTTGCCGTCTGCCGCGAGCTCACCAAGCTGCACGAGGAAGTCTTGCGCGGGTCTGCCGCCCAGCTTGCCGAGGAGCTGCGTGCCCGTGGCGAGGTAAAAGGCGAGATTGCGCTGGTCATCGCGCCGCCGAGTGAAGACGAGGAGGCTGGCATCGCGCCGGTTGGCGCCACTGCCGTAGACCCCGACGAGGCCCTGCGCGAGGATATCCGCGCCGCGCTCGAGGAAGGCGAGCCCGCCTCCGCGGTAGCTAAGCGCCTGTCGCAGAAGTACTCGCGCCGCAAGCGCGATGTCTATGCCATGGTGCTCGATATGCAATAGATGGAGGATATTCAGCCCTTGCGTTAGAATCATCCCCTGTATGCAACGTTTTTCTGGAGGACAGACCCCATGGATCAAACCAAGCCTTCGTTTTTTATCACGACGCCTATCTACTACGTCAACGCCGATCCGCACCTAGGCACGGCTTATTCCACCATCATTGCCGACGTCCAGGCTCGCTATCGCCGTTCTGCCGGCTATAACGTCAAATTTCTGACCGGCATGGACGAGCACGGCGAGAAGGTCGCCGAGGCCGCAGCCAAGCACGACATGACGCCGCAGGAGTGGACCGACAGCCAAGCTCCGCACTTCAAGGAGCTTTGGAGCAAGCTCGAGATCTCCAACGATGACTTCATCCGCACCACCGAGCCGCGCCAGCATCATGCCGTGCAGTACCTGTGGGAGCGCATGAAGGAGTCCGGCTACCTGTATAAGGGCAGCTACGACGGTTGGTACTGCGTGCCCGACGAGACTTACTTCACCGATACTCAGGTCCAGAAGGGTGACGAGGAGTACGGCAGCGTCGGCCAGCACCTGTGCCCCGATTGCCACCGTCCGCTCGAGCGCGTGCAGGAAGAGTCCTACTTCTTTAAGCTTTCCGCCTTCCAGGACAAGCTGCTCAAGCTCTATGACGAGCACCCCGACTTTGTTGAGCCCGCGTTCCGCATGAACGAGGTGCGCAGCTTTGTCGAGGGCGGCCTCAACGATCTTTCTGTGAGCCGTACGAGCTTTGACTGGGGTATTCAGGTTCCGTTCGACGAGGGCCACGTGACCTACGTGTGGTTCGACGCGCTGCTCAACTACATGACGGCTGTCGGCTACGGTGTCGACACCGACGAGGCCCGTGCCGAGCTGGCCTATCGCTGGCCCGCACAGTTCCACATCGTGGGCAAGGACATCATCCGCTTCCACTGCGTCATTTGGCCCGCCATGCTCATGGCTATTGGCGAGGCCCTGCCCGAGCACGTCTTTGCTCACGGCTTCCTGACCGTGCGCAACGCCGAGACCGGCAAGGCCGAGAAGATGTCCAAGAGCCGCGGCAACGCCATCGCTCCGCAGGATGTTATCGACATGTTGGGTGTCGAGGGCTATCGCTATTACTTTATGACCGACGTGGTGCCCGGCACCGACGGCGCCATCAGCTTCGATCGCATGGAGCAGGTCTACAACGCCGACCTGGCCAACAGCTGGGGTAACCTCATCTCGCGTTCGCTCAACATGAGCGGCAAGTACTTTGACGGTTGTGCCCCCGCCAAGCCCGCATCGTTCGATGCGTTCGACAACCCACTGGCAAAGATCGCCGACGGCCTGGTCGATCGCTACATGGCCAAGATGGACGTGCTGGATTACGGCGGAGCTAAGGACGAGGTCATGGAGCTCATCCATGCCGCCAACCACTACATCGAGGACTCCGAGCCTTGGGCGCTTGCCAAGGACGAGGCTAAGGCCGACGAGCTGGCATTTGTGATCTACAACCTGCTCGAGGCCATCCGCATCGCCGCTCACCTGCTGATGCCGCTCATGCCCCAGACCTCTGCCGAGACCCTGCGCCGCCTGTCCTGCGAGGACGAGGCCGCGAGCGACGACCTCAAGGGCATTTGCGCTTGGGGCCTGCTTGCCGGTGGTCAGCCCGTCGAGAAGGGCGAGCCGCTGTTCCCGCGTCTGGGTTAAGACGCCGCGCGCCATATCGGCAATTTGCTGTTTAGATGTAAGGGCATGGCCGCAACGGTCCATGCCCTTTTGCTTTACGATGCAGCCACCATGTTAAGGAGGCAACCATGACAACTTCGCCTTTGGCAAACCCCACGGCAACTAGGGGGCTGCTAGAGGAGTTTGGCCTTGCGACCAAGCATCGCCTGGGCCAAAACTTCCTGATCGACAACCATGTGATCGAACGTATCTGTGAGCTCGCTGAGCTTGCGGGCGATGAGCGCGTGCTCGAGGTCGGCCCGGGTTGCGGCACGCTGACGTTGGCCCTGCTGCAGGAGGCGGCGTGCGTTACGTCGATTGAGGCCGATCCCGAGCTTGAGCCGGTGCTCGATGCCCACGCCGCCGACTATGCCAACTTCCGCTTTATCATGGGCGATGCGCTCAAGGTGACGCCGGAGCAGATTGAGCAGGTTGCTGGTGGCGAACCCACGGTGTTTGTCGCGAATCTGCCCTATAACGTGGCAGCGACGATCATTCTTCAATTCTTCCAGACGATGCCCGCGCTTAAGCGCGCTGTCGTCATGGTGCAAAAGGAAGTTGCAGATCGTATTGCCGCAACGCCGGGCAACAAGACCTATGGCGGCTACACGGCAAAGCTCGGCCTGTATGCGCAGGTGACGGGGCGCTTTGAGGTGCCGCCGCGCTGCTTTATGCCGGCGCCGCATGTGGATTCTGCCGTCGTGCGCATCGATCGCGTTGACGGCGTGGTGCCCGAGGGCGTCGACCGCGAGTTTGTGGCCCGTGTGATCGACGCCGCGTTTGCTCAGCGCCGCAAGACGATCCGCAACTCCATGAGTGCCAACGGCTTTGCCAAGGACGTGCTCGACGCCGCCTTTGAGGCCTGCGGTATCGCACCCACCACGCGCGCCGAGACGCTTGACGTCGCCGCCTTTGTCCGCTTGGCTCAGGAGCTTTCCCATGACGCCTAATGTCGAACGCGTGACGTTTACCAAAAAGAAGAAAACGGTGGCCTGCCCGGTGCCGCTGGCGCCGCTTGCCGATACGCATGCACATCTGCTCTCGTTTTGGAGCAAGGAGGTGCCCGAGACGCTCGTGCGCGCCAAAGCCGCGGGCGTCGACCTGTTGGTGACGGTCTTCGACCCCATTGCCGATAAGCGCAGCGTGGCGGACTATGGCGACTGGCTGGTTCGCGAGATCCTGCCTATGCGGGATATTCCGCAGGTCAAGTATCTCGCTGGCGTTCACCCTTATGGCGCGCCGGATTATACCTACGACATTCACGCACAGGTCGTTGCCGCGCTCGACGACCCTTTGTGCGCCGGTATCGGCGAGATCGGTCTGGACTACCACATGGATTACGACGACGATATTGCGCCGGCGCCCCACGACGTGCAGATCGACTGTATGGCGCGCCAACTCGAGGTTGCCGTACGCCGCAATGTGCCGGTAGAGCTGCATCTGCGTCATGAGGACACGGACGAGGAGCGTACCTCGCATGTGGACGCCTACAACGTGTTGCGCGAGGTCGGCGTGCCCCAGGCCGGTTGCGTACTGCACTGCTTTGGCGAGGACCGAGCCACGATGGAGCGCTTTGTGGATTTGGGTTGTTACATCGCCTATGGCGGCGCGGCTACCTTTAAGCGCAACGACGACGTGCGCGAGGCATTCGCGGCAACGCCGCTCGACCGTATTTTGTTCGAGACGGATTGTCCCTATATGGCGCCGGAGCCCATTCGCGGTCTTGAGTGCGAGCCTGCAATGATTTCCATCACAGCAAACGCGCTGGTCAACGACCGCGTCGATCGTACCGGCGAGGACGCCGAAGCAATCGCTCGAGCCGCCTGGGAAAATGCCTGCAAACTTTTTCAAAAATAGTTCTTGCGTTCGCGGTGGCGCTCCGTTATTCTAATTCCTGCACGCGGGCGTGGCGGAATTGGCAGACGCGTACGGTTCAGGTCCGTATGGGGGCAACCCCATGAAGGTTCAAGTCCTTTCGCCCGCACCATTGAATGAAAGAGCTCCCAGCAATGGGAGCTTTTTTGTTATGGGCCCATCGCAGGGACTTGAACCTGTGAAGGAGCGAGCGTAAAGAAAACGCGGAGCGTTTTTAGCGAGCTGGCGAGGACGCCGTCAGGCGGCCGAAGCCGGTGCGGATCCGCGAAGCGGATACGCGGACGTCCTTTCGCCCGCACCATTGAATGAAAGAGCTCCCAGCAATGGGAGCTTTTTTGTTATGGGCCTCCTGTTGGTGTCACGTGGCTGCTTCGTGCGGGTATCCTAGTGCCAACGTGTGCCTATCAGAGGAGAGACCATGCTGTTGTCCGGAATCATTGCCGCCCTTACGAGTCTTCTGCTTCCCATCATTATTTTGTTGCTACTGCTCCCCAACGCCTGCTATGTCGTTGAGCAGCAGCATGCTGTGATCATCGAGCGCTTGGGCAAGTTCAACCGCATCGTCAACGCGGGCTTCCACATGAAGGTGCCCGTGATCGACCGCAAGGCCGCCACGGTGAGTCTGCGCACCATGAAAAACGGTTTTGGCATCGACGTTAAGACCCAGGACAATGTGACCATCGGCCTTGAGGTCTCTGCTCAGTACCACGTAAGCTATGACATGGGCGCCGGCCCGGCAGATTCGGGCATCTACAAGAGCTACTACATGCTGCAGGAGCCCGTCGACCAAATGCGTGACTTCATCACCGATGCCCTGCGCTCTTCCATCCCCGTCTACACGCTCGATGAGGTCTTTGCCAAAAAAGACGATATCGCCAAGGACGTCAACGCCACCGTGTCCGAGCAGATGGCCGCCTACGGCTTCACCCTCGTGTCGACACTTATCACCAAGATCGCGCTGCCGACCGAGGTCGAGAACTCCATGAACGACATCAACGCCGCCCAGCGAAAGCGCGCCGCTGCGCAGGAGCTCGCCGAGGCTGATCGCATCAAGCGCGTCACCGAGGCGACCGCCGAGGCCGAGGCGATGGAAAAGGCGGGCGAGGGCATCGCCAACCAGCGCAAGGCCATTGCGCTGGGCATCAAAGATTCGCTCGAGATCATCCAGGAGACGGGCGTCGGCAACGATGAGGCCAACCAACTGTTCATGTTTACGCAGTGGTCCGAGATGATGACGGAGTTCGCTCGCACGGGCAAAACCTCGACGGTCGTGCTGCCGAGCGATTTCTCGCAGTCGGCCTCGATGTTCGAGCAGATGCTGATCGCTGGCAAAGTTCAAAGCGAGTCGAAGGAGTAGGCGCGCGTGAAATATACCGTTGTTTGCGTTGGCAAGCTCAAAGAGCGCTTTTGGAAGGACGCGTGCGCCGAATACACCAAACGCCTAGGCGCCTATGCCAAGGTAGATATGCGCGAGGTTGCTGATATCGATCCGGCCAAGGCGGGCGGTGTGGATGCCGCGCGCAACAAAGAAGGCGCGGCGATTCTTGCCGCCCTGCCGCCGCGGGCTCATGTGATTCTGCTGGCTATCGAGGGCAAGGAGCGTTCGAGCGAGGAGTTCTCGGCCCGTCTCGATGACCTCATGCTGGGAGGCAACAGCGACATCGCTTTTGTAATCGGCGGATCGGACGGCGTGAGCGATGCCGTGCGCGCCCGCGCCGACGAGATGCTCAGCTTTGGACGCATTACCTTGCCGCACAACCTGGCGCGCGTGGTGCTGCTGGAGCAGATCTACCGCGCCTGCAAGATTAGCCGTGGCGAGCCGTATCACAAGTAGGTCGGCAATACGAAACAATAGCGTGGGACAATGGCTTTCGTTTTGAGGAACGCATCTGAGAGGACTGTGTGATATGAAGATCGGATTTGTCGGTTTTGGCAATATGGCGAGCGCTATGGCCGATGGCTGGATTGCCGCCGGCGTGGCCGCGGGCGACATGTGCGCCTGCGCAGGCCGCTACGATGCTCTGGTTGAGCGTTGCGAGGCGCGGGGCATGGCTGCCTGCCACGATGCGGCGGAGGTTGTTGCCGCGTCCGATATCGTGGTTGCGGCGGTCAAGCCGTACATGATCGAGAAGGTCTTCGCTCCACTCAAGGATGCGCTTGCCGACAAGGTCGTCCTTTCGGTCGCCTGGACCTGGGATAGCGCCAAGTGGGAACAGGTCCTGCCAGGTGTCGCTCATATCTCGACGGTGCCCAACACGCCGGTTTCGGTGGGCGAGGGCGTTATCGCCTGCGAGAAGGCTTCCACGCTTAGCGGCGAACAGCGTGCCACGGTGCTCGATCTGCTCGGAAAGCTTGGCACGGTGGTCGAGCTCGATTCGAGCCTGCTGTTTGTGGGCGGTACCGTGGGCGGTTGCGCCCCGGCGTTTGTCGCCATGGCGATCGAGGCTCTGGGCGATGCGGCCGTCAAACACGGTATTCCGCGCGCCGATGCCTATCGTATTGTGAGCCAGATGGTGCTGGGTACGGCAAAGCTGCAGCTTGCAACCGGCCAGCATCCCGCAGCGATGAAGGATGCCGTGTGCTCGCCCGGCGGTGCTACCATCAGGGGCGTCGTCGCGCTCGAGGACGCCGGCATGCGCAGTGCCCTGGTCAAGGCCATCGACGCTACTCTCCAGTAAACTGACCAATAAGGGACAGATTTATTTTGGCAGGGTTTTCCTGCGGTTTTGTACCTTGAGCAAAAAGCGCCCCGCAACTGGCTCAATTCCAGTTGCGGGGCGCTTGCGTTTGCTCAGATAAAACCGACCAGAAATAACCTGTCTTTTTTGGCAGGTTAGTCCCAGAAAGCTGTCTTCCTCATCCTCGGACTTGGGGCCGCGGTCGACATACATTTTATGGGTGCGCTTCTCCATCACAAAGGCAAGAATCGCAAATAGCAGGATGCCGCCGGCGAAAAGGATGGCAAAACCGGTGCGGGTGCCAAACAAAAAGGAAAAAACTGCGTCCATTGGGTGCCTTCTTGCGTAGTTGAGTTGGGTCGTAAACGCTCATAAGTATATACTTGCCCATACATGTACAAGGTTGCAACCTAAATGGAATGTATATCGCCGGAGGATCTAATGCTTGATATCAAGTTTGTTCGCGAGAACCCCGATGCCATCGATACCGCCATGGCAAATCGCCAAACGTCTTGGGATCGCGAGAAGTTCTTTGAACTCGACGACGAGCGCCGTGCCGTCATCACCGAGGTCGAGGAGCTCCAGGCCACGCGTAACGCCGAGTCCAAGAAGATTGGCGCCCTGATGAAGGAGGGCAAGAAGGACGAGGCCGAGGCCGCCAAGGAGGCCGTGCGCGCCGTCAACGAGAAGATCGACGGTCTGGCCGAGCGCCGTACCGCTCTTGAGCAGGAGCAGTACGACTTCATGTCTCACCTGCCCAACATTCCGTGCGAGGCTACCCCGTACGGTAAGGACGAGGACGAGAACATCGAGCGTCGCCGCTGGGGCACCCCGCGCGAGTTCGACTTCGACTTTAAGCCGCACTGGGATCTGGGCACCGATCTGGACATCCTCGACTTCGAGCGTGGCAACAAGCTCTCCGGCAGCCGCTTCACCGTTCTCGGTGGCGCCGGCGCCCGCCTGGAGCGCGCCCTTATCAACTTCTTCCTGGATACGCACACGAGCCGTGGCTTCAAGGAGTGGTGGCCGCCCATCGTCGTCAAGCGTCAGACCATGTTCGGTACGGGCCAGCTGCCCAAGTTTGAGGACGACGCCTATCACGTCTCGGGCGACAACTTCCTGATCCCTACCGCCGAGGTCGTACTGACTAACCTGCATGCCGGTGAGGTTCTGGACGCCGACACTCTGCCGCGCCGCTACACTGCCTTCACCCCCTGCTTCCGCGAGGAGGCCGGTTCCGCCGGTCGCGACACCCGCGGCATCATTCGCCAGCATGAGTTCGACAAAGTCGAGATGGTCAAGTTTGCCAAGCCGGAGGAGTCCGACGAGGAGCTCGAGAGCATGACCGCCGAGGCTGAGTACCTGCTGCAGCAGCTGGGCCTGCCGTATCGCGTGATTAGCCTGTGCACCGGCGATCTGGGCTTCTCTGCCCGTCAGACCTACGACGTCGAGGTTTGGCTGCCGAGCTACAACGCCTACAAGGAGATCAGCTCCTGCTCCAATTGCGGCGACTTCCAGGCCCGTCGTGCCAACATCAAGTATCGCGACCCCGAGAACTTCAAGGGTTCGCGCTACCTGCACACTCTTAACGGTTCCGGCCTGCCGGCTGGTCGTACCATGGCTGCCATTCTGGAGAACTACCAGAACGCCGACGGCACCATCACGATCCCCGAGGTTCTGCGCCCCTACATGGGTGGCCTCGAGAAGATCGAGCCGGTCGCGTAAACTAGCTGCATAGGCGATTTGCGAGGGCGCTCCTTTTAGGGGCGCCCTTTTTGTGTGCGGCTATACCATGCCGTGCGGACAGCTCAATAGAAAACACACGAACAAATGTTCTGTATACATGCATCTACCTGCTATGCTTTTGCTAACTAAGAACAAGAGAAAGGGGATGTGATGGAGCTGTTCGATGAACGGGTTGTTTTGTTCCAGAGCGATGAAGGCGGGGAACACCTGCTGGTAACGTGCGAGCCGTCGGGTATGGGTGGCTTAGTGGTTCGGCAGACGAGTGAGGGACCATTGACGCAATGGTGCTATGAGGAGTCGCCGCATGTGGTCGAGACGTTTGTGGCGCATGAGGCGCTTGTCGTCCTTGAGCACTTCTATGGCGTTGGAACTTCTAATCAGGTGGCCCGAATGCTGAGCATCTCGTTTGCCGATTACGACTGTGCCCAACGGGTGCGGTCGCTTCTGGGGGAGCTTGGCGCCGGGTTCGATGTGATCGAAAAGCCAATCGATCGCACAAGAAGCGCTGATGCTTGTGATGCAGTGTGACAAATTGCGGCCCGCGCGAAAAAAAGTTTGAGATTTTGCTTGACTCTAACGAACTAAAGTGGTTTTATATGTCTTGCGCTGCGGCGTTACCTCAGCTGGATAGAGGGTCTGACTACGAATCAGAACGTCATAGGTTCGAATCCTATACGCCGCACCAATTGATTTTGAAGCTCCCGGCAACGGGGGCTTTTCTTATATCGCGATGCACCGAAGATCGCGCCAAGTGCCCCAAATGAGTAAAAATCAAATTCGATAACTTTTTTTGAAAATACGCTTGACCATTATTCAGTCCATGTGCATAATAATCAACAAGTCGCGGCGTTACCTCAGCTGGATAGAGGGTCTGACTACGAATCAGAACGTCATAGGT
>CABVBR010000003.1 GCA_902496645.1 uncultured Collinsella sp.
GCGCGAGGCCGAGAAGCCGGCCCGCCGCCGTCGCGGCAAGTTGCTGGGCGAGTCCAAGGTTGAGGCCAAGCTTCCGGGCGGTGTGGTACAGCCCTCGCTGCCGTTTGGCGAACCGGAGCCCGCGCCCGAGCCTGTTGACGAGCCAGAGACGCCGACTGCCGAGCAGGCTGCCCCTGCCGCCGCTGCGCCCGAGACCGTGCCCGCCGCTACCGAAGCCGCACCAGAGCCCAGCGACCACCTGGCCGCCATGATGCGCCGCAGTGCCCGCCGTGAGGAAGCCTACGTGCCCACCTCGCAGCTCCGCCGCTTTACCCTGCCCGATTCTGCGCCCATCATGCGCCGCGTCATGGGCTTTCTGTCCGACCAGGCCCGCACGCTCATCCATGCCGGCGTGTCGCGCGACCGTATCTGCATCGATCCCGGCCCGGGCTTTGGCAAGACGGCCAACGAGGATGTCGTCATCCAGCGCGAGACCGCCAAGATGGCGTCGCTGGGCTATCCGCTCATGTGCGCCGTGTCGCGCAAACGTTTTGTGGGAGCCGTTTCGGGCGTGACCGAAGCCGCCGCGCGCGATGCCGCCACGTTTGGCGTGTGCCTGGGCGCCATCCAGGCCGGCGCCAACATCGTGCGTGTGCATGACGTTGCGGGCTTTGCGCAGTTCCTGAACGGTTACTGGGCCGTTGCCAAGCCGCAGCCGCGCCGCGCGTTTGTGGCCGTGGGTTCCAACCTGGGGCATCGCTGCGACAACATCCGTGCTGCGCGCGACATGATTGCCGAGATCCCGCTTACCTGCGTGTCCAACTGCTCGCGCATCTACGAGAGCGAGCCGGCCTACGAGACGCGCCAGGACGCATTTGCCAACGCCGTCATAGAGATCAAGACCGAGCTGGCGCCGTTGGTGCTGCTCGACGAGCTCATGAAGATCGAGGCCGAGCTGGGGCGCGACCGCTCCAAGAAGGCCAAGGTCAACGGCCCGCGCACCATCGACCTGGACCTGCTGTGGATGGACGGCGAGACCCACGGCGGCAAAAAGCTGCGCCTGCCGCATCCGCTCATTGGTGAGCGCGACTTTGTGCTGGTGCCGCTCGAGGACCTGATGCACGACCCGGCGCGGTTCTTCCGCTACAACGGCGTCGAGGTCAAGGAGCCCGAGGACCGCGTGGGCCATATCGTGGGCGAATTGGGGCGTATGTAGATGATTGAGATGAATGCTGTAGCCGCCGGTATCGAGCTTGACGCCGCGCGCGACGCAGGCCGCGAGGGTGCGTCCGCGGGCTGGTGCGCTTGGAGTGCGGGTGAGGCGTCGTTGACGTTTTCGCTGATCGTGCGCCCGGACGTGAGCATGCATGCCTTCCACGGCCTGCCGTTTG
Source organism: uncultured Collinsella sp. (assembly GCA_902496645.1). Classification (GTDB taxonomy): domain Bacteria; phylum Actinomycetota; class Coriobacteriia; order Coriobacteriales; family Coriobacteriaceae; genus Collinsella. The sequence continues at coordinate 1,371 of CABVBR010000003.1, forward strand.
TGGCGGCGATGGGTATGATGGATGCGCTTGTGGGCACAGCGTCGACGCCGGGTCTGGGCCTTGCCGGCAAGGTGGGCATTGAGTGGCCGAGCAATATCGTGTACGGCGCGCCCGCGTTTGAGACGTCGTTCGCGCGCGTCGCCGTCAACGGCGGTGCCGGCGCCGCGGGCATGTTCGGTGCCGTAACGGTGGATATTGAGCGCGCGGCGCTGAGCGAGCTTGGCGTGGATATGGCCGACGAAGTGCTGGTCGAGGCATTGGCCGCCGCCGTGCTTGTCCGCGTGGATGCCTGGGCTGCCGTCGCGAACACCCCGCAGGGCGCTGCCGGCCCGCTGGCTCCCGTGCTGGGCGAGTATTTCGATATGGTGCCGCTGCTGGGTCGCCAAGTTGCAGCGGTGTCGCCCAACGGCCTGCCGCTTGCGGTCGGTGTGTTTGCGGGCCTGGACATCTGGGGCCGCGCGACCATCAAGACCGATGCCGGCGAGCAGGAGTTTCCGCCCGAGGCCGTACGGATTCGCGGTCTGTAGCGCGAGGCACTCGCGTTCAAAGATAACGATGACGACAGAAGCCCTCCTCGGCTTGCACCGGGGAGGGCTTCTGCGTGACTGCAGGGCGGCATCTCGATCCTATTCCTCAAAACTGAATAATATTCGTTTTTGAGGAATAGGATTAAGCCAGCTCGGCCTTTCGCGAGGTATATTCGTTACAGAGCCTATTCCTCAAAACTGAAAATTTTTCAGTTTTGAGGAATAGCGATAAAAGACCGCGAGGGGGCCCAATGAAACTCATCAATAGAACGTCATATATGGACACGTTGACGAGCCTTATTGGCGTACCGGACATCAAGGTCATAACGGGCATTCGCCGTAGCGGTAAGTCAAAATTGCTCGAGGCCCTCCGCGATTACGTGGAGGCAAATCTGTCCAATTCGAATGTCATCCATATCAATTACAACCTCGACGAGTTCGAGGGCCTGCTCGAATATCATGCCCTGCTCGCCTATGTGAAAGAGCATCGAGTGTCCGACAAGCAAAACTTCCTGCTTATCGACGAGGTTCAGATGTGCGACGGCTTTGAACGCGCGATTAACAGCCTCCATGCATCCGAGCAGTACGACATCTTCACCACCGGATCGAACGCCTTTTTGCTGTCGAGCGATCTGTCGACGCTCTTTACGGGGCGCACGTTCGAGATCGAGGTTTTCCCATTCTCGTTTGAGGAGTATCGCTTCTATAGTGACGAGGGCGAGGTCGATCACGACTTCGATGAGTACGCGAGAACCGGCGGTATGTCCGGCTCTTACCCTTATCCACTGCAGGAGCAGCGCTACCAATATCTTTCCAATGTCTTCAAAACGCTCATCGTGAGGGATATCGTGCAGCGGCATAACGTGAGAAACGAATCGGCACTGCTGCGCATTGCCGATTACATGATGGACAACGTCTCCAACATAACGTCGGCACGCAGCATTACAGATGTTTTGAATGCGGATGGGCTAAAGATTACGAACAAGACGGTCGGCACGTACATGGGGTACCTGTGCGATGCGTTTGCCTTCTATAAAGTTCGTCGGTACGACATTCGCGGCAAAAAATACCTTAAGAGCGGCGAGAAGTATTACCTGGCAGACCACGCGTTCAAATACGCACTGCTTGGTACACGTGATATGGATTGGGGGCGCGTATACGAGAACATGGTGGCCATCGAGCTGCTGCGGCGCGGATACGAGGTATACGTCGGCGTGCTCTATAAAAAGGAAATAGACTTTGTAGCAATCAAACGGAGCGAGAAGCTCTATATCCAGGTGAGCGACGACATTAGCTCGGATAAGACGTTTGAACGCGAGATTTCGCCACTGCTGAGCATTGGCGATGCGTATCCCAAGATGATTCTTGCTCGCACGCATCACGAGGCCACGGATCGCGATGGGGTGCAGATCGTGGACCTGGCGAGGTGGTTGTGCGGCGAGGCTTAGCAAAAGGTCCTATTCCTCAAAATCGAAAAAATTTCGATTTTGAGGAATAGGACCGATGCGTTGCCTAGTTCGCCGCTCGCGCTCGACTTAAACCCCGCCTTACCCCAGCTTCTGCATGCGGCGGTAGATTTCGCAGATGCCTTTGATGGTGAGCTGGCCGTCGACTATGTCGAAGGCATCAGTCGAATCGGCGACGATGCTGGCGAGGCCGCCCGTGGCGATAACGGTGGCGTCCTCGCGCCCCAGCTCGCGCTTCATGCGCGCGACCAGGCCCTCGGCCATGGCGGCGGCGCCCATCACGGCGCCGACCTTGATGCACTCCTCGGTATCGCGGCCGATGGCGTGCTCGGGCGCCTCGAGCGGAACGCTAGCGAGCTTGGCGGCTCGGGCGGCGAGCGCGTCCATCGAAATGCGGATGCCCGGCGCAATCGCTCCGCCAATGTAATAGCCGTCCTCGTCGATAACGTCGATATTGGTTGCGGTGCCAAAGTCCACCACGATCGCCGGAGCGCCGTAGAAGGTCTCGGCAGCGACGGCGTTGGCGATGCGGTCGGCACCAACGGCCTGGGGACGCGCCGCCCGCAGCTTGGTCACGGCCGCCGTCTGCTGCCCAATGACGATGGCGTCTGCCGCGATGCGGTTGGCCACGGCGTGCCACTCGCGCGAGAGCTGCGGCACCACGCCGGCAAAGGCGATCGCGTCGACCGCGCCGAGCGAGAGGTCGTACATCTTAAAGAAGCCCATCAGGCGCACGTGGATCTCGTCGGCGGTATAGGAGCGGTCGGTGGGCATGCGCCACGACTGCACCAGCTCGTCTCCGTCAAACAGGCCCATGGCCGTCTGCGTGTTTCCCATATCGATAGCGAGCAGCATGTCTACTCCAGGTGTCGGCGTAAAAGGACGCGCACCATTGTATACGCGCCGCCGGCGGCGCTCGGCTGCGATTCGTTCACGGTGATAGGGGCTGAGGAGTTCTAAATATGAAGGAATTATGCTCTACGAGATTTTCCTTGCCGCTTACCGAACTCCCGCGTAATATTCTTTCTTGCGCACATGAGGCGCCCAGACATTGCGGGGTGGAGCAGTCTGGTAGCTCGCCGGGCTCATAACCCGGAGGTCGTAGGTTCAAATCCTGCCCCCGCGACCAAGAACTTGCAGCTCGTCGGCCTGGCCGGCGAGCTTTTTTGTTATTCCGGGACTGTTTTCTCAGTCCAATTTCCAGCCTCTCAAACATAATCTCGATCTGCAACAGGTGGACCCGATTTGGGCGGCTAGGTGTTACAGATTGAGATCTTTCGGCAGGACGGTCTCCGTTTGTCTAAATCTGTAACACGAGGGACGGATTTTGCCGAGTTGTTGTTACAGATTGAGATTTTCTTGCAGGCGGGTCCCGTTTGTCTTGATTTGTAACATCTGGGGCCCATTTTGCCGAGTAACCGTTACAGATCTAGATCTTTCGGCAGGCTAGATTGGTTTGTCTCGATCTGTAACAGTAAAGGGGCAAAAGTGGGTCTAGATGTTACAGATCTAGATTGTTGAGGATGGGTCGAGAGGAATGTCTCGATCTGTAACATCTAGGGTCGTTTTTGGCCTGTAGATGTTACAGATTGAGATTTTCCGCCGGGACGGTTTCGGTTTGTCTCGATCTGTAACAGTTGCTCGGCAAAATAGGGTCTTACTGTTACAGATCGAGACAAACCGGCAGCCGGCCCCGCCCCATCCACCTGCCGCTACCTGCTATCTGCCGATTTCCGTTGCGTCGCCGTGCTCCCATGTCATATCCTCTAGACAACTACGCGGCATCATCGCCGCCGCGCCTACAAGAGAGGAATGTCCATGACCGCACCTGCATCCAAGCTGCTCCAGCCCATTACGGTTGGCCCCCTTGAGCTCAAGAACCGCATTATGTTCCCGCCGCTGACTACCGGCTACGAGGAGCGCGACGGTTCCATCGGCGAGCGCAGCCTGGCTTTTTACGAGCGCCTGGCCCGCGGCGGCGTGAGCTACATCGTCATCGGCGACGTCGCTCCCGTTATGACCGCAAGCCCCACGCCCAAGCTGGCGACCGACGCTCAGATCCCCACGTTTAAGGCGCTGGCCGACACCGTCCACAAGCACGGCGCCAAGGTCGCGCTGCAGCTGTTCCACCCCGAGTACGATGTGCCCGGCGTCGGCCGCATGGTCATGGGCTCCATGGCCGCCGCCAAGGCCGCGCAGGAGGCCAAGGCCGCCGGCGACGAGGAGACCTTCGCCGCCAAGATGGCCGAGTCCAACGAGATTCGCAAGCAGGCCTACGCCAAACTGCACCACGACATGCAGCACTTTGTGAACGAGGCCACCGTGGAGCAACTCACCCAGATCAAGGAGGCTATCGCCGCCTCGGCCGCCCGCGCACAGCAGGCCGGCATCGACGCCATCGAGGTTCACGGCGACCGTCTGGTGGGTTCGCTGTGCTCTGCCATCCTCAACCAGCGCACCGACGAGTACGGCGGCTCGTTCGAGAACCGCGTCCGCTACGCACTCGAGGTCGTCGCCGCCATTAAGGAGGCCGCGCCGGAGCTGATGGTGGAGTACAAGCTCCCCGTGATCATGGAGAACCCCGACGGCACGCCGCGCGGCAAGGGCGGCCTGCTGCCCGACGAGGCCTGCGAGTTTGCCAAGCTGCTCGAGGGTGCGGGCATCGATATGATCCAGGTTGCACAGGCCAACCACACCGGCAACATGGGCGACACCATTCCGCCCATCGGCGCCATGCCCTACAACTGGACGCTGCCCGTGGCCGAGCGCGTCAAGGCCCTGGTCTCCGTGCCGGTGGCAACCGTGGGCCGTGTCGTCTCGGTCGAGGCCGGCGAGAAGATTCTGGAAGACGGCGCGGCCGATATCATCGCCTATGGCCGCTCGCTCATGTGCGACCCCGACATTGCGCTGAAGGCCGCCACGGGTGAGCCCATCCGCGAGTGCCTCAACTGCAACAAGGGCTGCGTCGACGCGATTCAAAACCGCAAGTACATTTCGTGCGTGCTTAATGCCGAGAACGGCGACGAGGCGACCATCGCCATTAAGCCGGGCGAGGGCGACAAGAAGGTCGCCGTGGTGGGCGGCGGCATCGCCGGCCTGGAGGCCGCACGCGTGGCGGCCAAGCGCGGCTACGACGTGACTGTCTACGAGGCGAGCGATCATCTGGGCGGCCAGATTGTGCTGGCTGCTGCGCCTCCGCGCAAGGACGAGATTATGCGCTCCGTCGAGTACTACGAGAAGATTCTGCCTGGCCTGGGCGTGAAGGTTGAGCTCAACCATGCCGCTACCGCTGAGGACCTCAACGCCGCCGATGCCGCGATTGTGGCCGTGGGCGCGCACGACGTGGTCATCCCCGTTCCGGGCGCCGATTCGGACAAGGTCGTCTCGAGCTGGGACGTCCTGGCCGGCAAGGTGGAGCTTAGCGGTCGCGTCGCTGTCATTGGCGGTGGCCTGGTGGGCACCGAGACTGCCGAGTACCTGCTGCAGCACGGCTGCGAGGTGGCGATCGTGGAGATGCTCGACAAGATTGCCGCGGGCGAGTCCGAGACCATTCTGCCGCTGATCATGAGCGACTTTGCCGAGCACAATGTGGAGCAGCACGTGAAGACCCGCCTGACCGCCATTACCGACGAGGGTGTGGAGGCTGTTCACACCGCCGAGGACGGCGCCGAGGAGCCGGTGAAGATCGCCTGCGATTACGTGGTGATGGCCGTGGGCTCCAAGGCCAACGCGCTTGACCTGGACGGCGTGACGGTGCCCGTGACCTGCGTGGGCGACTGCTCGGGCGAGCGCACCGCCGACATCGCGAGCGCCATTCGCACGGCGTATCACGCGGCCAACGAGCTCTAAGCAAGAAAGCTATCGCGTATTGAGCGGGCGGGGAGTGCCGTATCGGTGCTCCCCGCCTTTTTGCCAATAAGAGCGTCCCTGGTTCCCTTGCACCAAGGGTTTGACTTTTAAGACATCATTAAGGCTTGCGTTGTGGAGCAAGCCGCAGGTCAATGCTATTCTTTTACCTTATCGTATGGTGTTGTATTCTGCCTGAATTCTATGCCTACGAGCAATGGATTGAGCGCGACCAAGCGGAAAGGATGGCACGCCCGCAAGCAGGGCAAACGCAAGCGATGAGTGGCATGGACCGACATAGCGAGCTCCAGCAGCACAAGACGGCGGCCGAGTACCGCCAAGCTGCCGACGAGCACGTGCGGACCCTCAAGGATTTCTGGAAGGATTTCCTGGTGAGTGGTCTGTTTGTGTTGGCCGCCATCGTTGCCATCTTTGCATGCCTGGCCTGGTTTGCCGCGAATAACCGAGTGAGCGCCACGGGGAGTACGATTGGGGCGAAGGGCCCGCGGTACACCCTGACCGCCGAGGGCGAGGGTGAGTCCGACGCACACGTGGGCTATTACGAACGCTCCGAGCGCACGCCCGAGGAAAAGCAAACTATCGCCGATCTAGATACGGCCGACGCCATGACGGTGACGCTCGGCTCCAACCTCAACAACGAGACCGCGGGCTCCCTGTACCCGGGTGCTCGCGGCAAGATCATGTTTACGGTGACGCCGCACACGGATGACCTCGGCGATATCACGATCAACCTATCCCGCGTACTTAAGGCCAAGGAAAATATCTACAAGGAAGCCGATGGCACTCTGTCGAATGATGCGAGTACGCTGCTCAGCCTGGTAAAAGGCCATCTGCTGTTCTTTACGAGCTGTAAGAACGGGTATTACTCGGGCCGCGTGGAGAAGGGCCAAATTAAGATTCCAAAGGAAAGTTTCCACGAAGGCGAAGGTGTGCTCAAGCCCGTCCCCATCACGCTGTATTGGGTATGGCCGGAGTACTTCCAGAACTTCGTCCTTACGGGCAACACGAATTACTATAAGAATCTGTTTGCGGCAGAGGACGAAGACTATCGTGCCCTGAAAACAGACGTGAACAAAAACAAAGCAACCTACTTCTACGACCCGTCGAACAGCACCGCTGCCTCTGACCCTCACGACAACGTGGATCCCTACGCCAACGTGGACGCCTACTCCGCGCTCTACAACAACGCGGACGAGAAGATCGGCAACGAGGTCATTTCCATCCAACTCAGAATAACCGCGCAGGAGGGTACCACCAATGGATAACATCCGCGCACATATGACTGCCGTCCACGATTGGGTCGAGAACCACCGTGCACAGACACTTGCGGTTTTGGTGCTGCTCGCGGCCATCATTTTTATCATCGGCCTTACCATGACATGGTTCGTAAGCAGCAAAAGTCTGTCTACGGTGGGCAAGATTCAAACGCCCGCACAGCTTAAGATCATGGGTCCCAACCAGACGAGCATCGAGCCCATCGAGATTTCGTATGACGAGTCACGGGGCGATGTGAAAAACTCCAACGGTACCGTGGCCATTCGTCGCGCGTTTTGCGTAAAGAGTAACAACGACGAGAGCAATGACGGTGGCCAGGCATTTGAGCTGCAGGTGGCAAATACCACCAATATCAAGGGCCTCGATATTAAGGTGTACAAGGTAAACGATACGACGGAGTCGGGCAAAGGCGATGTTGCCGGTCTGGATGGCGCTGGTAATAGGTATGCGTGGACCAAGGCTGCAGAGGTAACGCCTTTTAACCTGATCAATGCGGATCAGACGGATGCCTCGCTAGCCAAGGACCTCGAAGAAAACGACCCCACCTATCAGAAGTACAAGAACGTTCAGAAAAACGCTCTTCCGCTGTATCGGTACTACAAGTTCGATAAGAGCGAACTCGACGGTTACAGCGAAGCGACCAAAAGGGCCAACGACGCCACGAACTTCATTATCGAATGCACGTGGAACCCGGGCGTTGTGACCGAAGGCAACACCAAGGTCTCAAACATTAAAGAGACCGACATGGTTTACCTAATCGCTCGCGGCACAAGCGGCAATTAACGCAGGAAGGGAGGACGTCACATGACAGAGGACAAGAACAAGCAGCTCGACAATGCCGAGGACTTGGTTTGCGACCAGTCGGATCGGACGGCCGCGCCCGAACAGGTGCCCTCCGCCGAACCCTCCTGCCGTAAACATCCGTTTTGCCTGGGATCCAAAGCGCACAAGCGCCTGTGGGCAGTTGCGGTTCTGCTGTGCATCGTTGTGATGGCGATGGGCACCTACCTTACCTACACGGCGTTTTTGGGCGGCGACTTCCTTAAGTCGGTTGTTGTTTCGGGTACGTCGCAGACGCTGTTTGCCTCGGACATGCTTACGGGCTATACGAATGAGGTGGCGGATGGGGAAATCGCCACGAACACCATCATTGTCGACACGAGTAAGGATACCTGCTCCTTTACCTTCCGCATTTACAACCATCTGTTGGGTGACAAGAACAAGGTTAACGACAAGGATGTCAACGCGACGCTGAGCGTGACGGCGAAGGGGACGGACAATTGGAGCATAAGCGGTGAGCCCGAGCTGAAGACGGGCGGCACAGTCGATCTTCCCTTTCCCGCCAACAAGGCGACGATGTATACCTACACGGTTACGTTTGCCAAGACGGACCTCAATAAGGCGTCCTTCCTTGTTAAGGCCAGGGTCGGCGCCAATAGTCCTGGCACTAATCTTAAGCTGCTCGCGGCCAATATCGCGCCGGCCGAGCGAGCGGAAGTTACGGCTTCGGGCGTTTCGGGCGAGTGGGTCGATAAGAATTCGGATGATACGAATGTCGACAAATTCGATGCCTACAACTATCGCGTGACCGTTACGGGCGCTACGACCAAGGTAGAGCTCACGTGGCGAGACGGAGTCGAGCTCGATCCGTTCTTTACGACGAACCACAAAAACGGTGACAAGCAGGCGACCATCAGCAGCAACTCGGGCACATACTCGGTCGAATACGACGCATCTCCCGGCTCGGAAATCATTACCTTTTACCGGAAGGACAATTCGAAGCCGACCAGCTTTGGAGGCATTGGCGTTTCGTGTTCGCCCGCGAAGAACTAGCCGAAACGAGCCGCAAACATAGATTTTGAGCCCCGCACGGGGCATGAGATAGAACGAGGTAGGACCAGATGAGAACGGCAAAGCGCATAACAACCGCATGCCTGACTGCGATCGTGATTTTCCAGGCGCTCGCGCCCTCCACAGAGGTGTTCGCGCAAGAGCTCGACGCCGTGATGGAGGCGTCCGTCTCCGCCGTGCGCGCCGCGGGCCACACGGCACGCTCCGTACAGGATGCCGTGGCCACCGCTTTGGAAAATGCCGACCAGGCTACATCTGATGATGCCGCGACGACTCCGGGCGCCGATGCGGGTGCTACCGAGGGCGGCAACGGTTCTACCAACGCCGACGGATCGCAGGATTCCACGACCGACGGAGCCATCAGTGGCGATGTCTCAACGGAGGGTGATGCGTCTCAAGACGGTGCGACTGTCGGTGACAGCGCCACTGATGAGGAGCAGGCGGATGACGCGGACGCAGATGTTGATGCCCAGGCGGATGTCAAGTATAAGTACAACACGGTTGAGGATCTGAGGGAAGGCGGTGTCACGGGCATTACTACTGGGGAAGACGGCTCCGTTACGAAGATCGAGTTCAACGAAAGCAGCGATCTCATCAAGATTTCGCAGACCAATCCCTCTGTTTATCAGAACGCGGTTATTACAAGGGGCGGCTTGTCGGGCGCAAGCTTTGATTTGAGCGGTTCCAATGATTTTCAGGGATTCGGAGCCGATAGTGCTCCGTTCAAGGGTTCGCTTGAGCTTAATGGCAGCACGCTTTCGGTAGAGAGGACTCTCTTCAACAACATTGTGCTCACTGGTGCCAATAGCACCGTCGCGGTGACATGGAAGGGCGCGGACGCCCAGCCCATCGTGGCAGCGAAGATCGCAGGCGGCGGACAAACGCTGAAGGTGAACGTCACGGTCGGCAGCACGAATTCCAGCGCGAACACTATGACACTCGCCTCCCCGCTGCTTGGTGAGGTCTCGGGGGACCTTACGCTCGACGCGACGTATGCGACCGATGGCAATAAGCCCCTCGCGGTGAACATCTGTTCTGACAAGGGCAACATTGGCCTGCTTGTGAATACCGTTGCGTCGGGCTCTTTTACCATCAACAAGCTTGAGGGCCTTCCGGCAACTTATGAGGGCACGCCGACCATCAAGACGACCGATGCCAAGTCCAGTGCCGGTGGCATCATCGGCCTCTGCAAGGATGGTGTGACGGTTTCCCTCAGCAACCAGATTGACCTCTCTAAATTCACCGTCATCGGCAAAGCTGCCAGCGGCGGCCTCATCGGTAAGGCGACCAAGCTCACGCTCGGCACGGACAACAAGAAGTTCACCTGTCCTGCCAACGTCGGCAATACGAGCAGTCAAAGCTCCGGCGGTTTCATCGGCGATGTAAGTTTTGCAAGTTCGGTTGAGTTTGCCAACAACGACCAAATCGATACGGGCGCGGGCGTGAATCTTGGTCAAAGCGATGACGCAGGCGCAGCAGGTGGTGTGTTTGGTCTTCTGGATACAACGAACGGCGATGTCACAATATCGGGTGGCTCGTATACCAGCAAGCTGGTGGAGGGCTCCAACTCCATCTATGGCGGTCTGGTCGGTAGAGTTCAAGATATGACCAGCACCAGCACGTCGAACAATACTCTTCATATAAAGACGAATGATGCGGGCGAACGTTGCTCGGTCGATGCTACGTGCGGTGTCGCGCCACGACTGGCAGGAGGCCTGGTCGGCTGGGTGGCAAAGAGCGCCAACACTGGAGGCGTTGTAATCGTTGACGGCGCAGGTGTCACATGTCATTCTCCGAATACTACTGGAAAGAACTGCGGCTTTGGCGGTGTTGTTGGCGCCCTGGATAGCGGCTATAGCGTGGGCGGACGCTCGCGTTTTGGAGTTTTGGATTGCGGGGACGTTCGCGTTACAACCGATAAATCAATCGTATGTGGTGCTGGAATTGTGGGCTCGGCATGGAACGGTGTTTTGCGTTTGCGTGGGACTACAAATTTGACTGAGTGCAAGCTCGACACCAACGGTAATACCAACCAAATTCTTAGATCCCTGGATGGATGCGCCCCATTGGTATTTGCTTTGGGTTCAGGCTCGGATGCTGAGACGACGAACAATAATTATTGGCTTTACAAGCGCCCCGCCGCGGCGAAGATCGATGACCTGACCTATAACCAGGTCATTCGTCTAACCGGAGAGAAGGGCAAGCTCAGCAAGGATCTTATTAAACTTGATAAGGACACCTTTTATCAGCCGTTGTGCAACCTGAAAGATGCTCCAGATGCTGGCGACTATGCGGGCTATTCTTGGGGTCATCAACTTCGGTCCCAAGATGGTGACGGGAAGTCGGGTACATACGTTATTAAAGATGCGGACACATTTGCATGCGTTGCCATGACGGTTCAAACACACGGCTACTTTGGCGGGGTATTCGGTATCGGCACAGGCAACAGCCTTAAAAATTGGTATGGTAGTAGCAGGAATACTTTCTCAATTGCTTCCAACATTGACCTGCGGGGTACGGGTCTTGAGGGCCTTTCATGCGATGGGGCCAGTCAGGTTAATACCTTTGGAGGTACTGTCGAAGGAAACCAGCAAACCGTTACCTTGGCGATTGGCGAACCTTACGGTACACGCAATGACGTTGATCTCGGCGCAAGCGATTCGTCTGAAGGCAATGGCAAGATCTATCGCCACAGCCGCATGGGCCTTTTCGATGCCATTGGTGGCGGCGCGAAGGTAAACAACCTCACCATCAATGGCGTTATGAACTTCGATAACGGTCTGGCCGTTGACGCCGGCTCGCTTGCGGCGACCATCAAGGGCACTGTAACGCTCAGTGGCGTTACATGTGTGTCAAAGATTACCTGCGGCGACACGTTCGGCAACAATGTCAACATTGGCGGTATTGCAGGTAGCATAACAGGCGCCGGCACGGTCGAGTTTACGAACAACACCCAGGCAAAGGCGCCAATTAGCACGGGCAATAATACCCTTAAAGGCAGCGCTCGAATCGGTGGGGTCGTCGGTTATGTGGGCGACACAGCCGTAACAATCAACGCGTCGGGCATCACGGTTGGCAGCTCGATTGCGGCTGGGGAAAGTGCGTCAAGCAAAAAGATTGCCCAGGTCGGTGGGTTTATCGGCTGTATCGCGCAGGGCAAGCAGGGAAACGTTGAAAAGAAGATCAACGTGAAAACCGTCAACATCACAGGGCTCTCGTTTGACTCATTTGAAATGACCGTGGGCCAGAATGGAGACAAGAGGAAAGGTGCGGGTGGCCTTCTGGGCTACAGCTGGGGCAATGCGAATGTCACAATTGGCGATACCGCCAAGAGCAACAGCGACGATACGTATGCCTTGAAGACAAACAATGCGAAGATCACCGCAAATAATGCTGAAGAGCTCGGCGGCCTCGTATATGCCGCAAGCGGCCACTGGATTATCGGCGGCCATGCCATTGACCTTTCGGGTACGACCATCAAGGCTGGCGCCGCCACGACGCTCGGCGTACTTGTTGGTCGTGGCTGCAAGGTGGACAACACTTCAACGTATGGAGTCGAGAAGTACGCAGGCCTGTACTTGGAGGACAAGTCCCCGTGGAAGACTGCCTATAAGGTTGAAGGCATTAACATTAATGCTTCCAATGTGAAGACCTTCGACGAATGGGTCGGCAATGGTGTAAAGCCCGGCAGCAAGCTCATGGACGCCGAGTGGAATACGGTCGTCTCGCTACACACCGAGGCCGATACGCTAGACATGAGCGGCGCTTCCGAAAACGATAACAGTTATCAAAACCGCTCGACTTTCGGTCTAAGTCACAACACTAACGGCAAGACCCGTTATTACTACAATCTAGACAGGGCCTATACGGAGGTTGGACAAGGTGGCTCCGCCATCTCTCAAATTGATACGGCGGGAAAGCTGCTCTTATGGTCTGCTTACCGTTATGCGCCAGCCGCAATTCGCCCGATGATTGTGCCACAAGCGTTCAAAGACGCCGTAACCATCGGCGGCGGAAGCGGCAAAAGCGTCGATATTAATTTGGTGGGCTATAGCTACTATCCCACCCAGCCGAACGGAAAGGTGACGGTTAATAATGCGACCATCACCTTCCATTACTCCAACATCAAGGCCGAGCAGAACGGCAACAAGTCCAACTCGAAGGCTACCCAGCACGAGAACATGCACTGCGGTCTTTTTCGAACTGTAGCAAACGGCGATCTTACGGTGAATACTGTCACTTTGAGTGGCACTATTGGGCCTGTTGTCAATGACGAGAAAAGCAATAATGATATTACCGCCGCGGGCGGAAGCTCTTCGGGTGCGCTGGTGTGTCGCTACGTGTATGGGTCTAGCAACGGCACGACCACCACAATTAGAAAGATTTCGATCGACGGTCTTACGCTCAACAATTTGACCGTCGACGGTGCTAGCGAGGCCACGGGTGCTAATGCTTATATGCCTTTGCTCATAAATGAGATGCAAACCTACGTGGACCTGAGTGCGAAGAACATCACGACCACCGGATACGCAAGCAACACCAAGGCGGCGACATCGCTATTTGGCAAACTTGGCGTGGGCAGCGCGGCGGATCAGGTGACAGCAACATTCAATCAAATTAGTGTGCCGAGCGCATCGAACAATACCATTTTTACTCGTGCAAGCTTGCTCGAGAGTTTCGGCTACGGCGAGGGCAAGACGGGCTCCGCGGTCTATACGTTTTTTAAGGCAGATCAGAATACTGATCAGAGTAAAAACAAGGTCACGTTCGGTAGCGAGATTGACTCGGAGGGTGAGTACCCCGGCAAGCAGCTCTGGTACTACGATGAGAACGGCTATGGGACCGATGACAACCTGGTGACCGTTGACAACAAGATAGCGGATAAGACAGGCAAGGCTCCGCAGTTCGGCGACTATCTTCCGTATGTGAAAAAGGGCAAGGCAAACGAAGACAACGTCCAGTATCACGAGATTAAGGTAAACCAGCGTGTGCCCAAACTCACAGTGGGCTGCGGCACCTATGGCGATCCCTATGCTATAACCAAGGCTTCCGAGCTCAACACGGTTGCCAGGTACATCAATACCCAGAATGCAGGAGACGGCTGGGAAGTTACAATTGCCAAAGACCAGGAGCAGCTGTGCCAGCGTCGCAATGGCGGTAGCACCGATAACGAAATCACCTACGTCTATAATCAGGCGAAAAAAACTTGGGAGAAGAAGACGGGGAATAACACCACCGACCCCAAGGACACGCTTGATGACGCGACGATGCATAGCTATCTCCAGAGCGCCTACTACAGCATCGAGCCGGTGAATGATAAGGAAGAAAGCATCGACACGCTAGAGCTCGACACTGCCGATTTCCAGGGTTTGGGTAATAAGGGTTACCCGTTCCGCGGCGTTATCGTTGGCAATCTGAGGGGCTCGTCGCAGGCGACTGCGCAAGCGACCATCAAGATTAACAACGCTAAAGAAACGAGCAAGCTTGCGGGCTTGATTCGGTATAGCTACGGTGGCGTTGTGAGTAGCCTGAACATTGAATACTCGGGCAAGGCAGCCTCTATTGCGCATGAGAAAGTAGATGCCTCCGGTGTGCCGGGTGCGTTCTTTGGCGGCGTGATCGGCTGTATCATGGGCGGCGACAATATCATCGATGGCGTGTCGGTGAGCGCGAGCGGTGGCTTTAGCGTTGCGGGTACGGCTGGCGATAAAGGCGCACACCTTGTGCCCGTTGGCGGATATGTGGGTGCCATTGCGGGTGGCGGTGTTATCTTCCGCAACTCCTCGAACGTGAGCGGCGCGCTCAACAAGTGGCATAACGCCGGCGCTTCTCTCTACGACAACCCATATGTTGGCCGTGTAATCGACGGCTATGCGTTCAGCGAGCTTGCAAAAGGGGCTCAGGACCTGGACAACACTGGCCGCAATTACAAGGTGAACAATCTGGACACTAAGGATACGAAATGCATCGAGACGGGTGATACACAGGGTCGTTATAGGGGCGACGGAACCACGAACAACCTCGCCATAACCACGAAGGTCAAGGACTCGCAGGGCCTGCTCGTGCTCTCGGCCATCATCAGCAGCGGCGCGGCTGGTGGTTCGGCGAATACGAAAACAACCAACGATTCATACGGTACGTATGCTGGGTCGTTCGCATATCTGGGCGGCAGTACGTCGACAAAAACCAAATATCAGTTTGGCAACCAGAATTACGGCAAGGTGCGTAATGCGAGTTATAAGAATGTCGGCCAGCCGGCGAGCGCGGCGAGGGATTTTGCCATTGCAACTAAGGACGACTCGCTGAGCCCGGGCAGCCAAGACACTGGCGCGCTCGACCAGACCGATGGCTCCAAGGTAAACTCTCCCTATCTAGTGTCGAAATACGCCACGTGGCAGACGGGCAACATCTGCGCCGCGCAGGCGTCGGGCATGGATTTGCAATTAGTGGACACAGCTAATAAGAAAATTGACTATGACATGACGCCTTACGGCACGGGTTACACGGGCCTTTCGGGCCGCTATTACTCCAACGCGTGCGCATCCAATAAGGGCGCCGACCGCGACCGCATCGTGCCGCTCATCGCGACCATCAACGGCAACGGAGCGACCATAAGGGTTGGCAGCAACGGTAGCGATGGCGGCGAGAAGAAGCCATACGATATCAAGGAATACGCCGACGACGACTACAAACTCACCGGAGTGGGAGCCCTCTTCGGCACGGTAACGTACACTTCGGAAAAAGTATCGGGGAGCATCGGCACCCAGGCAACGGACAGCGCTGCTGCCACAGGCAATAGCGGCTACACAGTCCAGAACCTAAAATTTGACGACTGCAATATTTCGTTGAGCTACAAGAAATATAGCGAAATCGCTACCGGCGACAACAATACCGCAGTGACTCCGCCGAACACCGCTAGTGAGGTCGGTGTCGGCCTACTTGCAGGCACTACGGCAAACTCGAGCTCGCTTGAGAGCTATGGCAAATACGGCACCGTCGTCATGACTAACAGCAAAGTGGAAGGGCCCAACAATGTCGGTGGCCTGCTGGGAGCCTCCGGCTACGGAAGCCGCAAGACCGACAAGAATGACACAACCTTCATGGTGGACCAAACGACGAAGCAGCCATCTCCGGTCAAGCTATACGACTGCTCGTATAGCGGCATGACCGTTTTGGGAATCAAGAACGTCGGCGGTTTTGTTGGCAAACTTAATAGCAACTCACAGGGCGGCGTATGGACAACGAGAGACATGGATATCGCCAAGGATTCGGTGATTTCATCAACGGGTTCGAGCGCCCGAACCGGTGGAGTGCTCGGCGTTAACGGCGACCTGTTCTGTGTCAACGTCAATCCAGATTCAAAGAACAAAGAGGTCAATGCTGACGGAATTGCAACTATCAAAAATGTAAAAATTACCGCGGTCAGTTCAGAGGGCGTTGGCGGTCTTATCGGCAAGGTCGAAAACAGCGTGTATGCGCACGGGCTTTGTGTGTCGGGGTCCGATTCCTCCACTTCAAAAACGACGATCGGTGCGGCTGGCCTTGAATCGATCGGAGGAATCGCTGGGTTCGTTACGGGCGGAGATGTGTTCAAGTTCGATGCTTGCAAGGTTAAGAATATCGATCTGAGATCAAAAGGGTGCTCTGGCGGCATTGTTGGACAGCTGAAAGTTGCTTCCAAGCGATTGATTTGCAATGGGGTCGAGCTGCGAGGCCTGACCCTTAACGGAAATTACTCTGGTGGCATATTCGGCAACTTGCAGTATCAGATCACCTCTCCATCATCGATTGAAATCACCAACTCCGTAATCGCCGAGAATACTATTTCGGGTCAACATTCCGGTGGCATATCCGGTGACGGTAAGGGTATTTACAAACTAGTGAATGTCCTTATTGACAGCAATAAATTCAATGCATCCAACAAACAAGGCGTGCTTTTTGGCGACACGGCGACAAATACCATGTATGCGCTCTATGCGGCGGGTTTGGACGTGAAGCCGGGAGAAGGGAAATCAAACAAAGATCTCCCCGCTTTGATGAATGTTGATTGGAACAATAAAGTTGAGGACGTAAACAAGAAGTCCTACATCGCATTTGCTGATTACAACGACACGCTTACTGCGCCGGACACAACGCTCTACAGCGACGAGGTGAATGAGGACGGAAGTCAAAAGACGGCCGAGGATGCCTCTCCCTACGTGACCACGAGACCGGTGAGTAGCATCGCGGTGCGTTCATCCGCCAATGATGTAACCGATCGCTATCTCTTCGGCGACGGCGCAAACGTCGGCACGGCGGCGACTATCAAAACGCAGGCAGGTACCAACATCGCAGGTCGCTACACCTACAACAACATTGGCGGCAGAAATGACGCCGGCGAATATCGGAGCACTGCGGACAGCTTCAACGCGAAAACGTCAATCGGAAAGTTCAACTCCAACAACAGTGACGGGTCAAAACGGGTTGCTGATGACAGGGACTTCGACACTCTTGTCCTTTCCGGCGGCGATACCACGACGGTGGAGAGCTATCTCAACATTGTGACAAACGGTGGCTATTCGGATGCGAAGCGCCTGAACCCCGCCACCAAGAGCGGTGCCGAGCATGTGACCGCCACAACCGAGGTGTTCACGCTCGACGCGAGTAAGCGCTTCGTCAAGGACACGACCGCCACGCCGACGATTTCCGTGCGGGGCAACGGCACATCTGCCATGAGCTTCAGCGTGAGTGGTACCGATTGGGACAACGAGAAGGGCCGCTTCACCCTTCTGACCGTCACCTTTACCGAGGCGGGACAGAGCTACAAGGTCCAGGTGCCCATCATCGTCAAACGTATGCTCGAAACCGACTTCACTGCCACCTACATCGAGGGTTCCAACTTCAAGGCTGCCAACTACTCTGAGCGCGGCAAAGATGCGCACGTGCTTATCAGTAGCGGCGAGAGTATGACGGGCCTTCTGACCTGGACATATAACCAGGCATATGGAACCCCCACTGAGTATGGCTGGAATACCTACCTGGCGAGCGGCGGCGCTATGAAGCCCCTGCAGAAGGAGGTTACGTTCAAGGGCGATAAAGGGAAGGGTACGTTGCCCAAGGGCACGCAACTCACGCTGGTAGACAAGGCGAACAACAACAAGGAGTACCACTACACCGTGCCTGACGGTGGGGCGACTTCGGTCAAGCTGACCGACTTTGAGGATGCTGTCGGCGTGAAGTACGTCGAGCCGTGGCTGAGCGAGACGTTTGGCGTGACGGTGTCTGAAACCGGTACGTGGGTTGTGGCCGCCAACGTTACCGAGGCCACCGCCAAGGTCGGCGGTACGTATTACCGCCCCAAGACCAAAGCTGATACCGATGCCAACAAACAGACCTTTACGCTGAGCGCCCCTAATGAGAAGCCAAAGTCCGAGGACTTCTATCTTGTTGTTCGTACGCCGAACGGCTCGGTTGGCGTGAACGGCTGGACCGCCACGGCGTTTGGAAACAGTGATCTCAACACGCGCATTAACTACAAGCTGCGCCCCGATAATTCTAAAGATGGGAACCAGAACACGGCATCGACGTACAGTATCGCGTCGAACTATACGCATAGCTTGGTGGACAACGAATCCGGCACCAACCAGATGACCATGAGCGGAACGACGTATCCGCTCTATATGGACGTGAGTGACACCATTACATTTGACGAGCAGGAGTACACAAGCTCCGACGCGCTGTACTACCAGCTGGATTCCTCGCTGGTGAACTATGAGGGCGGTAATGCCGCAGGTGCGCACGGCTATCCGACTGGAACCCTGGGCACGTATTCGTTCTACGTGAAGGTGGGGGACAACTACTACGCTCCGCATGCCTCGACCGAGAACGACAAGACAAAGTGGGTATGGGAGAAGACCACCGCTGAAGATCCTTGCGCCGCTACGGGTGTATGGACTGCGGACGGTACGGACATGAAATTGACGCTGGCTGACGCAAATCTTGGGGCAATTGACCTTTCCGGCATTCGCGAGATTGCTAAGGAACATGACAAAGAGTTCACCATCACCATGAAGGCGAGTCTCACAATGACGGAGCCCGCGTGCCAGGCTGGTATTATCACTTCGCAGAAAAGCGGCAACGACAAGTACACGAAGCCTAACTACCGCGCATACCTTTCCACGCATGCCGATACGCTCAGCACCAGCAGCAACTCGGCATACAACGCTGGTGGAGCTGGATACTACCGCGCGGACGTCGGTTCCTCGACCATTGCGCTCGTGGCTTCACAGAAGTCGCAGCTGGGCATCAATATCGATGATCTCAAGTCTGCCGACGTCGAGATCGCTCTGGTGGGGACCTATGATTTCTCAAAGCTCAGCGGTGCCGATGCCATGATTTCCAGTGCCGATACGGTGACGTACACGTTGAGCTTGCAACAACGCCAAGACGACGGCTCGTATAAGAAGGTCGATGGAATCGGCAGCTATATTACGGAGGCCCGCAGCGACAAGCTGGGTGCGGCTTCATTGAGTACCGATGGTGCCAGCTACGTATTTACTGATAGCAAGGGGGATGGTGGCACATTCGCCACGCGCGACGACAGCAGCCTTGCCTTTGCGCATAGGTTCCGCGTTAAGGTGAACACGGATGTTGAGGGTGAGAAGAAACAAACCTACGCTAACTACCGCTTGGTGCTGACGGCCAATATGATGACCGGTGGCAAAGTCATAGACGCGCCGGTCAACGTTAGCAACCTTGATGACTATGCGCACTCCGACTACGTGACGTACACGCTAGCGCGCATCAACACCGGGGGCATTCAACACGGTTCCACGACCAACTAACCTCGAGAAGGGGGCGGCAACCATCCGGTTGCCGCCCCCTTCTTGTCCGTGCGAACCCGTTCGGAGACCCCGCTGGACAGCTAGTTCAGATACGCATGATCGCGCCTTAAATCTCAGAAAACAAATCTAAAAACTGCGGCATCGATTTCACTTCGCCAGCCGCATTACGGCGCGAGAACATCTAAGGGAACAACTTGGACTCCGCGGTCGGTAACATAGGCCTGTGAACCAAATCCAATGATTGCTACTTTGGAAACCGGCGGTGTGTTTCCGGCGGCAACCATACGCTTCTCGACGGCAACGAGACTGTCCGACGCCTCTTCGATTTGCGCGGAACTGAGTTTGACCTCAACGGGAATCCACATCCCACCTGGAGCCGCTATGACAGCGTCGACCTCAAGATCGCGGGAATCGTGATAGTGATAGAGGCCCATTCCGTTCGCCCTCGCATAGACCCATAGATCATGGAGCGCCAACGATTCGAAAAGCAACCCAAGTGCCTTGAAGTCTGACAGCAATGTCTCCACAGTGGCCCCGAGCGCAGCCGCTGCAAGCGACGGGTCGGCAGAGATGATGCTTACGCGCTTCCCTCAAATGCACCGGAGATCTCATCGCTGGATTCCATGCGGTGATATCGCAGACGAAACTCAATCTGGTGAGAAGAGATATGTATGATGCCGCGGTTTGCCTCGATACGTCGCCACCCAAATCGGCCACAAGCGTCTTGAGCGTTGCCAGAGTTGATTCGTTGCGCGCTAACGACGCGATGACGGCTTTCACTTTCTCAGGATCTCGTCGAGAGCCATCGACACGGGGGATGTCTTCCTCGGTGACTATCTCGATATATCGCTTTGCCGTCGCGGACGCAATTTGCGCGTCACGCCCAATCGACGCCGGCCATCCACCGCAAACGATGCGCTCGGCGATCTCGGCAGAATCCAACGATCCGAAGGCGCCACTGAACTTTTCGCCAGAAATGATGTCCGACAGCTTAACCGCACCGCTAGATTTCCCGAGTTCGAAAAGCGTCATCGTGTCCATGCGCTATTTTTTGGCATAGTTTTCACCATTGATTACCAGCGCATTTAACCAGATTTACGCATTTCAGTTAACGAAACAGATTAAACATGAATGAGTCAAACCAGGTGAAAATCACCTACTCGACACCGTGCAAGAGCTCCGAAATAGTGATGTGAAAGCAGTCGGCAATCTTCTTGAGATTTGAAAGACTGACATCGCCCGCCCGACCTCAATGCTCGCGTAGTAGGAACGATCCGTCTCAATCAAATTGGCGGACTGCTGACCCCGCTGGACAGTTAGTTCAGATACGTATAAATCCAAGTCCTGACAGACGGTCTTAACGCTCGTTTTGAAGAAAAAAACAGTCCAAAACTAAGGTTCGCTAGCTGATCCGGGCGCAATTCACGATCAGTAGGGTCCCAACAGAGCCTTTCGGGAGGTTCAGACGCGGTTTTGGCGCGGCAATTTATACGTTTCTGAACTAACTGTCCATCCACCGTTAGAAAAGGGCGCTCCAACTTCCCACTTAACATTCCAACTTTCCACTTAACTTACCACCTAAGGTGGAAAGCTGGAAAGTTAAGTGGAAAGCTGGTAAGTTAGGTGGAAAGTTGGAAAGTTGGGAGGTTCGACATGAATGAGGAGTGGTTGGCGCAGGTCATCCATCATCTGCGGGCAATAGGAAACGACACCCAGCAGTACGAAGTAAAAGAGGCCAAGGGCGCACTCCCCAAAAGCATCGTTGAGACGCTTTCGGCTTTTTCTAACGCGCAGGGCGGCTTTGTAATCCTCGGCATTTCCGAAAAGAGCGGGTTTGTGCCCGTCGAGGGTTTTGATGCCCGCAAGATGCAAGACGCCCTCTCTTCTGCATGTGAAAAGCTGACGCCCGTCGTGAGGCCCGACATCCAAGTGCTCCCCTTCGAGGATAAGCTGGTGCTTTGTGCGCGCATCAAAGAAATGCATCCACGCGATAAGCCTTGCTACATTGCGGCACGCGGAATGTACGATTCGTCCTTTATCCGTACGGGCGACGGCGACCGGCGCATGACTCCCTATGAGGTCGATCGCTTTATGGAGGAGCATGCCCAGCCCACATACGACGACGAGCCGGTCGAAGGTGCCACGCTCGATGACCTCGATGCCGACCTTCTCCAAGGGTTCGTTAAGCGCCAGCGCGAGCTGCATCCCAGGATTTTGGGCAACAGGAGCGACGAGGAGATTCTTCTGGACCTTCATGTGACCAAAAGGGTGGACAACGCGATCGTGCCGACGCTTGCTGCCATCGTCGCAATGGGGCGGTTTCCGCAAAAGTTCTTCCCACGTCTCAATGTGACCTTTACGGCGTACCCTGGGACTACAAAAACGCAGCGAGTAAGCGATAACAAGCGTTTTGTGGATTCTCAAACCATTTTGGGTCCGATCCCTTTCATGATTGAGGACGTGCTTGCCGCCGTTGCGAGAAACACCCGAAATGCTGCGGTGATCGAGGGCGCGTTCCGCAAGGACGTACCCGACTACCCGCCCGTGGCGCTGCGCGAGGCGGTGGCAAATGCGCTCATGCATCGCGACTACTCTTCTGCCGCGCGCGGCTCACAAGTGCAGGTCAACCTGTATATCGATCGCGTCGAGATTCTAAATCCCGGCGGGCTTTACGGCGATGTCACGGTCGATTCGCTGGGGACTTCGGGAGTTTCGTCGTCTAGAAACCAGTTCCTTTCCAATATCCTCGAAACCACGCCGTACCCAGGCGGTGGGTACGTGGTCGAAAATCGCGGTACTGGTTATCAGGAGATAGGCGAGCAGCTCGAGCGGGCAAACATGTTGCCGCCCGAACCAAAGAACTCGACGGTTTCTTTTTCGCTGACATTCGACAAGCGAAAGATAACGCAGCGTGAGCAGGCGACGTCCGCGGGGAATGTGGACGAGGCAATTTTGGATTATCTGGCGACGCATTCTTCGGCTTCGAGCAAGGAGCTCACGGACGCTTCGGGTTTGAGCAGAAGCGCTGTTTCCAACCACATAAAAGGCTTGATTGCTGCGGGCAAGATTGAGGCCATGGAGCCCCCGCGCAGCCCGAGACAGCGGTATCGGCTTGCGCGATAGGCCGGTTGTTGCCCCTGCGTCAGCTTTCCAGCTTCTCACTATCTTCCCAACTTTCCACTTAACTTAACACCTCATGTGGAAAGCTGGAAAGTTAGCTGGAAAGCTGGAAAGTAAGTGGAAAGCTGACATGTTAGATTCGGGCTGACGAGGGGTTAATAATTGCACAAACCATACCAGCCAAACAAAAAGACACCAATCTGGTTGGTAAAACACCGTCAATGAGCCGCGAGCCAACTAGCTGCGTAAATAAAACCTAAAGAACTGTTGCAAATTAATGGCAAATGCCCAGATGCCACCGTTGCGTTTTTCAATTAACTGCTACGCGGGAACAGCAAAATGCTACTATCTAACATGCACGTAAGAAAGCAGATTAACGGTTAAGGCTAAGAAGTGGCAGGTATGTCGGAAGCAACTAGGACTCGTACGCATGCGCCCGAGGTTAGGCAGCGCGCCGTCGAGATCCTCCAAGAGGGGGTCGGTCACCGCGCCCTCGCCGCAAAGCTTGGCATTCCCCAGGCCACGGCTCGTCAGTGGGCCCGCGCATATGCCGTGGGCGGTGCCAACGCCGTGCTCAACGCGGGCGCTCGCCATCACACCTATTCGTACGACGTAAAGCTCGCCGTGGTTAAGGACCGCTTGGAAAACGGCTTAACGGTTCGCGAGGCCATGATCAAGCACAAGATTCCCAGTGAGTCTTCGGTCAAGGCTTGGTGCCGCCAGTATCGCGAGAGCGGTGAGTTCGCGCTGGTTGATAAGCCGCGCGGTCGCAAGCCGCGCGTTAAAAAGGCGGAATAGCGAACGGGATGGTGCGCCCACAGGGGCACATTTTTCTTGCCGCGCCAACTTTTTGGACCGTCGTGAGCCTACTGGAACATCCTCCAAAGTGGTTAATAAACCGCGCGCAGTGGCCCGTGCGCCCGCCGCCGCGATAGGGGGAGCGTCGCCTCTCTGCTCCAAAGCGGACAGACTCGTTACCCCGTACGCCTAAAACTCCCCAGTTGACCGAAAACCCGCCGCCGCTACTCCTCAACTGAGCTATAACGTTAAACAATTGCAGCGTTTTTGCATGGGGGAGTGATGGTATGACGCTACTGTATTTCCTTACCCTGTTTCCGCTGGTACCGGCGCTGGGCATGCTGCTCGCGCGCGGTGACCGCGCCCGCGATGCGGTAGGGCTTGTAGGCTCTGGCATCATTATGGTGGTGACGGTTGTAGTCGCCGTCATGTTTTTTGGCACGGGCCCGCAGAGCTTCGAGGTTGCCCCCGGCACCTCGCGTGTGCTCTCGATCATCAGCTCCGTCATCGACGTGATCCTGTGCGCCGTCATCCTGTACAACGCGCGTAAATATAAGAGCACGCTCACCACGGTGCTCGGCGTGGTGCAGCTGGTGGGTTCGGTTGCCTTCGCTGCCATGACGCTGCCCGCGGCCGAGGTTGTCACCGCCACGCCGCTCTACCTGGATTACATGAGTGTGATCATGGTGCTTGCCGTCGGCATTGTCGGCAGCCTTATCTGCGTGTACGCCCTGGGCTACATGAAGGACTTCCAGGCCCACGACGAGCACGAGGCAGCGCTGCGCGGGCAGGCGGCGCCCGACCGACGCCCGCAGTTCCTGGCGCTTATGTTCCTGTTCCTCTCGGCCATGTTCGTCATCGTGACAAGCGACAACCTTGAGTGGCTGTTCTGTGGCTGGGAAATCACCACCGTGTGCTCGTTCCTCATGATTGGCTACACGCGCACGCCCGAGGCCATAAAAAACGCTTTCACCCAGATCATCCTCAACATGCTGGGCGGCATCGCGTTTTTGGCCGGACTCATGTACCTGCACGTTAACGGCATGCCGCTGACCATCTCGGGCATGATCGAGCTTTCCGGCGCCGGAACCGCGCAATCCGCGCTGCTGGTGATGCCGGTCCTGTTGCTGTCGCTTGCCGCGCTCACCAAGGCCGCACAGATGCCGTTCCACACTTGGCTATTGGGTGCCATGGTTGCCCCCACGCCCACGAGTGCCCTGCTGCACTCGTCAACCATGGTCAAAGCCGGCGTGTTCCTGATGGTCAAGCTCAGCCCGCTCTATGCCATCTATCCCGTGACCGGCTTTATGGTCACGAGCGTGGGTGCCATCACGTTTTTGCTCGCTGCCCTCATGGCCATCTCGCAGAGCAACGCCAAACGCGTCCTCGCGTACTCCACCATTTCCAACTTGGGCCTCATCAGTGCTTGCTTGGGTGTCGGCGCGCCCGAGGCCGTATGGGCCGCCATCTTCCTGATCCTGTTCCACACGGTGGCCAAGTCGCTGCTGTTCCTGTGCGTGGGCACCGCCGAGCATCATATCGGCAGCCGCAATATCGAGGACATGGATGGCATGTTCAGCCGCATGCCACACCTGACGCGTCTGATGATGCTGGGCATCATGGGCATGTTCGTGGCACCGTTTGGCATGCTCGTGTCCAAGTGGGGCGCCCTGGTGGCGTTCGCGCAGACCGGCAACGTGCTCATGATCATGGTGCTTGCCTTTGGCTCGGCCGCGACGTTCTTCTTCTGGGGCAAGTGGCTTGCCAAGCTTTCGGGCGTCGACCCCACGGCTCAAAACGTTGAGGTCAATGTCCATAAGACCGAATGGATGGCCCTCAACACCATCGCCGCGCTGCTGATTCTTTGCTGCGTGGCGTTCCCGCTCATCTCGAGCGGCCTGGTGTCGCCTTACTTGGCCATGGTGTTTGGCCGCGTGCCGTACGTTATTGGCAAGGACTCCATGTATCTGATGGTGGTTATCGTGGCGTTTATCGCCGTGGTGCTGCTGACTTCATTCCGCGTGAGCAACAAACCGCACGTCAACGTGTACCTTTCGGGTGTGGGGACCGACAAATATCGCCATTTCCGTGGCTCGATGGGACACGAGGTGAAGGCCGAAAAGCGCAATTGGTACTCGGAGGACGCCCTTGGCGAGAAGCGTATTGGCCCCGCGGGTAGCGTCGTGTGTTGCAGCATTATCTTGTTTGCGCTGCTGTGTTGCGCGTGGATTGGGCCCGAGAGACTTGCCATGAGCGCGCCCTCGGTGCTGCGCGGTAAGTATTTTGAAGGTTCGGGTGTCGTGGGCATATTTATTGGTACCGTGGCGTTTGCCTTGATTGCGCCGCTTGTGGGAGGCCTGATCGACGGCCTTGACCGCAAGCTTTCGGCCCGCATGCAGGGCCGTGTGGGCCCGCGCCTGCTGCAACCGTTCTACGACGTTGCCAAGCTGCTGCGCAAGGCCCCTGCCAGCGTAAACACCATGGACGATACCTATATGGCATGCGCGCTCATCTTCACCGTCGTGGGCGGCGGCATCTTTGTGTCGGGTTCTAACACGCTACTGTGCGCTTTTATGGTGACGCTCGCCGCGATCTTTGTGGTGCTGGCGTCCGCCTCGACGCAAAGCCCGTTTGCCCAGGTTGGCGCCGACCGCGAGCTGCTGCAGGTCATGAGTTACGAGCCCGCCGTTCTGCTGATGAGCGTGGGCCTGTACCTTGCCACCGATAGCTTTGATTCCATCGCCGTGACGGGGCAGTCGGCCCCCATCATCGTGTACAGCGCGCCCATTTTCCTCGCGCTGCTCGCGGTGCTTACCATCAAACTGCGCAAGTCGCCGTTCGATCTTTCGTACTCGCATCACGCGCATCAGGAGATTGTCCAGGGCGTCGCCACCGAGATGAGCGGCGGCACGCTGGCCAAGATGACCCTTATGCACTGGTGCGAGACCGTGCTGTTTTTGATGTGGGTGGGCATGTTCTTTGTTTGGGACAACCCGGTGAGCTGGGTCGTAGCCCTGGTCGTGATGGCCGCGACGTATTTTGTCGAGGTGCTGATCGACAACACCTTCGCACGCAGCACCTGGCGCAGCTGCTTTAAGCTCGGCTGGGGCGTGGCGCTGGTGTTTGGCCTGCTCAACCTTATGCCCATCCTCGTCGACGTGTTTATTTAGGAGGCGGCATCCATGGATCATAAAATGTCGCGCTCACCGTGGGTTATTCATTACGACGGCTCGAGCTGCAACGGATGCGATATCGAGGTGCTGGCCTCGCTTACCCCACTGTTCGATGCGGAGCGCTTTGGCGTGGTCAACACCGGCAACCCCAAGCATGCGGACATCTTTTTGGTGACGGGGTCGGTCAATGCCCAGAACCTGCCCGTCGTGCGTCAGATTTACAACCAGATGCTCGAGCCCAAGTGCGTGGTGGCGTGCGGCATCTGCGCGTGCTCGGGCGGCGTGTTCCGCGATGCCTACAACGTGATCGGCGGCGTGGACCGCGCGATTCCCGTGGACGTGTACGCGCCCGGGTGCGCCATTCGCCCCGAGACGGTGATCGATGCCATCGTGGAGGCGTGCGGCATCTTGGACCAGAAGGAGGCCGTGATGCGCGCCGGCGGCGATCCGCTCACCGTGGGCGGCGCCGCCACCTGGGACGGTGGCGTTGAGCTGGGCGAGGACGGGTTTGTGGCCGCGGCTGAGGCCGGCGACGCGCCCGCCGCTGGCGACGCACCTGCTGGGACACCCGCCGCTGCAAAGGAGGCCGAGTAATGCAAAAGGCTATCTATACCACCGTTGGGATCGACGAGCTCCTGTCGCATGTCCAGGCGCTCAAGGGCGTCGGCGCGCGCTTTGTGCAAATGCACACCGAGCGCAACGTCGACGACGGCTCGTATCGCTTGGTCTATACGTTTATCAACGTTCACGCTGCTCAGGAACATATTGCGCAGGACGGCAGCTATGCGATCGAGAATCTGGTGGTTGAGGGCATCGACCAGTACCAGGAGATTCCGTCCATCAGCTCGTACTATCCGGCGGTGTTCCCGTTTGAGAACGAGGCGCACGACCTGTTTGGTCTTGCCGTCACCGACATGCAGATCGACTTTAAGGGCTTTTTCTACCAGGTCTCGACTGCCGAACCCATGAGCGTTATCACGCCCGAGGTGAAGGCCGCGCGCGAGAAGGCCATGAAGGTCCGCGCCGCCGCCGAGGCCAAGGCGCGCAAGGCCGCAGCCGAGAAGGCCGCCGCTGCGGCTGCTGCAGGGGAGGGCGCTGCGGGCGCCGGCGATGCCGCGGGCTCCGATGCTCAGCACGATGAGGCTGCTGCGAAGGCCGCGCTCAAGGCTGCCGAGATGGAGGCAAAGCTCGCTGCCATGGATCCCGAGAAAGCGGCCAAGGTCCGCGCAGCGCTTGCCGCCAAGGCCGCCCGCGACAAGCAGAAAAAGGAGGCGTAGGGTCCATGGCACATCGCTCCGTTATTCCGTTTGGCCCGCAGCACCCGGTGCTGCCCGAGCCGCTTCATCTGGACCTGGTGATCGAGGACGACCGCGTTATCGAGGCAATTCCGCAAATCGGTTTTGTGCACCGCGGGCTCGAGAAGCTCACCGAAAAGCGCGACATGCATCAGTTTGGCTACATCGCCGAGCGCATCTGCGGCATCTGCGCCGTGGGCCATAGCTGTGGCTACGCCAGCGCCTGCGAGCGCATGCTCAGCATCGAGGTGCCTGGTCGCGTGCAGTATATCCGCACCATTCTGCATGAGCTTTCGCGCATTCACTCGCACCTGCTGTGGCTGGGCCTGCTCGCCGATGCCTTTGGCTTTGAGGCGCTGTTCTATCGTTCGTGGACGCTGCGCGAGCGGATTCTCAAGATCTTTGAGAGCACTTGCGGCGGTCGCGTGATTCTGTCGATTAACGAGATTGGCGGCCTTAAACACGACATTGAGGATTCCGAGCTGGCGGGCATTGTCCAGACGCTCGATGCCATGCGTCCCGACTACGAGGCTCTGGTGCATACGTTTTTGGACGATGCCAGCTGCGGCGAGCGCCTGCATGGCGTGGGCGTGATCAGCAAGAAAGACGCGCTGGAGCTTTCGATGGTCGGCCCGTTCGGTCGCGCCTCGGGTGTGGATTACGACGTGCGTATGTTCGGCGACGGCGCCTATGAGGACCTGGCTGCGTTTGAGCCCATCGTGGCGACCGACGGCGACTGCTATGCCCGCTGCCAGGTGCGTTGCGCCGAGGTCACGCAAGCCATGGACATTATCAAGGAACTTGTGGACAAGATTCCGCACGATGGTATCGGTGAACGCACAAAGCTCACGCCGGCCGACGGTGCGCGCGGCGAGGTCGTGATTGAGCAGCCGCGCGGCGAGGCGTATTACTATGTGCGCGGCAACGGCACCAAGAACCTGGATCGCTTCCGCGTGCGCACGCCGACGTCGCAAAACCTGGCGGGTCTGACGCACGCGCTGCAGGGCGTGCTCATTGCCAACGTCCCCATGATTATCCTGACCATCGACCCCTGCATTAGCTGCACGGAAAGGTAGGCGCGGCATGAGTTTACTGACATTTGCCAAGACGGCCTTGGGTTCTATGGTCAAGCAGCCGGTCACGGTGTGCTATCCGCAGGAGGAGCTGGCGGCTCCCGAGCGCCTGCGCGGGCATATCGTCAATGACATGGACGTGTGCATCTGCTGCGGCATGTGTGCACGTCGTTGCCCGGCGGGCGCGCTCGCGGTCGATCGCAAGGGTGGGACGTGGTCGATCGACCCGTATGCCTGCGTGGTGTGCGGCGAATGCATCGAAAGCTGCCCCAAACACTGCCTGACTATGGATACCGCCCGCACCCCAGTCGCGGCGGACAAGACTCCCACGGTAGAAACCAAGCCGGAGTAGGGCTGAAATAGGGGTCGACGGGGCAAAAATGCCCCACATGCCCCGCGCTTAAACGCGCGGTTGGACCGCCGCGAACAAAACTATGCCGGTTTACGGGGCTGGATAGCGAACCTCCGACCATACAGAAAATCGCAAAAACAAAACCGCAGGTAGATAGCCTGCCGTTTTTCAAAAAATGAAGGTATGGATGAGGGTCCCGACTTTAGCCCCGTAATCCGGCATAGTTTTGAAATGGCATTAAAGCGGTAGCAGCCATTTTACTCTGCCGGGGCGGTCGGCCGTTGGGTAATTACCCTCGCAGGTAGGCGATGGCGATTTGGGTGCGGTTGCGCAGGCCCATTTTGGCCAGGATCGAGCTGATGTGGTTGCGCACCGTGCCTTCTCCCATATAAGCCGTGGCGGCAATCTCCTTGTTATCGAGGCCGCGGGCGATGAGCTCGGCGACTTCGAACTCGCGGTCGGTCAGACCGGCAAAGGCCGCGGGCCGGCGAGTCGCACCGGCCTCAGCGTTCGCCCCATCAAAATCGACATCCTCGATCGCCTTGCCCTCGAGCACACGTTTACCTTCCATGACCTGCGCCAACGCCGGCGGAATAGCGGCGACATCGGTCTTGATCAGGTAGCCGCGGGCGCCCAGTTTGAGTGCCGACACAATGTACTCGTCATCCGAAAACGTTGTCAGAAACACCACGCGTGCTGCAGGATCGCGCTCGAGGATCTCGCGCGCCGCCGATAGGCCGTCGCGTCCCGGCATCTGAATGTCGAGCAGCGCGATGTCGGGCGAGTGCTCAGCGTAGAGCGCCACTGCGTCGTTGCCGTTGGCACCGGTGCCCACCACCTCGATCTGCGGCTGGGCGCCCAGGATAATCTTGAGCGAATCGACCACTAGGCGGTCGTCGTCGACAACGATGAGCCTCATCGGCCCTCATCTCCTTGCTGTTTGGGAACGGTGGCGAACACACGCCAGCCGCCGGCACCGGCGCGCGGACCGGCGGTGAAGGTGCCGCCAAGCGCCTCGACGCGCTCGCGCATGGAGCCGAGCCCCATGCCTTCTGCGACGTTGCTGCTGCTCGCCGGGGTCGCGTCCGCGCCATTATCGGTAACGATGAGCTGGTAAAACGACGGATGCTCCATGCACCGCACGGTAATGGTTTTGGCATGGGCGTGGCGCATGGCGTTGGAAAGCGCCTCGCGCAGCACCGCCGCAAAGCAGTTGGCGACGTTGGCGGGCGCATGCTCGGCCAAAACCTCAAGCTCAATCTGCGGACCGCTGTCCGAGCGCGCGCCTTCAACGATGCGTTCGAGCTGCACGGAGAGGTTGGTCGCATTGTCGTTGAGCGCGTGGACGCTGGCGCGCACGAGCTGGAGCGCCTCGTCAACCGTGCGTTTGACGTCGGCGAAATCGGCGGCAACCCTGGGCTCGTCGGCATGGACCACGCGCAGGGCTTCGGTTTGAAGCGAAGCGCGCGTGAGCTGGTGGCCCACGTTATCGTGGATCTCGCGCGCGATGCGGGCGCGTTCGGCGAGCGTCGCGAGCTCGACTTCGTAGTCCTGGCGGTCGGCGAGGTCGCGGTTGCGTGCCTCGAGTGCCAGGGCGCGTTCTTGCAGCTTGTCGCGGGTGCGACGCATGCGTTCCTGTTCGCGCTCCAGCTGCGCGGTGCGCAGCGACAGCAACGTGGCGGCGACCGAAAGGATGGCGGTTAGCAACAGCGTTCGGGTGGTGAGCGCGCCGCCGCGAAGGTCCGCGACGAGCGCACAGGCAAAGACAGCGCCGACACCCAGCGCGATCCAGGCGTGCTCACGGCGCACGCGCCGCGCGATGTCATAGAGGGCGAGAGGCGCAAACGGCACAAACGGCGGCACGAAGACGGCCGCGATGATGTAGACGTAGCTCGCGGCCTCGCTCGCACGGCGGTCACGGTTTCCCCGTGCGACCTCGGCCAGTGAGGTGGTAATAACGCCAAGACAAAACGCCGCGACCAGGCGAGCGTCCACAACAAGACCCATGGCGGCCGCAACACAGCACGCCAGCACGATCGATTTGTCGAAAAGCCTGTTCATACGGGTATTGTACGCGATGCCGCGCACGGGGGAGGCGCCACTCAAAGCAACCGTGACATTCCTCCCACGCGGCGGGGCGGTCGCGTCAGCAGGCTACGCGACCGCCCCGCACTCGTGACAAAGCTCACTGGTGCGCGCTGCCCGCTCCTGCGATGATGCAATCGTACCGGGCCACGACCAACAGAAGGGCCGCCTCATGACAGACATCGTCCACGTCGAAAATCTCGTCAAGCGCTATGACGATCTTATTGCGCTCGACCACTTTAACCTGAGTATTGCCCCTGGCGAGATCTTTGGCCTGCTGGGCCCCAACGGCTCGGGCAAGACCACGTCCATCAACTGCATCCTGCAGCTGCTCGCCTACGACAAGGGCACCATCGAGCTGTTCGGCGAGCGCATGACGCCCGCCCGCTACGACCTCAAGCGCCGCATCGGTGTGGTGCCGCAGCAGGTGGCGGTGTTCGACGAGCTCACCGTGCGCGAGAACATCGACTATTTCTGCAGTCTCTACGTCAACGACCGCAAGCGCCGCCGCGCGCTGGTGGACGAGGCGATCGACTTTGTCGGCCTGGGCGACTTTACCAAGTTCCGCCCCGGCAAGCTCTCGGGCGGCCTGGCGCGTCGTCTCAACATTGCCTGCGGCATCGCGCACAAGCCCGAGCTCATCTTTTTTGACGAACCCACGGTGGCGGTCGACCCGCAAAGCCGCAACGCCATCCTGGAGGGCATCTGCCGCCTGCGCGACGAGGGCGCCACGGTGGTGTATACCAGCCATTACATGGAGGAAGTCGAGCAGATCTGCAGCCGCATTATGATCATGGACGGCGGCCGCGTGTTGGCGCAGGGCACTAACGACGAGCTCAAGCGCATGATTCAGATGGGCGAGAAGATTGTAATCGAGGTCGGCGAGGTTCCGAGTGCGGCGCTCGGTGCCGTCGCAAGCCTGCCGCACGTTCTGGACCTTTCGGCAACGGCGGGACAGCTCACGTTTTCGTGCGAAGCGAGCCCGCACAACCTGACGGACATTCTCGATGCGCTGCGCTCGCATGACGTGCCGCTCGGCCGCATCTATTCCGAACCGCCGACCCTCAACGACGTGTTCCTCGAGATCACCGGCCGCGAGCTGCGCGACTAGGGGGCGGCCATGTTCAACACCATCATCACCACGCTCAAGACGCTATTGCGTCGACCGAGTACATGGGTCTGGGGCGCGATCTTTCCCATTGCACTTTCAACGATGTTCATGTTTATGTTTGCGAATCTGAGCTCCGACGGCAAGGTCGACCCGGTGCCGGTAGCCGTTGTCGCTGACGAAGCCTGGGGTGCTTCGTCCTTTAAGGACGTGGCGACCTCGCTTGCCAAGGAGGGCGACGATCAACTGCTCGATGTGAGCGAGTACGAAGACTTGGCTGCCGCGCGCAAAGCGCTCAAGGCCGGCGAGGTCGCGGGCATCTATATGGTCGATGCCGCGGGCACGCCCAGGCTCACGCTGCTATCGAGTTACGACAGCTCGCGCGCCTCGTCGGTGCTCACCGACCGCAGCATCCTTGAAACGGTGGCAAGCTCGTATACGCAAAATACCGAGCTCATGGCTCAGATTGCTCAAGATGACCCGGCGGCGCTCGCCGACCCGGAGGCGGTTGCGCGCGCTCTGTCGCTCGAGGGCGGAACCCGCCGCGTGAGCCTGACTCGTGCCACGCCCGATGGCACGGTCATCTACTATTACGCGCTTTTTGGCCTGGTCGCGATGATGTCTGCCGAGTTTGCCGCCTTGAGCGTCGTCGATTTGCAGCCCAATCTGTCCGGCCTCGGCGCGCGCCGCTGCGTGGGCGGTCTTTCCAAGACGGCGTCGCTGGCCGGCATTTTTGTCGGCTCGTGGCTGGTTTCCTTTGCATCGATGGCGGTTGCGATCGGCTACGTGCGCCTGGTCGTGGGCGTCGACTTTGGCGGGCGCGAGGGGTTGTGCCTGCTGGGCGGGGCTGCATCCGCGCTTGCCGCCACGGGCCTGGGGCTTTTTGTGGGCACGCTTCCCGTTAAGGGCGGCAAGGCATCCAAGTCGGGCATCCTCACGGGCTTTGCCACCACGTGCGCCCTGTTCGCCGGCCTCTACGGCGAGCCGGCGATGGCGCTTGCCGACGACGTCGCCCGCGCTTGTCCGGTCGAGTGCTGGCTCAACCCCGTCAAGCTCATCTGCGACATGTTCAATCGCCTGTATTTCTTTGAGGACCTGGGGCCCTTCGCTGTTCGCGCCGGCGCGCTCGTCCTGATGGCCCTGGTGTTTGTCGCCGCCGCCACGCTGATCTTTGGAAGGAGCCGCTATGAGCACCTTTAAGACCGCGCTTCGCATGGCGCTGGCACACCCGTTCTACCTGCTCATCTATACGGTGTTCATCTCGCTCATGGGCGTATTCATCGCGGCCTCGGTGAGCTGGAACTCGTCGCAGCTTACCGAGTACGAGCCCTACGACACCAACGTGATCGTGGTCGACCGCGACAATAGCGACCTTTCGCGTGCGCTTACCAAGCACCTGGGGTCGCGCTTCGAGCTGGTCACGGGCGTTGGCGACGACACATACGACCTTGCGGACGCGCTCTCCAAGAGCAACAGCGCCAAGGGTAGCGCCGACTGCGTGTTCTTTATCCCGGAGGGGTTTGAGGGCGACCTTGTTACAGCCGCCCGCGCGGGGGAGTCTCTGCCCAAGCTCGATGTGACCTACGGCGCCGGCACCATGGCAGCGGCGCTTTCGTCTGCCGAGGCCTCGCGCTGGATCTCGCTCGCGGGTGCTGCGGCGGCCCTAGAGCCCGCCGCCTCTAACGGCAGCGTCGCCAAGGCTGCCGAGCATGCGGCCGCCAAGCGCGCCGAGGTCCAGATCGAGCAGGTCAAGGTCGACTCGACGGCCGCCGCCACGCTCGAGTCGTACTTCAACTTTGGCGCGTACGCGATCATCTCGTCGGTCATCGTGTCGGTGG
The DNA here is from genome assembly GCA_902496645.1 of uncultured Collinsella sp. GTDB lineage: Bacteria > Actinomycetota > Coriobacteriia > Coriobacteriales > Coriobacteriaceae > Collinsella. The sequence continues at coordinate 36,022 of CABVBR010000003.1, forward strand.
GGCTGGTGTTCTCGGGCATGAACGAGCCCGAGCGCGTGCGTCGTATGGATGCCGGCCCAATCTCCGAGCGCCAGCGTTCGCTCGCCGTGTTTGCGGCCGCCACTGTGATCACCGTCTGCATCTGGTTTGTGTCGAGCATGATGGGCGTCGTGGGCTTTGCCGGCGCGGTTGCCGAGGTCGGCGTGGGTCGTGTGTGCCTGGCGCTGGCGGCGACGTTTGCCCTGGCGTGCACGCCGCTGGCCGTTGGCTTTGCGTTGTCGAGTCTGGGTGCGCGCGAGGAGCTGCTCAACGGTGTGGGCAACCTGCTTGGCATGCTCATGACGTTTTTGGGCGGCGCCTGGATGCCGCTGTCGCTCATGGGTTCGGCCGTGCAGACCGTGGCGCATTTTGTGCCGACGTTTTGGGTGAACGACGCGATCGGCAAGGCGCTTACCTCGGATTTGACGTCTGCCGTGCTGGGCGACATCGCCTGCGACCTAGGCGTCACGGCACTCTTTGCCGTGGCCATCGCCGCCGCAAGCCTCGCGCTCTCGCGCACCAAATCCCGCGCCTAGCTACCCAGTCATTGGGGACGTTCTTAAACGACTAGTCATCGGGGACAGTCTTTGCCGATTCGCCGGCTCGCCGGCCGCGCCGGCAAGGACTGTCCCCAACTGCCGGCAGAAAAGGAACGTCCCCAGCTGCTGGGTGGCGAGGCACTCATTTAAGTCCGTCCCCAATGAGTGGTTTCAGTCATTTCAGTCTGTCCCCAATGAGTACCCCCAACTGCCGGGTGGCGAAAGAGTGTCCCCAACAGCCGGTCGTTTAAGAACGTCTCCAACGACTAGTCTTGAAACAAATTCCCACTCTCGCCCAAATAATAGTTCACCTGGGTTTACTATTATCCTATTAAAGTAGCAACAGGCTAACAATGGGGGATACTATGGCAGCGCAGAAAGCCTACGTCCAGGTTAAGGATCTCAAAAAGCACTATGGCGACGGTGATGCGCGCCTTACGGTGCTCGACGGCATCAACACGTCCATCAACCGCGGCGAGATCTGCGTCATGCTGGGGCCCTCGGGTTCGGGCAAGTCGACCTTTCTCAACCTGATCGGCGGCCTGGAGGATGCCGACGCCGGCTCTATTCTGGTGGACGGCTGCGACCTCACGGTGCTCAAGCCTACCGACCTGGGCGAGTATCGCCGCCGTGAGCTGGGTTTTGTCTTCCAGTTCTACAACCTGGTGCCCGATCTCACCATCAAGGAGAACATCGAGGTCACGGCGCACCTGTCCAAAAACCCGCTCAATGTCGACGACCTGCTGCGTTCGCTGGGCCTCTACGAGCACCGCAACAAGTTCCCGCGCCAGGTTTCGGGCGGCCAGCAGCAGCGTTGCGCCATCGGTCGTGCGCTCGTCAAAAACCCGGGCCTGCTGCTGTGCGACGAGCCCACGGGCGCGCTTGACTACAAGACGTCCAAGGAAATCTTGCAGCTCATGGAGGACGTCAACCGCACCTACGGCTGCACCATCATCATTGTCACCCACAATGCCGCCATCGCGCGCATGGCCAACCGCGTGCTGCGCCTGCGCGACGGGCGCATCGTCGAGGACGAGCTCAACGAGTCGCCCGTCGCG
>CABVBR010000004.1 GCA_902496645.1 uncultured Collinsella sp.
TCGTGTCGAAACCAGTCGCCCCCGAATGTCGGGAAAGTCTGGATGGCATTGGGCTCGAGCACCCAACACCCGTCGACTTTTCAAGGAACAGACGGGGCAAGCCCCGCTCGTGGATAGCTATCTTACCACGTTCTAAAGGCAGGCTGCCATTCTATGCACGAGCTATGAAGACCATAATGTGCACTGTACTTCGCACTTTTGCTACCGATCGCGTCACGTATATTTTCGCCAAGCAAAATTGACCCGTCGAAAGGACCGTTATGGATACCAAGCAGCAACTCGTCAATGCCCTCGCAGGCCTGGGCTCAACCATTACCGAAGCCATGGATGTCATCGAAGGCTTTGTCCCCTGCGGACATCCCGCCCTCACGGTTTCGAACGCGCTTGTTGCGCTGGACGCTGACGATGATGCAGCTCTCGCCCAGCAGCTTGAGACCGTCGAGGGCTTTATCGACCACGTGAGTGAGAACCGCGGCGTGGCCGCCTACCACGGCATCGAGGTCGAGCTCGAGGGTCCCAAAGCCGATCTGTTCGCAGCAATCCGCGAGGTAGGCGCCCTTATGCAGACCGCAGGCGTCAAGAACACCCAGGTCAACGAGTGGGTCTACCGCAGTCTGGCAGCACTCGACAGCTCCGACGAAAAGGCAGCCGAGCAGTTCGCAGAAAGTCCCGCCATTAAGGCCGAGCTTTTGTAAATAGCAGACGCGGGCCCCTTGGCGCATCGTCGTCCAAGAGGCCCGCAAACAGTTCGCGTCAACCGATAGCCGCGCCGCCGCGTTCGGCCAAAGCAAGAATCGGCATCATTTGACGAGGTGTCTTTGCTGCAAGATCGGCATGTTCGAGCAGCTTGCGATCGTTGGTCACCAAGTAATCGACCTGTGCGCGTTTGCATGCGGCGAGTACCAAGTTGTCCTCGTAATCGTGATGGAGCGTCAGATATTTGTCGGCCAGCCAAAGGTCCGACGCATCTGCACCCACGGCTGTGGCGTTTTCGGTCATATTCCGAACAAACGCCAACGCCGCATCGTCAATTGCACGGGCAGATGCCTCGTCGAGCGCTCCCCCGCTGGCAAGAACGCTACGCTTCAGCTCGTGTTGGACAACGTACAGCACGTCCTTAGCGATATGTACTGGGAAGAACAGCAACGCCCCCGTCTCCGTCGCCTGCCCAATAAACGCACGCGCGGCAAGCGACTCGGCATGGTCGACGCAAAACGAATCAACCCATACGTTGGCATCCACCATTATTTTGAGGGGAGCCCCGCTCACAGGATCATCCCCTTTTGGCGATAGCGCTCGTCCATGGCTTCGGAATAGATCGTGTCCCAATCGCGATCGTCGGATACGGGCGACGTAGCGATGCCCAGGTCCGCGTAAAGCTGATCCGCCGCCGCCCATGATGCGGCGAACGGAGTATCGGGCGCGACGGTCTGCTGCCGGTCATCGACGGCCGCAAGCACTTCCTCGCACTGCCCGCCACCCTGCGCGACCTTGGCCACCACCTTTTTGATGAGCTCGGGCAGCGACCCGCCCGAAAGCCGCAGCGCCTCCTCGGCACGGTTCTTGACCTGGCGATCCACGCGAACGTTCACCTGCGCCATGCCGCTAACAGAACCCACGTTGATCCTGCTCCCTTCAATTGCTAGCATCGCTAGCAACACTATATAGAGAAGCTAGCAAATGGTCAAATGCAAAAGGCCTGCGCCCGGACGACACCGATGCCGTCTGGGCGCAGGCCAGATAACGTGGGCGAACGCGTCTGCTAACGCAGATACGCTTTCGCGTTGCCCAAGCTGTACGCAATCGTCGAGCCGTTGTGCAGCAGCGATGACGCTTGCGGGGTAATCGCGCCGGTAATGCCCAGTGCCAGGAGCGCCGAGTTGGTGAGCATCACCTTAGAATAGGAGCTCGTCAGACGATCAACGAGGCCCTGGCTCATGCGGCGCAGACGCACGATCGCGGCAAGATCCGTATCGGTCAGGATGATATCGGCGACCTCCTTGGCGATGTCGCTTCCGCCACCCATGGCCAGACCCACGTCAGCCAAGCCGAGCGCCGGTGAGTCGTTGACGCCGTCGCCCACCATGGCAACATGGCGCCCCTCGCTCTTAATGCGCTCCACATAGGCGTACTTGTCCTCGGGCAGCAGTTCGGCCTTAAATTCGTCGACACCCGCCTCGCGCGCAATGCGCTCGGCCGTGCGCTCCGAATCGCCCGTAAGCATAACGACATGCTTGACGCCCAGCGCATGCAGGTCGGCAATGGCCTCGCGCACGCCGGGCTTGAGCGGATCCTCGATGCCGAGCACGCCCACGACCGTGCCGTCGACCGCCAGGTACAGCGGCGACAAGCCCTGCATCTGAGACTCGATGCGCTCCTTGATGTCGGATTCGAGCTGTGCGCCCTCATCCTCGAATACAAAGTGCGCGGAACCGATGATGGCGCGACGCCCTTCAATGGACGAAGCGATGCCGTGCGCCACGATGTACTCGACGGCGGCGTGGCGCTCGCGATGCTCGAGCTCGCGCTCGCGTGCCGCATTGACCACGGCGCGTGCCACTGGATGCGGGAAATGCTCCTCTAAGCAGGCGGAAAGGCGCAGAACCTCGTCCTCACTCCAGCCATCGGTCGTCAGCACGCAAGCCAGGCGCGGCTGCGCCTCGGTCAGCGTGCCGGTCTTATCAAAGACAATGGTATCGGCCTTGGCAAACGACTCAAAGTACTTGGCGCCCTTGACCATCACGCCCATCTTGGCAGCATCGCTCATAGCGGTCATGACGGCAACGGAACCCGTGAGCTTGAGTGCGCACGAGTAGTCGACCATCAGCGCCGCCGAGGTCTTGATGAGGCTACGCGTGGTGAGCGCAACCAGGCCCGCGAGCAGGAAGTTCCACGGGACGATCTTGTTGGCGAGGTCTTCCATGTGCGACTGGCCCTCGGACTTGAGCGAGTCGGCCGCCTGCACGAGCGAGACGATCGAGCGCAGCTTGGTCTGAGCCGTGTTGGCGCGCACACGCACCAAGATGCTGCCGTCTTCCACGACGGTGCCGGCGAACACATCGTCGCCTGCGCTGCGCTCGACGGCAAGCGGCTCGCCGGTCAGGGTCGCCTGGTTAACCATGGCGCTCCCCTGCTCAACCACACCGTCGATGCAGATGGACATGCCGGTGCGAACGGCGACCAAGTCGCCGGGCTCAAGCTCGGTGGCGGCAACGCTCACCTCGGTGTCGCCGACGACCTTTTGCGCCTTGTCGGGCACATCGAGCAGCGAGTTGATGAGCTCGTTTTCGCTCATGGCGCGGGTGTAGTCCTCGAGCAGCTCGCCCACATTGAGCAGGAACATCGTCTGCCCCGCGGTATCGACATCACGTTTGACAAACGAGATACCGATGGCCGAAGCGTCGAGCACGGGAACGGTCAGACGCGGCTGCGAGAGCTCGTGGAGAGCGGCGCGCAAAAATGCCATGTAACCGGCCACGACAAAGATGGCACGCAGCGGCGTAGGCAGGAACCAGCGGCGCGCGTAGTGGGCACCGATGAGTGTCGCCAGGTCCATAACGAGTTTGTGCTTGCGTGGCTCAAGCTGCATCACGTAACCCGTCTTTGCGTCGGCAATGGCCTGGGCATCGAGCGCACCCAGGGCGTCGAGCACGCCTGCACGACACTGCTCGTCATATTCGAGCGCCATCTGGCCAATACGGCCATATACGCGCACTTTGCGCACGCCGTCGATTTCGCCGCCAAGCTTAAGAAGTGCATCGAGATCGCTCTCTGGCACAGGACCCGCCAATTGAAGACGGGTCCTGCCGGGGATCTCGCTAATAATCGAGAATCTCATAGTTTGTGCCCGGGAGCGTTACTCGGCTGCCTCGTCAGCAGCGGCCTCGCTCTGGGTGATGTAGGCAGCCTCGGCAACCATGTCGTCGACATTAGCCTTGGCCTGCTCGACCATGTCCTGGTAGCAGTTCTTGACGCGCATGCCACACGCGATGCCCTGCACGCAGGCATTCTTTACCGGAGCGCTGGTGAGCAGTTTGATGCCGGCCGTGCCGAGCAGAAAACCGCCACCAACAAGCAGGGTGTTAAACGTGGACTTCTTCATGATGTCTCTCCCTTTTCCGCAACAACTGCGGCACGGTGCCTTAGCACCCGAGTAAACAAGTTTGCTCGAGCACACTTTTGGAAAATAGTTTAGTTTATCTAACTATTAAGTTCAACAAAGGTTAACTTTTTGGAAATCTTGAGGCGCGGAACAGCCGACTTCTGGCGATCCGCCTGCCGCGATGTACATCCCCGGCATCCAAGAAAGGCTCTCCCCCGACCCAACAAATCGAGGTCTAATACTTTTCCGCGAAGTGAACGAGTGAAATCGGACCCCCGAAACATCTGCATTTTTCACCAGCAAAACCGCAGGAAAAACTCGACAAAACCGCAGGAAACAGAGCCAGAAAAGTGTTGATGTTTCAGGGGTCCAAAATAGGTCGTTCACTTCGCGGAAAAGTATTCACCTTCGTTTTCAACATCCATAAAGAATGAGGGCGCCAACGGCGCCCTCATCACCAAATTCCATTCAGCCCGCCTGACCCGAACGGCCGAGTCGTCTGGCCGGGGAAGCCCCGAGTCGCCGGGGTGTTTGCTCCAAATGAGTTCTGCATGCAAAGAAGGCCACTAAATGTGGCCTTCGTCTTGTATAGGACTGTTTGAAATTTGGAGGAAATACCCCGGCGACTCGGGGCTTCCCCGGCCTCGCAGCTACGAGAGCGACGTTCTCAGCAACTCGTTGAAGAGCTTCGGGTTGCCCTTGCCGCGGCTCGCCTTCATGCACTGGCCCACCAAAAAGCCGATGACCTTCTGGTTGCCGTCGCGGTACTGCTGCGCCTGCTCGGCACAGTTTGCCAGCACCTCGTCCACGATCGGCTGCAGCGCGCCGGCATCGCTCACCTGGCGCATACCGCGCTCGTCGACGATCTTGTTGGGGTCATCACCGGTCTGGGCCATGGCCTCAAACACCTCGTGCGCCTGATTGGAGCTAATGGCATCGGTCGCCAGCAGCTTGGCAAGGGCTGCCACCTGAGCCGGTGCGATGCCGGACTCGGCGAGCGACACGCCTGCGCCCTTAAGGTAGGCGATCATCTCGTTGACCAGCAGATTCGCGACCGTCTGGGCCTCCTTGCCAGCCATACCGGCAGCGGCCGCCTCAAAGAAGTCGGCAAACTCGGGGTCGCCGGCAATTTGCTCGGCGTCGGCTGCCTTAATGCCAAAGTCGGCCTCAAAACGGGCGCGCTTGGCATCGGGAAGCTCGGGAATCTCGCCACGGCAGCGATCAATGAACTCGTCGTCCAGATCGAACGGCGCCAGGTCGGGATCGGGGAACAGGCGATAATCGTCGGCCGTCTTCTTCACGCGCATGACCACGGTGCGCTTGCGGCTGGGCTCCCAGTGGCGGGTCTCCTGGTAGATGATGCCGCCTTCCTCGAGCACCTCGGCCTGGCGGCAGATCTCGTAGGCAAGGCCGTCGTGCAGGCTCTTAAACGAGTTGAGGTTCTTGAGCTCTGTCTTGATGCCCAGCTTGGTCTCGCCGCGGCGACGCAGCGACACGTTACCGTCGCAGCGCATGGAGCCCTTCTCCATGGAGCAGTCGGAAATGCCCAGCGTCACAAAGATGCGACGAAGCTTCTCCATAAACAGGCGTGCCTCCTCGGGCGTGCGCAGGTCGGGCTCGGTAACAAGCTCGATCAGTGGCGTGCCGCAGCGGTTGTAGTCGACGAGCGACTCGGCCGCGGCGGTAATGCGGCCCTCGGCACCGCCCACGTGCACCATCTTGGCGGCGTCTTCCTCCATGTGGATGCGCAGGATGCGGATGGGTACCGTGTAGGAACCGTCCTCGCGGCGCTCGGGCATCTGCAGGTTGGACGCGTCGTAGCTGGCCAGGTGGCCGGCACGCTGGTTGCCCTCGCGCATGGTCGACGTCATAGACGTGGACAGGCCCTCGGCGTTGGCAGAGGCGCTCGCCAGGCTCTGAGCCTCGGCCTCGCCAAACGCGCAGTCGGGGCGCTCGGCGGCGCCGCGACCGGTCACGTCAAGATCCAGGTGACCGTACATGGCAAAGGCGACCGGACCCTGCGTGGTCTGGAAGTTCTTGGCCATGTCGGGATAGAAGTAGTGCTTGCGGTAGAACATCGAGTGGCGCTGGATCTCGCAGTTGGTGGCGAGACCTGCCTTGACGATACTCTCGATTGCCTTCTTGTTGGGCACCGGTAGGGCGCCGGGCAGGCCCAGGCACACCGGACACACGTTGGCGTTGGGCTCGTCATCGTGGCTGAGCTTGCAGTTGCAGAACATCTTGGTGTCGAGTGCGGTGAGCTCGGTATGGATCTCCAGGCCGATCACGGCCTCCCAATCCTGCAGGACCTCGGAAAGCTCCTTCATTACAGCTCGCCTCCCTTCCCGGCAAAATCGGGCGCGACGGAAAGCGCGGGCGCACCCGTGGCGGCATCGGCAAAGCCGCGCTCCAGAGCGCGGGCAAACGTGAGCAGCTGACGGTCCTTAAAGGCAGGTCCCACCAGCTGGGCAGAAACGGGCAGCTTGCTGTCCTCGCCCAGGCCCAGCGGCACCGAGATACCACCGTTGCCGCAAATGTTGAGCGAAATGGTGTACAGGTCGGACAGATACATCTGCGTGGGGTCGCTGATCTCGCCAAACTTAAAGGCCGTGCGCGGCGAGGCGGGCATGAGGATGGTGTCCACCTTGGCATACGCGGCGTCGTAGTCCTGCGTGATAAGCGTGCGGGCCTTCTGCGCGGCGTAGTAATACTTGTCGTACACGCCCGAGCTCAGCAGGTAGGCGCCGAGCATCTGACGGCGCTTGGCCTCGGCACCAAAGCCGTGGGCGCGCGAGAGCGAGCTCTGGTCGGACAGGTTGGCGCAGCCCTCCTCCTGATAGCCATAGCGAATGCCGTCGAAGCGTGCCAGGTTGGAGAATGCCTCGGCCGGGCCGATGACATAGTAGGCGGCGATGGCGGCGTCCAGGTGCGGCAGGTCGACCTCGACCAGCTCGGCACCCTGGTTCTGCAGCTCCTGAGCGGCGCGCTGGACAGCGGCCTTGACCTCGGGCGTCAGACCCTCGGCCTCCATAAACGCGGGGATGATGCCCACGCGCTTGCCCTCGATGCTGTCATCGAGGTGCTCGGTAAAGTCGACGGCGCAGTCCTGGCTGGTGCAGTCGTACGGATCGTGGCCCGCACCGGTGAGCGCGTTCATGGCCAGCGCGACGTCCTCGACCGTGCGGCCGAAGGGGCCAACCTGGTCGAGCGACGAGCCAAAGGCCACCACGCCGTAGCGGCTCACGGCGCCGTACGTGGGCTTAAAGCCCACCACGCCGCACAGCGACGCCGGCTGGCGGATGGAGCCGCCGGTGTCCGATCCCAGCGAGAGCGCGACCTCGCCCGCAGCGACGGCGGCAGCAGAGCCGCCCGAGGAGCCGCCGGGCACGCGCTCGGTATCCCAGGGGTTGTTGGTGCGGTGGAAGGCCGAGCTCTCGGTAGAGCTACCGAAGGCGAACTCGTCCATGTTGACCTTGCCCATAGGCAGGCAGCCGGCGTCGAGCATGCGCTGAACGCAGGTGGCAGTGTAGACGCTCTGGTAGTTCTCGAGCATGCGGGAAGCGCAGGTGGTGCGCGTGCCCACGAGGTTCATGTTGTCCTTGATGGCCAGCGGCACGCCCGCGAGCGGGGGCAGCGGCTTTCCGGCGGCACGGTCGGCATCCACGCGCGCGGCGGCCTCGAGCGCAAGCTCGGACGACACCTGCAGGAATGCCTGGACCCCGCCCTCGCGCGCCTCGATGGCGGCAAGGGAGGCATGGGCCACCTCGGTAGCGGTAAAGTCGCCGGCGGCAACGCCCGCGGCGATCTGAGCGGCGGTAAGGGAATCGAAGCTCTGAGCCATTACTCGCTCTCCCCCTCTCCCAAAATGGACGGCACGCGGAAGTAGCGGTCACGCGCGCTGCCGGCGTTCTCCAGCGCAACGTCGAGCGGCAGATCGCGCTCGGGTTCGCGCAGGTCGTCGCCCATCACGTTGGACAGGCTTCCGATGGGATGGAACGTGGGCTCCACGTCGGGCAAGTCATATTGCAAGACGGGCTCGAGCATCTGGACGGCGTCGTTCATGTAGGACGTCATCTGGGTGAGCTCGTCATCGGTCAGTGCGATCTTTGCGTACTCGGCGATGCCGCGCACATCTTTCTCGCTGAGTGCCATAGGCGCTCCCTTCCGCATAACAGTTAAACCGCTCTAGTATACAGGGCAACGCCGGCTTGGAGCAGGCGCTTTACCCAAATGCAGCGAAAACGTAACGAGGGTGGCGGTTGGAAGGGCGCGACCCGGCGGACCTGCAGCGAAAACCGTCCCGCCCACAACGAAAACCATCACAACATTCGATGCTTTTCGCCAAAATCGCGATTTTCGTTGAATGTTGTGATGGTTTGGAAGCCCGACCGCCACAAAGGTGTCTGTCCCCCTTGCGATGGCTCTCGCTCGATCGCTACAGCAGATGCTCCTCGATAAAGATCGCGATACCGTCTTCGTCGTTACTCGCGGTTACAAAGTCGGCGGCGGCACGGGTGGCGTCGCTGCCGTTTGCCATGGCCACGCCCACGCCGGCGTCGGCCACCATGCAGGTGTCGTTATCGGCATCGCCAAACACGCAGATGTTCTGGAGCTCCATGTCATTGAGCTCCGCCACGCGCACAAGGCCGCGCGTCTTGGACACGCGCGGGTCCATGAACTCGTAGAGGCGCTGCGTGGTTTGCAGGGCGGCTGCCTTAACGGTGTCGTCGACGAACGTCGATGCTCGCTCGATGACCTGCGGCATCACCTCGGGCGCCATGGTAAACATCACCTTGGGCTGCGGTTCGCGCAAGAACTCGGCAAAATCGACCACCATATAGGGCACACCGTCGACCTGCGACAGGTGCTCCACGCACGCGTTGGTCTCGGGAACGTAGAACACGCCGTCTCGGGGGCAAACGGGCGTTGCCGGAAGGTCCGCCATGTGTTTGCAGATGCGCGCGATGGTTTCGCCCGGCAGCGGGTAGCTCAGCTCGTTGATGCCGTGCGCGCGGTCGATGACCTCGGCGCCGCCACAGCCCACCATCACGTCTACCAGACCGTCGATGCCCCAGAGCTCATACATGGCCTCGGTCGCGTGGGCGTCGCGCCCGGTGCACAGGCCAAAGAGCACGCCACGCTCGCGCAGAGCGCGGATCGCCGCCGCAGTGCGCGGGGACACCGTGTGCTCGCTCGTGAGCAGCGTGCCGTCGATATCGCAGAACACGGCTTTGATGTTGCTGAATGTGGCGTCCATGGGGGCCTTTCTGGGTAGTGTGGCGATGTTGGATGCAATCGGAAATGGAGTACATGGTATACCAAGGCACGAGCACGGCTCGCCAAAGCAAAAACCACCACAAAGGTGCCTGTCCCCTTTGTGGTGGAAATGACGTTTGCCCAGATAAAACCTGCCAAAATAAACCTGTCCCTTTTTGGCAGGTTAGCGATCCAAATGCCTACGTCCAAACAGCAGCAGCGCCGCGGGGACCGCCGTTACGACTATGCCCGCTCCTACGAGCGTCTGCTGCACGCCAAATGTCGCCGCCAGCCACGGGGCAATCGCCAGCGGAGCCACGCCGGCGAACATGTTTCCAAAGCCCATGACCGAGTTGACGCGGCCGAGCTGCTCGAGCGGGGCCGTCGTTTGCACAATGGTGTTGTGGAGCGGGTTGACGACGCCCCAGGCCACGCCCAGGGCGATCTGGCCGATAAGGGCCACTCCCACGTACGGCGTGCCCACGTAGAGCAGGCTTCCCAGGCCTACGGTCATAAGCGCCACGAGCAACGTTTTAAGACTGACGAAGCGCGGCGGCATGCGAAGCGCGACCACGGCGCCCAGCACCGCGCCCACGCCGCAGGCCGACGAAAGCCAGCCCATCCATTCGACGCCGACGTGCAGGACGTCGCGATAGAAGAACGACTCCAGCGGATCGAAGGCGCCGTAGCCAAAGTTCGAAAGGAAGATGATGCAGAAGAGCAGGGCGAGGACGCTGTTGGTGAAGACCGTCTTGATGCTGGTCGCGAAGGTGGCGCGGGCGGACGTGTTGGGGTTGGGGCTTTGGCCAGCACGCTTCCCCTCCTCCGCCGAATCGGCATCTGCATGTCCAGCGGTGGAAACCGCCTGCGGCTTGAACCCCCAGCCGGCAATGAGCGCAAGCAGGGTGAACAGCATCATGAGCACGAACACCGCGCGCGACGATGAAGCCGCCGCAACAAAGCCGCCCAGCGTGGGGCCAACGATAATGCTCACGTTGGAAAACATGGTGATGGTCGAGTTGATGTCTTTGAGCTCGACGGGGTCGTCGGTGAGATAGGCCGGGTAGGACGTGGCGATGGGCTGGGCGAACCCCATCACAAAACCCAGGAGCGCCGCGCCGGCAAGGACTGTTCCGGTCGCGCTGCCAAAGGCGATGATTGCCGCGCCCGTTGCCAGCGTGCCGACGATGCTCAACAGAAAATGGTGGCGCGGGCCCCAAGCGTCGAGCGCGGCGCCGCCCGCAAAGGATCCCAGGATCACGAAGACGTTCATAAACAGGACGGCCAGCGACGTCGCGACGACCGAAGCGCCATCCGCGTAGGTAAGCGTTCCGATGACGCCGATAAAGTAGCTGGATTGGAAGCCGGTGTAGATAAGAAATCGCATCGCCACCAGACGCTTGGCCTGTGCGGACAGCGACGGCCGGGATTTTGAGATTAGAGATAGGGACATGGGCGCTCCTTGTTGCATACGAATGCGGGCCGCGGGCATTGACCGCCGACCATCGACTCAATCTTTCTGTATGCCACGTTAAGGACGCATCGGGCCCCTTCTCTCCGTCTTCGCCCGGATGAACTACTTGGTAGATTTTAAGGCATGTCCCAAAAATCCACCAAAGCAAAAACCACCACAAAGGTGTCTGCCTGTGGTGGCCCAATGATATGGCAGCGTAGCGAGCCGGTTCCAAGTGCCCCAGGTCGCCCCGAAAGAGGAGCGACGCGTACTTTGGTACGCGAGCGACGGCTTGAGGGGCGAGATGGGGTGCTTGGGGCCGGCGCAGCGTCAAGCCTGAAGGTGGTCTTGGATCAGGTCGCAGATGGCTCGGGCGTCGTTGATGTTGATGGCTCGGGTCGCAAAGCCGGCGTCGAAGGCCTGACGCGCCAGGGCTTCGTTGCAGGCAAGGGCCAACGTGTGACCGTCGACCAGGTCGAGCGAACTCTTGCCGCGCAGACGGTCGACACCGGAGCGCGCGACCACGATGTTGTCGAAGCCCTCGGTCTTGTAGCCCTCGATGATCACCACGTCGACATCGTTGTAGCGCGACAGCAGCTCGCGCGCGGGCATCTCGTCCTCCTCGCGCGTGTCGGCGTACTCCGCCCAGCGCGTGGCGCAGATGAGTCCCACGTGCTTGGAGCCGGCCTGGTGATGGCGCCACGTATCCTTAGCGGGCACGTCGATATCAAAGCCGTGGTGCCCGTGATGCTTGAGCGAACCCACGCGCAGGCCACGGCGGGTGAGCTCAGCGATGACCTTCTCGACCAGTGTGGTCTTGCCCGAGTTCTGGTAGCCGATAAACGCGATCGCGGGGACGGCCGGGGTGGGCGCGGGCGCGGCAGCAACGGGCACGCTCACGGACACGGCGCCGTCGCCAGCGGCGGCCTCGGCAGCAGCAGCTTGACGCTCCGCGCGATCCCACACGCCCGAGCGGCCGCCCTCCTTGTGCAGCAGGCGCACGTCGACGATCTCCATGCCGCGGTCGACTGCCTTGCACATGTCGTAGATAGTCAGGCACGCGGCGCTCGCTCCGGTCAACGCCTCCATCTCGATACCCGTCTTGCCCGTCACACCTGCCGTGACCAGCACGTGAAAGCCGACCTGTCCGTCGGGACGCGCCGGCGCCCAGCCCTCGGGCGTCTCGTCGGCCGGCGTTCCCGCCGAAGCGATGGGCTCGATATCGCACTTGCTCTTGGTGATGAGCAGCGGGTGGCACATGGGGATGATGTCGCTCGTGCGCTTGATGGCCATGATGCCCGCCACACGCGCGCAGGCAAGCACGTCGCCCTTCTTGGCGCGGTCCTGCAGCACCATGGCCTGCGTCTCGGGATGCATGAGGATGGTGCCCTCGGCGATGGCGATGCGGTGCGTCTCGGCCTTGTCGGATACGTCGACCATGCGCACCTCGCCCTTGGCGTCCACGTGCGTCAGCTCGTCGCGGCGGGCGTCACGGGCGGGCGGCTCGGCAGCATTGCCAGTGGACGTCGTTGCGCCCTGGGCGGATGCCGCAACGGCTCTGGCATTCGCCGTGACGTTATGGGCAGACATCGCGGCCCTGCGAGCGGCCTTGGTGGCATCGGCGTACCTGCTCTTGGCCATATGATCATCCTCCGATTTGGGACATAAATCGTTGCGTGCCCTCAATTATCGCGTGTTCCTGCGGTTTGTGGGACACGGCGTCGCGCCAAATCGAAAGTACCTGCATATCATCACCGCAACGCAGCGCCTCGCGCACCGAATACTCGGCATCGCTAAACAGGCACGGGCGCACATTGCCGTCGGCCGTCAGGCGCAAACGGTTGCAGCTCGCACAAAAATGGTTGGACATGGCGCTGATAAACCCGACCGTGCCCGCCGCACCCGAAAAGCGCCAATAGCGCGCGGGGCCGGCGCCGGCGGGGGCGTCGCTCATGTCGAGCGGCTCGAGCTCACCCAGGCCCGCCGCCGTCGCCGCGGTATCGATGCGCGCCCGCAGCTCGTCGCTCGGAATGGTGTCGCTCGCGTCCCACAGCTCGGGATTGAGCTCAGGCGCATGCGGATCCACGGCGCAATGCGAGCTCGTGCGCTCGTCGCCGATGGGCATGTACTCTATAAACCGCAGGTGAATGGGGCGGTCGACAGTGAGGCGCGCAAGGGCCGCCACGTCTTGGTTGAGTCGGCGCACGACCACGCAGTTAACCTTGACCGGCTCAAAGCCCCAGGCCAGCGCCGCGTCGATGCCGGCCATGGTTTGCTCGAGCCGGCCCAGGCGCGTAATCTTGCCAAACATCGCGGGGTCGAGCGTGTCGAGCGAAATGTTAACGCGATTGAGCCCCGCATCTTTGAGCTGTGGTGCCAGCTGGGGCAACAGGGCGCCGTTGGTGGTAAGCGAGATGTCCTGGATCTGCGGAATCGCGCGAATGTCGCGGATGAGCGGGATGATGCGGCGGCTGACCAGCGGCTCGCCACCCGTCAGGCGCACGCGGCGGATGCCCTCCCCCGCCACCAGGCGCACAAAGCGGGCAATTTCCTCGGCGCTGAGGAGCTCATCGTGCGCACGCGGGGGCACACCGTCGACGGGCATGCAGTAAATGCAACGGAAATTGCACTTGTCAGTTACGGCAATGCGTAGGTAGTTGATGTCGCGGCCAAAACCATCATGTTGCACGCGCCCGTCCACGCAGCCCTCCCCTCGCGCAGCATTTTATTCTTCGAAGAATATAGTACCCCACGCGCTGATCGAGCCGACATGCGTACGACAGGAAGGGGCATTGCAGCCAAGACACCGTGCTTGAGCGGCTTAATCCAGCTCCTTGAGGCCATGTGCCAGCTGCCAGTACTCGCCGTGCTGGGCGAGCAGTTCCTCGTGGGTACCGCGCTCGATGATGCGTCCGTGCTCCAGTACCATGATGGCATCGGCGTCGCGGACGGTGGACAGGCGGTGCGCGATCATAAACGTGGTGCGGCCGCGCATGATGCGGTCCATGCCGCGTTCGATGAGCTTTTCGGTGCGCGTGTCGATGCTCGAGGTTGCCTCGTCCAAGATGAGCACCGGCGGGTCGGCCACGGCCACGCGCGCAATGGCGAGCAGCTGGCGCTGGCCCTGCGACAGGTTGGCGCCATCGGCCGTGACCGGCGTGTCGTAGCCTCTAGGCAGGCGGCGGATAAACGAGTCGGCGCAGGCGGCCTCGGCAGCGGCGCGCACCTCCTCGTCGGTCGCGTCGAGCTTGCCAAAGCGGATGTTCTGCGCAATGGTGCCGCTAAACAGGTGCGTATCCTGCAGCACAATGCCGAGCGACCCGCGCAGGCTGGCCTTGGCAATGTGCTTGACGTCGATGCCGTCGTACGTGATCTCGCCGTCATCGACCTCGTAGAAGCGGTTGATGAGGTTGGTGATGGTCGTCTTTCCGGCACCCGTGGAGCCAACAAATGCGATCTTCTGCCCCGGCTTGGCAAACAGGTTGAGGTCCGTGAGCACACGAGCGCCGGGCACGTAGGAAAAGTCCACGGCATGGAAGCGCACGTCGCCGGCAAGTGGCACCAGGCCCGTGACAAGCTCGGTACCGTCGGCGCTCACCGCGCGGCCCAACTCGTCAACGGAGGCAACATCATGCAGGTGCCCGTACGCGCCCACGCCCTGACCTTCGGGAATCTTCCACGCCCACGCGGCGTCGCCCGTCTGTACCAGCTCCACGCGGCCCTCGTCCACCTCGGGCTGCAGGTTCATGGCGGCAAACAGGCGCTCGGCACCGGCCAGCGCGTTAAGCAAAAAGTTGCCGAGCTGGGTGAACTGGTTGATGGGCATGGCCGCCTGGCGCACAAAGACCAAGTAGCTCGCGAGCGCGCCCACGTCGGCCAAGCCGTTGATGCAGAGCATGCCGCCCGCCACCGCAACGATCGCGTAGTTGGCATACCCGATCACCACGGTCATGGGCACCATCGAGTTGGCGTAGGCCTGCGCGGCGCCACCGGTGCGGCGCAGCTCCTGGTTGCGCGCGTCAAAACCGGCCACGTTGGCCTGCTCGTGGTTAAAGACCTTGATGACCTTTTGGCCCGAAACCATCTCCTCGACATATCCGTCCAAGTCGCCGAGTGACGCCTGCTGGGCGGCAAAGAAGCGCTTGGAGCGGATGCCCGAGTAGCGCGCATACAGCACAATGGCCGCGTCGCACACGAGCGTAATGATCGTGAGTTGCCAGTTAAGGATGATGAGCATGGCCGTGGTGCCGATCACCTGAATGGTCGCCTGAATCACGTTGGCAAAGCTGTTGTTGAGTGCCTCGGAGACGGTGTCGACATCGTTGGTGAAGAAGCTCATGATGTCGCCCGAACGCGTGCCGTCGAAATAGCTGAGCGGCAGCGTCTGGATATGCGCGAACAGGTCGCGGCGAATGTCGGACACCACGCGCTGGGCTGCGCGCACCATGATTTGCGAATAGCCCAGGGCCGAGAGCACGCCCGCGGCGTAGATGGCAGCCGTAAAGAGAACCTGCTTGGTGAGCAGCTCCTCCCCACCCGTAGCCAGGCCGTTGACGATGGGGCGCACCATATAGGTGCCGGCGAGGCTCGCGATGGCGGCGATAGAGGCGAGCACACCTACCGCGAGCAGCGAGAACTTGGCGTGGCCCATATAGCTGAGCAAGCGGCGGAGCGTCTGCCCCAGATTGGCCGGGCGGGCCTGAGCAGATGTCTTAGGCATGGCACTCGCCTCCCTTCTGGGCGTCGGCTTGCGAGACGTAGGCGGCGACGGGCTCCGGCTCCGCTAGCTGCGAGGCCGGGGACGAGGGCGCGTCCTGGCTCTCCCCCTCACCCGCGAACTCCATCTGCGAGGCGTAAATCTCCTGATAGATGTTGTCGTTCGCCAGCAGTTCCTCGTGCGTGCCCACGCCGTGGATGCGCCCGTCGTCCAGCACCACAATGCGATCGGCATCCATCACGCTCGCGATACGCTGGGCAATGATGATCACGGTCGTATCAGGAATCTGCGCGATGTGCTCGCGGATCTTGGCGTCGGTCGCCATATCGACCGCGCTGGTCGAGTCATCAAAAATGAGCACGCGCGGATGCTTGAGCAGCGTACGCGCGATGCACAGACGCTGCTTCTGCCCGCCCGAAACACCGGCGCCGCCCTGGCCCAGCTCGCCATCCAGCCCGCCGATACGGTCCAGGAACTCGTCCACACACGCCGCACGGCAAGCACGCAGCAGTTCCTCGTCGGATGAATCGGGCGCGCCCCACTGCAGGTTCTCGCGCACGGTGCCCGTGAACAGCACATTCTTTTGCAGCACAATGCCCACCGCGTCGCGCAAGGTAGCCAGGTCGTAGTCACGCACGTCGTGTCCGCCCACAAGCACGGCGCCCTCAGTGGCGTCGTACAGGCGCGCAATCAGCTGCACAAGCGAGCTCTTGCCCGAGCCCGTGCCGCCAAGGATGCCCACCGTCGAGCCGCTCTCGATGCGAAGGTCGATATGCTCGAGCACATCCTCGGCAGCATCCGCGCGGTACTTAAACGACACATCGCGAAACTCGATGCTTCCGTCGGCCACCTCGTGCACAGCAGCGGCAGCGTCGGGCGCTTGGATAAGCGAACGCTCGTCGAGCACCCGCGAGATGCGTTCCACGCTGGCAAGTGCGCGGGTGAGCAGCAAAAACACGTTGGAGACCATCATGAGCGAGTTCATGATCAGCAGCACGTAGCTCATAAAGCCCGTGAGCGAGCCCACGCCGAGCTCGCCGGCAAGGATCATGCGCCCGCCGATCCACAGAATGGAAAGCGCCGCCACGTACATCGACAGCTGAAACACCGGCAGGTTGAGCACGGCGTTGCCGAAGGTCTTCGTCGCCGTGTGCGCAAGCTCGGTGTTGACGGCATCGAACTTGGCCTCCTCGTGCGCGGCGCGCACATACGCCTTGACGGCGCGCACGGCGGTGAGGTCCTCCTGCACCACGCCGTTGAGGTGATCCATCGAAGTCTGCAGCTGGCGGTAGAGCGGGCTGACGCGGTAGGTAATAACGCCCAGTACGATCGCCAGCACCGGCAGGATGATCGCGAATACCGTAGCAAGCGGACGCGACAGCACCAACGCATAGACCAAGCCAACGATAAGCGTCACGGGACCGCGCACCATGGGGCGAAAGCCGTTGCCGATGGCGTTTTGAATAACAGTGATATCGGTGGTCATGCGCGTGACGAGCGAGCTGGCGTCGTAGTTGTCCAGATTGCCAAAAGCGAGCGTCTGGATCTTGCGGTACTCGGCCTCGCGTAGGTTAGCGCCCAGCCCCGAGGCAACGCGGGCGGACGTGCGCGCATAGCCTAAGCCAAGTACCAGCGAACATGCGGCGCATACCAACATATACGTGCCCTGCAACAGCATGTAGTTGATGTCGCCCGCGGGCACGCCCACATCGATGATATTTGCCATGATGACCGGAATAAACAGCTCGAGCGCCGTCTCGGCAGTCACAAAGAGCACGCCGAGTATGGCATCGCGGCGGTATGCCCCCAGGTAGGAAAACAGAATCTTGAGATTGCGCACGCAGGTTCATCCCCCATCAAACGTTGTTCGCAAACCCACGTATTATGGCGCGCCATGCGGCGGTGTCAAGTGTTCCGAAATCGATTTCTGCAAGGCTAGTGCAGGCACCAAGCTCGCAGGACGCATGTCCGTATTCAATTGGAAATGAACGCGTGCGTGACTTTTTCGCCCCGCCGCCAATACAAATCTTGACTCTACAATCGTTATAGGGTTTTCACTACACTGGTACGTAAACGAACCAAGCCAGAAAGTCCCGCCCATGGAACACGACCTCACACGCGGCAATGTCCTCAAGACCATCGCGGTCTTTGCCCTGCCCTATATGCTCTCGTACTTTTTGCAGATGCTCTACGGCATGGCGGACCTGTACATGATGGGACAGTTCAGCGGCGCCGCCGGCATCACCGCCGTGGGCAACGGCGCGCAAACGCTCTATATCATTACCGTGACGCTTGTGGGCCTGGCCATGGGAACGACCGTCATCGTCGGCCACGCTGTGGGCTCGCGTCGCTTTGACCGCGCGGAGGTCGCCATCGGTAATACCATCACGCTGTTTATAGGCGTCTCGGTGGTACTGGCCGCAGTCTTGCTCGCGCTGTGTCCGCAGATCGTGGCGCTCATTGGCACGCCGGCCGAGGCAGTCGAAGGCACGGCCGCCTACCTGCGCATCTGCTTTATAGGCATTCCCTTTATCGCCGCATACAACATCCTTTCGGCAATCTTTCGCGGTCTGGGCGATTCGCGCTCGCCCATGTATGTGATCGGCGTGGCGTGCATCATCAACATCGCGCTCGACTTTCTGTTCATCGGCCACATGGGGCTCGGCCCCGTGGGTGCGGCGCTCGGCACGGTAATTGCACAGACGGCAAGCGTAGCCCTCGCGCTTGCATGGCTCAAAAGCCGCCGCACGCATATCCACGTTAAGCGTAGCGACCTGCGCCCCCAGCCCGAGGTACTCGGCAGCATTCTTAAAATTGGCGTGCCCGTGGCCGTGCAGGACGGCTGCATCCAGGTGGCGTTTATGTTCATCACCGTCATCGCCAACCACCGCGGCCTGGTCGACGCTGCCGCCGTGGGCCTCGTCGAAAAGATGATCAGCTTCTTGTTCATTGTGCCGAGCTCCATGGGCGCCACCGTCAGCGCGCTCACGGCGCAAAATGTCGGCGCGGGCGAGGGCGGCCGCGCGCGCCAGGTGCTCAAGGATGCCATGAGCATCTCGTTGGTGTATGGCTGCCTGATCACGGCGCTCATGTGGCTGGTGGCGCCGGCGTTTATCGGCTTCTTTGCCAAGGACGCCGCAGTGGTCGCGGCCGGCGCCGGTTATATGCGCAGCTACATCTTCGACGCAATCTTTGCCGGTATCCACATTTGCTTTAGCGGCTTTTTCGCCGCGTACGGCAAGAGCTATATCGGCTTTGCGCACAACGTGCTGGCGGTGGCGCTCATTCGCGTGCCGGGCGCGTGGCTGCTGTCGAACGCCTTTCCCAACACGCTGTTCCCCATGGGCATCGCCTCGCCCTGCGGCTCGATTCTGTCGGCGATCATTTGCGTCGTGGCGTTTACCGTGCTCAACCGTCGCGGGGCTTTTGACAAGCTGATGGCGTAGCGGGGCAACGCAGGTCTGGCACTTCTCCCCTGCTTTTTACCGAAAGGAGCGGTCCCATGACCGACTCGCCAACTGAACATACCGAGGGTCTGCTCCGCATTGGCGAGGTGGCGCGCTTGTTCAACCTGAGTGTGGGCACGTTGCGCCATTACGAGCAGATGGGATTGCTGGACCCGGCGCACATCGATTCGACGAGTGGATACCGCTACTACGGATCTCGGCAGCTCTCCACCCTCAACACCATCAGCCACCTGCGCGTTCTCGACTTGTCGCTCGCACAAATCCGCGAGTTTGTGACCACGCGCGATGTGGACCTCATGCAGCGACAGCTGGCTCAGCAGCAGGAGCTCATCGAGCGCAAGCGCCGCGAGCTGGAGCGCGTGTCGCGCAAGATCGATAACCGACTTGCGCTGCCGCACGATGCCTTGAACACCGAGCTCGATACCATTTGCACAATCGATGCGCCCGAGCTTCGCTGTGCCGTGTTGCGCGAACGCGTCAACCCTACCGACGCCTATGCGCTGGAGTGGCAGATTCGTCAGCTGCAGAAGGGCCAGCACGTGACCTTTGTCTTTCTGGGCAACTTGGGCGTTGGGATCAGCGCCAAGCGTCTCGCAGCCGGCGACTTTAACGGCTACGACGAGGTCTTTCTGCTGCTCGATGACACCGATGAGTACTTGGGCGACGTCGAGACACGACCCGCCGCGCGCTGCCTGACCATAAGCTTCCGCGGCACGCACGGGCAAGCGGGCCCGCGCTATGAGCAGCTGCTCGGCTATATGCGCGAACATAACCTGACGCCCGCCGGTCCATCGCGCGAGATTGCCCTGATCGATGACATCATCAGCGACGATCCCGCGACCTATGTGACGCAGATCACGGTGCCGGTTTCCCCAGCAAAGTAAGAACCGCCCGGAAGGCATCATGCTTCCCGGGCGGTTCTTCAATTAGGCTATCAATGCGCTAAGCCTGGGGCACCTGACCAGTCGCCAGGATCTGCTCGAGCGCGTCCTCGTCCAGCACGGGTACACCCAGCTGCTCGGCCTTGGTGAGCTTGGAGCCTGCCTTGGGGCCGGCGACCAGGTAGCTCGTCTTCTTTGACACGCTGCCCGAGACCTTGGCACCGAGCACCTTGAGCGCCGCGCCCGCCTCGTCGCGCGTACGGTTGACGAGCGTGCCCGTCAGCACAAACGTCAGGCCCGCGAGCGGCTGCGCGTCGGCAAGCTCGCCTGCCACACCGGCATCGGCCGCGGCCTGCGCATGGGCGGCGCCCAGGTCGACCTCGAGCGACAGACCCGCCTGGCGCAGGCGGTCCAGCACGGCGAGGTTCTCGGGCACGGCCAGGAATTGCTTGACACTCGCCGCGATCTTGGGGCCGATGCCCTCGCACTCGGCGATGTCTTCCTCGCTCGCCAGGACAAGTTTGTCGATCGACAGGAATCGCTCGGCAATAACCTCGCCCACGCTCTTGCCAACATGGCGAATACCCAGGGCAAACAGCACGCGGCCGAGCGGTTGGTTCTTGGACTTGTTGAGCTCGGCGACAATCTTCTCGGCGGTCTTTACGCCCACTGGGATGGGATCGCCCTTCTTAACACCCTTTTTGCTGTTGGAGCTCGCATACACGCGGCCCGTGTCCAGGCCGGCGATATCATCGACCGTGAGCTGGTAAAAGTCCGCGACATCGTGGATCAGGCCGGCGGCGATCATCTTGTCGACGATCTCGTCGCCCAAGCCGTCGACGTCCATGCAGCCGCGGCTCACCCAGTGGAGCAGGCGCTCCTTGAGCTGTGCGGGGCAGTCGATGGACACGCAGCGGTAAGCAACCTCACCGTCCTCGTGGACCACGGGGCTGCCACACACGGGGCAGACCTCGGGCATCTGCCAGTCGACCGAATCGACCGGGCGCTTGTCGAGCACGGGACCCACGACCTCGGGAATCACGTCG
Organism: uncultured Collinsella sp.; assembly: GCA_902496645.1. Classification (GTDB taxonomy): domain Bacteria; phylum Actinomycetota; class Coriobacteriia; order Coriobacteriales; family Coriobacteriaceae; genus Collinsella. The sequence continues at coordinate 20,923 of CABVBR010000004.1, forward strand.
CCCGCCTTGTGCACGATAATGGTGTCGCCCTCGCGCACGTTCTTGCGACGGATCTCGTCGATGTTGTGCAGCGTGGCGCGCGCGATGGTAGAGCCGGCGACCGTCACCGGGTCGAACTCGGCGACCGGGGTGAGCACGCCGGTGCGGCCAACCTGAATGCGGATCTCTCGCAGGATGGTCTGCTTTTCCTCGGGCGGGAACTTAAAGGCAATCGCCCAGCGCGGCGCGCGAGCGGTAAAGCCCAGGTCGAGCTGCTGCTGGAAACTGTCGACCTTTACAACCACACCGTCGATGTCGTAGTCCAGGTCACCGCGGTGCTCGAGCGCCTGGGCACAGAACTCGTGAACCTCGGCCGGTGTGGCGCAACGAGCCACGTTGGGGTTGACGCTAAAGCCGGCGCTACGCAGCCAATCGAGAAATTCGCGCTGGCTGTGAACGTGCAGCGGATCGGTATCGGCAATAGCGTAGATAAAGGTGGCCAGGTCGCGACGCGCCGTGACCTTGGGATCCTTCTGACGCAGGCTGCCAGCGGCAGCGTTGCGCGGGTTGGCAAAGGGGTCGCGGCCCTCGGCATCGGCCTCTTCATTCAGACGAACAAAGCTGCCCTTGGGCATATAGACCTCGCCGCGTACCTCAATGGTGCGCTCGCGGTCGGCGCCCATGTGGGCGAGCGCCGGCTCGGACAGGTGCATGGGCACATCCTTGATGGTACGGACATTGAGCGACACGTCCTCGCCCGTGGTGCCGTCGCCGCGCGTGGCGGCGCGTACGAAGGTGCCGTTTTGGTAGGTAAGGGCCACGCCCAGGCCGTCGATCTTAAGCTCGCAGGTATAGGTGACGCTGCCGGCACCGAGCGCATCCTCGGCGCGCTGGAGCCACGCGTCGAGTTCGTCCAGGTCCATGGCATCGTCCATGGAGTACATGCGTGCCATATGCGTGACCGGCGTAAACTGCTCGCTCACGTAGCCGCCCACGCGCTGGGTATAGCTGTCGGGGGTCACCAGGTCGGGGTAGGTCGCCTCGATTTCCTGCAGCTCAACGAGCATTTTGTCGAAGGCGGCGTCCGTGATCTCGGGCGCATCGAGCATGTAGTAGCGATAGGCGTGGTAATCGAGCTCGTGGCGCAGCTCGGCCGCGCGCGCTGCCGCCTGGGCACGGGCATCGGTCGATGCGGCGGCATCCGCGCTCGCGGGCGTTTTGGTATCGATATCTACACCGTCACCAAACAGGCTCGATTGCTCCATTGCGGCACTCCTTCGCTCGATTTCAAACGGATACTAGAGTACCACCGGTCACAATGGGGTCGAATCGCCCTTTCAAACCGCATCGAATCGGCAGCCGCCAGACCGGAGTGGATCGCGCGATCAACTCATGCCCTTGCCATTTCTAAATGATCCGTTTCCCCGTCCCCAACGGATCAATAAGAAAAGAGGGGACTGTCCCGCGTTGGCGGGACAGTCCCCTCTGGCTTCGATATGTGCAATACGGTTCGTTAGAAACCCTGACCGTTGCCCTGACCCTGACCCTGCTGGCCAAGCAGCTCCTCCAGATACTGGCGCAGCTGCTCGTCGGTAATACCGCCGTTGCCGGTATCGGTCGCGCTGTCGTTCTGCTGCTGGTTCTGCAGCTCCTCGTCGGAGCCCAGCTCAACCGTGACCTTCTTCTCTTCCTTGCCGCGCATGAGCGTGATCTCGACCTTCTCACCCACCTCGTGGCTACGCAGCGCGATGATCAGGCCGTCGGCACTCGTGATCTCGTCGTCACCCAGCTTGGTGATGACGTCGCCCTCCTGGATGCCGGCCTTGGCAGCGGGGCCGTCCTCCACAACGCTCGCCACATACGCACCGCTATCGGTGCTGAGCTTGTTGGTGCGGGCGTTGAGCGCGTTGACGCTCGAGAGCGTGGCGCCCAGGTACGGATGAACCGGCGTCTTGCCGTCGATGATCTGGTCGGCGATGTTCTTGGCATAGTTGACCGGAATGGCAAAGCCAACGCCCGAGCTGGAGCCCGAATAGCTCTCGATGAGCGAGTTGATGCCCACGAGCTCGCCGTTGTCGTTGACAAGCGCGCCGCCGGAGTTGCCCGGGTTGATGGCGGCATCGGTCTGGATCATGTTGGCATAGATGGTGTTGCCGCTGGTAGAGCTCATGGCCGTGGAGCGATACAGCGCCGACACGATGCCGGTGGAGACAGACTGCTCGTTGCCGAACGGCGAGCCGATCGCCATGACCCACTCGCCCACGTTGAGCTTGGAGGAGTCGCCGATCTCGATCGGGGTGAGCTTGGAGGAGTCGGCGTCCTTGAGCTTAATAACGGCGAGGTCGCTCGAGGCATCGTTGCCCACGAACTCGGCCTCGTAGGTAGTGCCGTCGTCCATGGTTACCACGTACTGGTCGTAGCCGTCGACCACGTGGTTGTTGGTAAGGATGTGGCCCTCGGTATCGAGCACCACGCCCGAGCCAACGCTACCCGAGCTGTCCGACTCGTCGGCAGACTGCGAAAGCGAACCACTCTGGCTGCCGCTCGAGGTAGCGGTAATGGAAACCACGGAGGGCAGTGCCTTGGCAGAAACGGCCTCGGCCAGCGTGGTGTCCTCGGAATCGATGGTGATCTTTTGCGTCGACGAACCCGAAGCACCCGCCGTCACGGCATTCTTGCCGCCGCCTATATCGAGCGTGCCGCTCATGATAAGCGCGATGACCAGCAGGGCGCCGCATGCGCAGCCAGCGAGCGCCGTAATAAAGATCGGCAGCTTTTTGGTCTTGGTCTTGACCACCGTGTGCTTGTTCACGACCTGCTGGCTGCCCAGCGGTTGGCCGGTCTGCGTGTCGTAGGCCTGCACATAGGGAATGTTGTTGCCACCGGCAGGCGTCGACTCCACCTGTACGCGCGGCTGCTGCTGAGTCTCGCCGGCGTTACCCGCGTCCTGGGGACGCTGGGAATCGTTCTCGCTCATAGCTGCGATCCTTTCGTCTAATAACCAAAGGCCCGCCAAACATGTGGCGGGCCATCATTGTTCACGTTGAGTTGTACCCCAATATGCGGGCGTACGTGTACGAGAACGCAATCTTTTAGGAAGGCTTAAGTTCTGTTGCAGATTCGAGAGGAACCCGCACCTGCGTCAAAGCCACTACAAAGGTGCCTGTCCCCTTTGTAGTGGAAATCTAGTCCTTAAACAGATAGCCCACGCCGCGGACGGTGGTGATGTGCGCCGCGATCTGCGGACCCACCTTGGAGCGAATGCGTCGGATGTGCACGTCGACGGTACGCGTGCCGCCGCAGTACTCAAAGCCCCACACGCGGTGCAGCAGCACTTCGCGGCTGTAAGCGCGGTTGGGGTGCGTCGCCAAAAAGCTCAGCAGCGAGTACTCCATCAGCGTCAGGTCGATGGGCTCATCGTCGAGCGTCACCTGATAGGTAGCCAGGTTAATCTCGAGGTTATCGATGTTGAGCACGTCATCAGCGGTGACGGTCTCCTCCTCGCCCATGAGGCGCTGCGCACGAGCCTTGAGCTCATTGGGCGTCGCCGCGGGGCATACGAAGTCGGCATGCGCGTGATTCGGCAGGCGCAGGGTGCCGAGCGCCTCGTCGTCGACGATCACCAGCATGGGAACGCCGCCGCGATCGTCGAGCCATTTGGCGATCTGATCGATACGGTCGCTGCGGATGCCGTCGGAATCGAGGATCAGCAGGTCAAAGTCGTGCGCCGCAGTCGGCGAATCGGGGGTGGCCAGGCTCACCTCGACACCCAGGGTGGTCGTCAAGCTGCGGGCAAACTCGTGGAAGCGCGTCGTGCGCGCCATGAACAGGGCACTCTTTTCGGACATATCGGCCTCCAAAGAAATGAGCTCAATCGTACTGGGACAAACCGGCACGATTAGGAGTTCGCCAGGTAGTGCTTGATTTCCCACTCGGTAATCGTGGACTCGAACTTATGCCACTCGTCGCGCTTCTTTTTAAGGAAGAAACTGTGGATGTGCTCGCCGAGGGCATCCTTCATAAACTGCGAGTCCTCAAACACGTCGAGCGCCTCTTTGAGCGAGCGCGGCAGCGGTGCGTAGCCGGCCTCGAGCATCTGACGGTCGGTGAGCTTGAGCGTCTCGGCCGTGGCCTCGGGCGGAAGCTCCAGCTTGCGCTCGATGCCGTCGAGACCGGCCGCCAGCGTGACGGCATTGACCAGGTACGGGTTTGCCATGGGGTCGGGGCTGCGCAGCTCGATGCGCGTGGACAGCTGCTTGCCGGGCTTGTAGACCGGGATGCGGACCATGCTCGCGCGGTTGCGCAGGCCCCACGTGGCGTACTGCGGCACGGAGTCGCCGCCGGTGGTGATGCGCTTGTACGAGTTGACGGTGGGGTTGGTGATGGCACTGATCTCGCGCGCGTGCGCCAGAATGCCGGCCATGTAGTGCTTGGCGACGTCGGAGAGATGGTACCTCTCGTCGTCCTCACCCCAAAAGACGTTGTTGCCGTCGTGGTCGAACAGCGACTGGCACAGGAACATGGCGCTGCCGTCCTCGCCCGCCAACGGCTTGGGCATAAAGGAGGCGTGGCAACCGCTCTCGTAGGCCTGCTGCTTAATGATGAGCTTGGCCGTGGTGATGGCGTCGGACATGCTCAGGGCCTCGGCATGGCGCAGGCTCATGCCGTGCTGCGAGCGACCGGCGGCGTGGAAGGTGTACTCCACGGGCACGGACATCTTCTCGAGCGTAAGGACCGTGTTGCGGCGCAGGTCGCGGGCGGCGTCGCTCACCGAAAGGTCAAAGTAGCCCACATTGTCGAGCGGCTCGGGCGTGTGCTCGTCGGGGAAGTAGTAATACTCCAGCTCGGCGCCCACGTTGAGCAGGTAGCCGGCCTTCTCGGCCTTGTGGAACATGCGGCGCAGGGCATCGCGCGGATCGCCGGCGAAGGGCTTGCGATCGGGAGTGCACACGTCGCAGAACACGCGGGCGACGCCGTTGTGGCTCGGACGCCACGGCAGGATCTGGAAGGTCGAGGCGTCGGGGAACGCGAGCATGTCGGCTTCCTCGGGCGTGGCAAAGCCCTCGATGGCCGAGCCGTCAAAGCCAATGCCCTCCTCAAAAGCGACCTCGAGGTCCTCGGGGCTGATGGCAAAGTTCTTGAGGCGACCGAGAATGTCGACAAACCACAGACGCACAAAGCGGATGTCACGCTGCTCTACAGAGCGGAGTACGTAATCGATGTTCTGCTGGTTCATGTCGCTCCCCTTTCTTTCGGGCGGGTTTCGACTGTTCTATATCGCAGATACTATCGCAGAAAAATGTTTCCGCAGGGTTAAAGCGTATCAAGCGCTCAAAAAACGTGTGCGAACAGGCAGATATGACAAGCGGCTATCGTTCGGATTCAGAGACAATTTGTCTGCAGGCTCGTTCCAGCGCAGGGAACTCCATCGTCACTGCATCCCAAACAACCGAGCGATCGACATTGCCGTAATCATGCGCAAGATAATTTCTCATGCCGATAATTCCACGCCACTCAATTTCGGGATGAAGCCGCTGCGAGCGTTCCGACAACTTGCCCGCTTCTTCCGTCACCCTAAGTGCGCACATCAAAAGGGAGTCCGCCAACGCCCTCGTCCGCACGTCATTCGCATGCAGAAACTGGTCCTCGGTGATATCAAAAACCTTGATGCGCTCGTTCGTTTCAGAGATGGCCTCCAAAACCTCTTGGGCACGAAGGCTGTCTGACTTACGCGCGATCATAAAGGATCACTCCTTCACGCTCGATTACCGCGGCAAGATCGTCATCAAGATAATCACTCGAGACGAGGTCAACCTGCCTCCCGGTTTCTTTGCGCACCGCCTCACCAAACGCCGACAACGCGAAAAGACCAAAGCCCTGCTCACGATCGACTTCGAGACGCAAGTCAATATCACTATCGGCATGTGCCTCGCCACGAGCATACGAACCAAAAAGAATCACGCTTTTGATAGCAGGAATCGAGCTGGCTGCCTCGCGGACTGCGGACTCAATCTGGGCAGTATCTAAAATGCCCGCCGAGACGCTTTCGCTCGCAGAGCTTTTACCGAGTGAAGGAACAAACGGCAGCGAACGCTCGCGCAGCATCTGTCTCATAAACATATTGACCGCAACAGATGAAGACATGCCAAGTTCTTCGCACAGCTCGGCAAATGAGTCTTTAATTGACGAGTCCACTCGCACACTCAGCACAGACGCAGCCATGGATACCTCCTGTATGACATTGTCTATATATTATCACACAAACTAGCGCGAGGTGGAAGCGCGGTGTTCGATGTGGCCGGGGACCTCGATGCGTTTGGGCGCCAGCTTTGCGGCCTCGCCCACGGTGGTGGTAACAACGTCGATGCGCTCGGAGAGGCGCTCGACCACGCGCTCGGCAATGGTGAGGGTGTCCTGCGCGGCCGTGGTCACGCCGCCAAAGAGCACATGGTTCCAGGGGTAGTCGTCAAACGTCGCGATCTTGAGCCCCGCCGGCAGCGAGGGACCAAGCTGCGCCAGCGCCTCGGTCAGACGCAGGAAGACCAGACCGTTGACGGCAATGAGGCCGAGCTTTTTGCCTGCATAGCCGCGGATGGTCTCGTCCAAGCGGCCGACGCCCGAGGCGCCACCATCGGCCAGGGTGACGACCTCGCCCGCAAGGCCGCGTCGCGAAAGCTCGTCGGCAAAGGCCTCGGCACGCTCGCGACGCACGGGGCTGTCGTCGCTTGCCTCGGTGAGCAGGCACAGGCGCTCGCTGCCCGCAGCGGCCAAGGCGTCTACCAAGCCGGCGACCAGCTCACGGTTGTTAGATGTCACCAGATCGACACCGCCGTCGGCAACGTCGCGGTCGAGCAGCACAACGGGCAGGCGCCCCGCGGCCGCGGCGATCGCCTTGTCGTTGCCTCCGCAGGTGTTGACGACCAAGCCGTCCACGCCCGCATCGATAAGTCTGGTGAGCGACTCGGCCTCCTTGGCAGGGTCGTTGCCGCTGATGGCCGTCATAAGCGAGCAGCCGCGCGCGGCGGCACTGGCGGAAAGCCCCTCGAGCATGGCGCTCGAGAACGGGTTGGCGATGTCGGCCAGGATCACGCCGATGAGGTTGGTGCGCGAGCTGCGCAGGTTGCGTGCGGCGGCGCGGGGACGATAGCCCGTACGCTCGATGACCTCGGCGATGCGGGCGCGGGTCTCCTCGGTCATCTGACCGGGACGGTTGTTGAGGTAGCGCGAAACGGTGGCCGGGCTCACGCCCGCCTCGGCGGCAATGTCTTTGATTCTCATCTGCGCCATGGCGCACCCCGTTTCCCACGTGTCGGCAATCTTAGCCATTTTAGGCATTTTTTTAAAAATCTCGCTTGCAAAACGCTGTAGGTGAGTATACTACAACTCGAAACGAAACCGATTTCGTAAACCGATTTCGGCAAGCGTTGGCACGGAGGTGCAAAGATGCACCCTACCGTCTTGGCACCTCCGTGCCAACGCCATATCAAAGGTGTACGCACAGTCAAGAAGGAGCTACGCGACCATGGGTAAAACGGTTCTTACCTTCGGCGAGATCATGATGAGGCTCTCGCCCAAAGATCACCTGCGTATTGAGCAGGCCACCGAGTTCGACGTCCGCTACGGCGGCGCCGAGGCCAACACCGCGCTTTCCCTGGCCTACCAGGGCGACAAGGCCGCCTACGTTTCCGTCGTCCCGGCCAACCGCCTGGGCGAGTGCGCTCTGCGCTCGCTGAAGATCTACGACGTCGACACCACGCGCGTCGTGCGTCAGGGCGACCGTCTTGGCTCCTATGTATTTGAGGTCGGCGCCTCGCAGCGCGGCAACGGTTGCGTCTACGACCGCAAGTACTCGGCCATTAACTTGGCCAAGCGCGACGTCTTTGACTGGGACGAGATCCTGGAGGGCATCGACGTCTTCTACTTCTCTGGCGTGACGCCCGCCGTCTCCGACGAGATGGCCGCTGCCTGCAAGGACGCTCTCACCGCTTGCCGCGCCAAGGGCATCACCACCGTGTGCGACGTTAACTACCGCGGCAAGATGTGGTCGCCCGAGAAGTCGCAGGCAACCATGAAGGAACTCCTGCCGCTCGTCGACATCTGCATCGCCAACGACGAGGACGCACCTGCCGGCCTCGGCATGACCTGCGTCTCCGGCTCCCTTGCCCACGGCATCGAGGAGCGCGACACCTACGTCGAGATGGCCCGTCAGATCTGCGCCGAGTACGGCTGCAAGAAGGTCGCATCGGTCGTCCGCAACATCTCCTGCGTCGAGCGCTCCATCTGGATGGGCATGCTCTATGACGCCGAGAGCGGCGAGCACTGGTTCTCTCCTGCTCACGACGTGCACGTGCTCGAGGGCGTTGCCGCCGGCGACGCTTTCAACGCCGGCCTCGTCCATGCCCTCATCAACGACTTCGACCCGCAGGACGCCGTCAACTACGCCATCGCGGCCTCGATTCTCAAGCTCACCATCAAGGGCGATTCCAACCTGGTGACCGCCGACGAGATCGCCGGCGTGGCAAACGCTGCCGACGGTGGCACCCGCGTCGCCCGTTAATTCGTTCCCCATTCCGCGGGCTGCAGTTTCCCATACCCATACCCCTGCAGCCCACTCCCCGATTCCTCCGGTCAGGCAAAACCACCAGTCCCATTCCGGTTTTGCCTGGCATTCCCTACACGACTGGTCGCGCAGCCGGTTTTGGAATTGCTTGTGACCCCAAGCAGTGCCTCCGATAACCAATCCGGAACCGGCTCATGGCCAATCTTCTTTAGCAATTACGCGCACTCGCGCGCCGCACATCGAAAGGAACATCATGTTCGATCAGTTCTACACCACGCTTGAGTCCCTGGGCATCGTGCCGGTCGTCGTGCTCGACAAGGTCGAGGACGCCGCTCCGCTCGCCCACGCCCTGATGGCCGCCGGCATGAAGTCCGCCGAGGTAACCTTCCGCACCGCTTGCGCCGCCGAGTGCATCGCCGCTATGGCCGAGGCCGAGCCCGAGATGTGCGTTGGCGCCGGCACCGTCCTGACTGTCGAGCAGGTTGAGCAGGCCCGTGCCGCCGGTGCCAAGTTCATCGTCTCCCCGGGTTACAACGAGGCCGTCGTCAAGCACTGCATCGACATCGACCTGCCTGTGCTGCCCGGCACCGTGACCCCCTCCGAGGTCACCGCTGCCGTCAACCTGGGCCTCAAGGTCACCAAGTTCTTCCCGGCAGCCCAGTACGGCGGCCTCAACACCATCAAGGCCCTCGCCGCGCCGTTTGTCGGTCACCGCTTTATGCCCACCGGCGGCGTGAGCACCGCAAACGTCGAGGAGTACCTCAGCTCCTCCGCCATCATCGCCTGCGGTGGCACCTGGATGGTCAAGCCGGCCCTGTTCGCCGACGGCGACTTCTCCAAGGTCGAGCAGATCGCCCGCGAGGCCATGGACGTCGTCAAGAAGGTCCGCGGCTAGGTTTAGCTCTCTATCGTGAAAGGGGGCGTGTCCTAGACCTCGCCCCCTTTCTTTTAAAGCGGCTCGGAAGCGCGCCGTTTCCGTCACGGACAAGAACCGAAACCGTCTTGTATGCTGATAGAACGTGACGGAAGCGACACGCCCCCGAGCCGCTTCGCTCACTCGATCGATCTTTTGGGCGCTTGCCCGCCCTCCAAGCGAACTGCCTCAACATAATCCAGAACACCAAAAGCTGCGGTGCCATCTGGAGGAATCGACCCCTGCTTCCGGTCAGTTCCTCCAAACGGCACCGCAGCTTTTTGCTTGCGAGCGAGCCTTGCCCCCAACGCAGTTGCGGTGAAATAGGGACTGCCTGCGCCTCCTGGGCCGCAAAACAATCCCTATTTCACCGCAACTTATAAGGGGATAGATTAGATGGACGAGCTTTTGGGGAGCTCGAAATAGTCGGGATACAAAGCGATGACCGGACCCTGTTCCTCGGGCATAAGATGCAAGTGCGTCTCTGCCAGGTAGCTCGCCGTATCGGTGTCGCCGTCCATGATGGCATTGAGAATCCGACGGTGCTGGCGGCGGATCGGCTCCCAGTCCAAGTCCTGTGACACGGCACGCAGCCAGTTATACCGTTCAAAATGTGTGTTGACGCTCTTCATCCAATCCCACAGCATGTGGCGGCCGGCAATCTCAAAGCACGTCTCGTGAAATAGATTGTCCAGATCAAAGAAGCGACGCGTCTCACTGTGGTCGAGCGACTCGGACTCGGCGAGAATCTGCTCGAGCCGGCGCTTTTGCTCGGGCGTGGCAGCCGAGCAGCACTTGATCAGCACGCTTCTCTCGAGCTTCTCACGCAGAAAACAGGCGTTCTCGGCGCGTTCCATGCTAATTTTTGAGACATAGGTACCGCTTTTAGGGCGCGTTTCCACCAGCTCCTGCTCGCGCAGGCGCACAAAGGACTCGCGGATGGGCGTGCGACCGATCCCCGTCTCCTTTTCCAGACCAATCGCCGAAAGGCGCGTGCCGGGCTTGAGCTCGGCATAGATGATCTTGGAGCGCAATGCGTTGTATGCCTGGTCTTGCAGACTCTGATAATGCTGGTGCTGTTCCATAAAGCCCTCGGATAAGTCCTCGGTTAGTCAAATACCAACACGTAATACTATCGCAACGCCGCCCCCCATAAGTTGCGGTGAAATACGGACTATTGGAGCCAGCTAAGCCGCTAAACAGTCCGTATTTCACCGCAACTTATAGGGGACGAAGTTTTACAGGTTGTCGATGATTGCCTGGGCGATTTCGTCGTACTGAGCCGGCTCGAGCGTGACGCGACCGGGGTTCATGGCAAACACGTCGCCAAACTCAAACGGGTCATCCTTGTACTTGGGGACGATATGCACATGCAGGTGATGCATGGTGTCGCCATAAGCACCAAAGTTGATCTTGTCGGGGTTGAACGCCCTGTGCAGCGCGGCGGCGACGTGGCGGACATCGGCCATAAAGGCGGCGGCGTCCTCCTCGGACATGCAGGAGATGTCGTCGACGTGCTGCTTGGAGGCCACGATCACGCGACCCTTGTGGCTCTGCTCCTTAAACAAGATGAGCTTGCTGGCGGGCAGGTCGAGCATGGGGATGCCAAAGGCATCGACGAGCGTGTTGTCGGTCCCGCACATGCAGTACGAGCAATCGGTGTGCTGTTCCATGGTGATCCTTTCGATCCGGGTGAAAGCGTTCGCCGCAATGCGACCGACGGGCGCAACCAAGCTGCCCGGCAGTCCACGACGAACACACGATGAGCTCTCCAACCGTTGCGAAATCGGTTTCGAGTATGTCCTTGCCATGATACCGCCAACGAGTTGTTGCAATTAGGTGAACGTTCACCTTTTTATTTTTTTCTCTTTGCAAAAGGAATCCCGTGCGTATACTAAGGCTCAAACGAAACCGATTTTGTTAAGCGTGAGCAATAGGATGCTAAGACGCACCCTACCATCTTGGCATCCTATTGCCCACGTCCTGTCATTCACTTTTCTCCCGTCTCGTTGGCCCTTCAGTCCCATTCCGGCACAGCGAGACATTTCCTAGACGACTGACCGTGGGGCCGGCTTTTCTGCTTTTACAGCAGTGCCTCCGATAATCCTCTTTTGCCGGCCCAGGTCAGCCTTTTTATTCACAACCGAAAGGACGGGCAGCAATATGCGACCGCTCATCATTATGAATGGCGAGGAGATCGATTGGTGCCATACCGTCATCAGAATGCTGATGTATTTAGCAGGTGTTGCGACGCTCGCCCTCGGCATGAGCATTCAGACCGCATCGGGCTTGGGCGTGGCAGCGCTTACCTGCTTTGCCACGACGCTGTCCATGCTCACTGGCAAGACACTCGGCTTTTGGATCACCGCGACCTATGTCGCCTACATCGCCGCACAGGCAGCCATCTTGCGCCGCGAGTTTCAGCCGCGCATTTTGCTCGAGCTCTTTTTCTCAACCCTGATCGGCGGCTTTACCGACTTCTTTATGGACGTTAACCCTCTGCACCCCACCGCGTTGCCGGCACAAGCCGCGACCATGCTGCTCTCGCTTGCCATCACCGCGTTTGGCGTGAGCCTCGTCGTCAACATGGGCGTCGTTCCCAACGCGCCCGATGGCCTGGTGCAGGCCATTGCCGAAAAACTCAAACGCCGCTTTGGCGATGTAAAGGTCGTGTTCGATTGCTCGCACGTCGCCGCCTCGCTCGCGCTGTCGCTGGTCTTTATGCACAACCTGGGCGGCTTTGGCGTCACGACCGCCATTTCCGCATTGTTCCTGGGCCATGTCATCAACGTCGCCAACAAGCTGTTCGCCCAGCGCTTTATTCGCGCGGCATTCGGAAAATAGCGCCACCGCAAGAACCCGCGAGCAACGCTATATGTTGCTATATCTCACTATACTTTGCTATATCTTGCTATACGTTGCTATATCTTGCTATAAATCGACCATTGCCAGCCAACATACGACAGGCCCCAAGCCAACAAAGGCTTGGGCCTGTGTAGCAATATGGCTCTTTTGAGCTACGCGCGTTCGTATTTCGTGGCGCGTCCCGTCCCCTGCTTTACAACCGCGTTTCGTTTGAGCAGAGATTCGAGTGCTGTCAGCGTCCGGGTGCGACTCAACCCTGTCTGCTTCTCAATCTCGCTTCGCGACATTACGCGACCGCCCGACAAGGCCTTGAGAACCTGAACCTCTTCCTCGGACCCTTCAAAGGCATCGGTAACGGGCAACGTGACGGTCACCATGCCGCCGCGAACATCAAAAATCGGCTGGCTCAGAGAATCTCGATACGCACGTCTAATTCGCGCGATTCCCGTGCCGAATTTCTCGATGTAATCCAGCTTTAGAAAGACTTCGGCAACAATTGGATTTCGGAGCACGGATATTTGCCCATACAGGTATTGCTCCGTCGTCAAGCCGGCGGGCAGCGATCCCGGCGAAGTCACAACGACACGGTCATTGTATAGGGCAACCTGAACATTCGCTTGCACATCCCACGTCCGATGTACCAGAGCATTTGCAACCGCCTCGCGAAATGCCTCGAGGGGAATACGATCGGCCTGCACGCGTTCGAAGCCCTCAATGCGCTCATAACGATAGTAGCGTACGAACATGGCCACTGCCCTGTCCACCTGCTCGATCGCCGATACACCCACTGTTGTCTCGCGATCCAAAATCACATCTTCGCTCTCACCAAATCGAACGCAGTCAATACCCGGGAACTCGTTCTCGTCTGCCAAAATCGCTGCAGCATTGGTATAGCCGTCCCTGCCGAGCAAACGAAGTGTACGCATGATATCCGGCGTTAGCTCGGAAATGCCGAGGTGTTCAACACACTTATGCTCGAGCGTATGAAAGCTCAGGTCTTGCCGAGCCGAAGCGAGCGCATCGAACGTCAGGTTACTGCCCTCAAGCGTCAGCCTGCCATACTCAAACCGGTCGACCTCCACCGTCGCCGAATCGTTACGCCTATATGCCTTTCCTTTGCTTCGATAGGGTTTGTCCTGGCCTTCATAAACCGTAAGGATTACGGTCCCGTGCTTCTCATCGGGCTCGAGTGAGTACCGGGGGGTGGGATCTAAGCTGTCATTTATCATATTTTCGATGCGCAGACATTCAGCGACTGGATCCGCAAGACCGACAGCGACGCCCTCGTCATCAACGCCAAACTCAATCTTGCCCGTCCCGTAGTTTGCATAGGCGCTCACCGTTTTAAGAAACGTCGGCGTAACGCTTTCCTTGTATTCGACGGTAGGGCTTTCTCTAACAACCATACGTACCGCACCTCTCTATTCATACTCATCTGAATCGTATTATAAGACGAAAACCGTTTGCGTACGGTTTTTAAACAGACGCAAACGGTTTTCGTCTTATTTGCGTACGGAAATGAGACGCATATTTCGATTTCGTCTGATTATTCGCCAGACGCAACATACTTTCGTCCGGCAATACGTCCACAATCCAGACGAAAAGAGCCCCGAGCTCGTAAGAACTCGGGGCTCTTTGTGCCACGCATCTATGAGAGGAGGAATTCGATGCGTACGGGCGCTACTCCATGTAGCCACCCTGGGATGGCGGCAACCTCGTCGTCCCCCGCCTGATGGGCGTGCTCAAGGCATCCGTTCCCCTCTTTATCGACGTTACGGGCAAAAAGCTCGTCGAGGAGACCATCCGCACACACCGCGGCGTGGCCGACGCCATCGAGGCGCGCAACCCCACCGCCGCGCACGATGCGATGTATCTGCACCTGGTCTACAACCGCAACATGATCGCGGAAGGCGCACAGGCGAAAAGTGAGTAGGGGGCATCGCAACAACTAATTTCAACCGTTCACCTTTTAAAAGTGAACGTTCACCTTTTTTTAGGAGAATAGGGGCGTTAATTCCTTCACTTCTCCTATACTGAGCTTGTATTAGAAGCAAGACTTATATAGATGAACGTTTCTTTTGAAAGGATCGCTATGTCTGATCTTATGGACAGCTTCCGCCTGGATGGCAAGGTCGCACTCGTAACCGGCGCCACCTATGGCATTGGCATGGCCATTGCCGAGGCGCTTGGCGAGGCCGGCGCCAAGATCGCCTTTAACGCACGTCATGCCGACAAGGTCGCCGAGGCCGAGAAGCACTACCGCGAGCTGGGCTTTGAGGCTCACGGCTACGTGGCCGACGTCACCGACGAGGCTGTCGTCGCCGAGCTCGTCGCCAAGATCGAGGCCGATTTTGGCACCACGCCCGATATCCTGGTCAACAACGCTGGTGTTATCCAGCGCACCCCCATGCTCGACATGAGCGCCGAGGACTTCCGTCGCGTCGTCGACATCGACCTTAACGCCCCGTTCATCGTCTCCAAGGCCTGCCTGCCCGGCATGATCGCCAAGGGTCACGGCAAGATTATCAACATCTGCTCGATGATGAGCGAGCTCGGCCGCGAGACCATCGCTGGCTACGCCGCTGCCAAGGGCGGTCTGAAGATGCTCACCAAGAACATCTGCTCCGAGTTTGGCGAGGCCAACATCCAGTGCAACGGCATTGGGCCTGGCTATATCGCCACGCCGCAGACCGCGCCGCTGCGCGAGACGCAGCCCGATGGCAGCCGTCACCCGTTTGACCAGTTCATCATCGCCAAGACCCCGGCCGCCCGTTGGGGCACGCCCGAGGACCTGAAGGGCCCTGCCGTATTCCTGGCCTCCGACGCTTCGAACTTCGTCAACGGCCACATCCTCTACGTCGACGGCGGCATTCTGGCTTACATCGGCAAGCAGCCCCAGTAGGCGCTGCGCGGGCTTGAGACGGGCATCTTGCCTTTCAATCGTCGGTCGCGTACCCAAGTACGCTTCCCTCCTCTTTCAAGGCAACCTGCTCCGTCTCAAGCCCGCTCGCTCACCGCGCTCCCACATTTAGGTTCATTTAGTAGTTGCGGTGAAATAGGGATTGATTTTGGCTTCTATCAGGCAAACAGTCCGTATTTCACCGCAAGTTAGAAATAGGAAGGTATTTCGCAATGAAGATCGCTCTCATCAACGAGAACTCCCAGAACTCCAAGAACCCCATGATCGAGGCTGCCCTTAAGAAGGTCGTCGAGCCCATGGGGCACACCGTCTTTAACTACGGTATGTATGCCGACGCCGACTCCAAGCCGCTCACCTACGTGCAGAACGGCATCCTTGCCGCCGTGCTCCTCAACTCCGGCGCTGCCGACTATGTCGTGACCGGCTGCGGCACCGGCGAGGGCGCCATGCTCGCCTGCAACTCCTTCCCCGGCGTGCTCTGCGGCCACGTCGCCGACCCGCTGGACGCCTACACCTTCGCTCAGGTCAACGATGGCAACGCCGTCGCCATGCCCTTCGCCCTCAAGAACGGCTGGGGCCA
Organism: uncultured Collinsella sp.; assembly: GCA_902496645.1. Taxonomy (GTDB): domain Bacteria; phylum Actinomycetota; class Coriobacteriia; order Coriobacteriales; family Coriobacteriaceae; genus Collinsella. The sequence continues at coordinate 36,740 of CABVBR010000004.1, forward strand.
GGAGCTCAACCTCGAGTACACCTTTGAGAAGCTCTTTGGCTTTGGTTCGGGCAACGGTTATCCTGCCGAGCGTGTTGAGCCCGAGCAGCGCAACAAGAAGATCCTCGACGGCGTCCGCGCTGTGACCATGCGTCCGCTCGTCGACGTCCTGGGCGAGATCGACCAGGACCTGGTCAAGGGCGCCCTGGCTGGCGAGCACTTCCAGGAGTACTTCTTCGCCAACGCCACCGACGAGGCCATCATCGCCAAGGTCAAAGAGCTCCTGGGTCTCTAATCGCACGACCCATCGCAACTAACGCAAGCGGCGGCCGCCCCAAAA
>CABVBR010000005.1 GCA_902496645.1 uncultured Collinsella sp.
AGAGACGCTCATTAGAATGTCGTTCAGCGAGCACGGCAGCATCGAGCTCGCCCCCACCACCACAAAGGGGACAGGAGCCTTTGTGATGATCTTCGGCCCCGGCTTTCACCATCTCGATCTATAACATCTAGCTGCCGTTTTGGACCTCAGATGTTACAGATCGAGACGAAATGTTCAGCAGTTCCCGTTTATCTAAATCTGTAACAACTACTCGGCAAATAAGGGTCTACCTGTTACAGAACGAGACAAACCGCGGACCACCACAAAGGTGCCTGTCCCCTTCATGGTGGTTTTCGACAAAAGAAGCCGCCCCGATAGCAGAGGTGGCTTCAGGCAAGTCTATTTATTAGCGTCCCTCAAGACCCAACGAGAACGCAGAAATGTAGCCCGGGGCTTATCCTTTCCCGAACGCGACCCTCGCGAAGCGCGTGAGCGAGCGGGAAAGGGTGAGCCCCGGGCGGACAATTAAGCGCGTTACTCGGCAGCGGCCTTGAACTTGTTGTAGTTGATCAGGCAGCCGGCCTTGACGATGGCGCGCTCCTCTGCCGTCATATCGGCAATATAGAGCTCAATCTGCTCGACCGTGCCGCCGGCGCGCACCACGTAGGCGGCGATGCCCCTCAGATCGCCGTCGAGCGCGGCGCGGATACCCGGCACAAAGACGTAGTCGTCCACCTCAAAGTTGGGCTCAGCCTCCATCTGGAAGGGCACCATGCCCCAGTTCATCACGTTGGAGCGATAGCGCTTGGTGGCGTACTCGTGGACGATGTTGGCCAGGCCGCCAATTACGCGCTGGCAGCTCGCAGCCTGCTCGCGGGCGGAACCGTCACCGGGCTTCTTGGCATAGAGCATGGAGCCATACTCGGTCGCCTTGGCATCGGCCGCGACACCCGCGCTGGCCAGTGCCTCAAACACGCTGGCAAGCTCGGCATCGAGTGCCGCCAGGTCGCCCGCGGCCTCGCCGGCCACGCGGCGCTTTTCCACTGCGTCGACCTCCTTGGAGCGGCCCACGTAGGCCGGGTCGCGACGGCTGAGCGTAAACTCGGCCAGACCCAGCGGGTTGGAGCGGAAGGAGCTCGTCTCGCCCGAGGGAATGAGCTCGTCGGTCGTAGTGACCGGGTCCATGATCTTGGAGCACACCTTGAGCAGGATGTCGTCGCCGAGGGGCTCCATCGCGGGCCACGGCTTGATGTTGGGGCCTTCGACCAACTCGTCAGCAGGCTCCGCCTTGCCAAAGCCCCAGTACACGCGCTTTTTATACGGCGCGTCGTCAAAGGTGTACTCGCAGGCCTCGTCCCAAGTCTCCTCGGGCAACTCGGTCGCCGGCGTCAGAACGCCACCGTTGGCAGCCGTTGCCGCAATGGAGCGGGCGTCCATCAAGGCCACGGCGCTCAGCTGGCCATTGCCCGGCTTGGAACCCTCGCGGTTGGGGAAGTTGCGCGTAGTGTGGCGGATCGAAAGGCCGTTGTTGGCGGGCGTGTCGCCGGCGCCAAAGCACGGGCCGCAGAACGCTGTGCGCACGATTGCGCCGGCCTCCATAAGGTCGTAGATATAGCCACGGCGCGTAAGCTCGAGTGCCACGGGCTGGCTCGTGGGATAGACCGACAGCGAGAACTCGCCGCAGCCGGTGTTGGCGCCTTTGAGCACGCGGGCAGCCTGGACCACGGAATCGTAGTTGCCGCCCGAGCAACCGGCGATAACGCCCTGCTGCACGTGCAGCTTGCCGTCGACAATCTTATCGAGCAGGCTAAAGTGCGTCTTGCCCTCGCCGATCTTGGCAGCCTCGAGTTCCACCTCGTGCAGGATGTCCTCGAGGTTCTCGTTGAGCTCGTCGATCTCAAAGCCGTTGGAAGGATGGAACGGCAGCGCGATCATGGGCTTGATGCTCGACAGGTCGACCTCGACGCAGCCGTCGTAGTAGGCGACATCGGCGGGCTTGAGCTCGCGGTAGTCGTCGCCGCGGCCGTGCATGGTCAAAAACGCGCGCGTGTCCTCGTCGGTGGCCCAGATACTCGACAGGCAGGTGGTCTCGGTGGTCATGACATCGACGCCGTTGCGGTAGTCGGTCGTCATGCTCGCGATGCCGGGGCCCACAAACTCCATGACCTTGTTCTTAACGTAGCCCTTGGCAAAGACGGCTCGGATGATGGCGAGCGCCACATCGTGCGGGCCGACACCGGGACGCGGGGCGCCCGTGAGGTAGATGGCGACGACGCCGGGATAGGCGACGTCGTAGGTGTCACGCAGCAACTGCTTTGCCAGCTCGCCGCCGCCCTCGCCCACGGCCATGGTGCCCAGGGCGCCATAGCGGGTGTGCGAGTCGGAGCCCAAGATCATCTTGCCGCAACCGGCGAAGTTCTCACGCATAAAGGAGTGGATGACGGCGATGTGCGGCGGGACGAAGATGCCGCCGTACTTCTTGGCAGCTGAGAGGCCAAAGACGTGGTCGTCCTCGTTGATGGTGCCGCCCACGGCGCACAGCGAGTTATGGCAGTTGGTGAGCACGTAGGGCAGCGGGAACTGTTCCATGCCCGAGGCGCGCGCCGTCTGGATGATGCCGACAAAGGTGATGTCGTGGCTCGCCATGGCATCGAAACGAATCTTGAGCGCCTCGGGGTCTCCGGACGTGTTGTGTGCCTGAAAGATCGAATACGCGATGGTGCCACGCTTGGCGTCCTCGGGCGTCTGCGTAATGCCGCGCTCGGCAGCCTCGGCCGCAGGCACGACCTCGCTGCCGCCGCGCAGGTAGATGCCGTCCTCGTACAGCTTAACCATACTGTCTCCCACTCTGCCCGAAAGGCTCGGGCGCATAGCATACATTCGTTCAATATCGTGCCATAGAACGGTTGCGAGTGGGTTACGAATCTACACGTTCACTTTATCTCGGTAAAGCATAGAACGAGCTCAGTGTGAGCCAGCAGATTTAGTGCAAGAGTGTCCCTTTCGACTAGTCATTTAAGAACGTCCCCAATGACTACCCAAAAGGAACGTCCCCAAGTGCCGCATCCGGGCCATGGCAACGCCGATATTTTGGCGCGGACAGCGAAAGCCCGCCAGAGCGAGCAAGGTGACGTGAAAGAGGAGGGAAGCGTACTTCGGTACGCGACCGACGATTGAACGTCAGATTGCCGCTTAGGGGCGTTTGCAGCGTCGAGCCGTTACGCGGGTTGGTAAACCCGCGTAACTACAAATCCCCGCCGGCGCCCAAAAGCTTGCGCATGACTTGCTCGGGGTTGACTGAGCCGTCGCGCGGGGCCAGGGCGGTGATCTTCTTCTGCATCTTGTACTCGTGCAGCTCGTCCTCGAGCTGGCGCACGCGGGCGCGGAGCTTCTCGTTCTCGCGGTCGCGCTCCTCGGCACGCTCCTTCATATCGAGGATGCGCACCACGCCGGCAAGGTTGATACCCTCGTCGGTCAGCTGGTTGATGAGTTCCAGACGCTCGATATCGGCACGCGAATACAGACGCGTGTTACCGCCCGAGCGCTGAGGATTCACCAGGCCCTTGGACTCGTAGACGCGCAGAGTCTGCGGGTGCATGCCGGTCAACTCGGCCGCCACGCTGATCATATACAGCGGTTTGTTCCTATTGTCCTCGGCCATGCTACCTGACCCCTTTCCGTCTCGTTATCGTCCACCATAAGCCCGCGAGCGTGGGCGTGCGCCACGACCGCCCTAGAACGTCGCCTTGTAACGGTTGACCTTCTCGCGATAATCGCGCGTGTCGGCCTCGCGCAGCCTGGTCATGGCATCGCGTTCATCGTCGGACAGGTTCGAGGGAACCTGCACCTTGATCTCGACGAGCAGCGCACCCGTGCGGCCGCGATGCTTAACGTCGGGCGCACCCATCTCCTTAAAGCGGAACTTCTTGCCCGTCTGAGTGCCAGCGGGCACCTTCAGACGAACCGTCGCGCCGCCGGGCGTGGGCACATCCACCGTACAGCCGAGCGCCGCCTCGTAGACCGAAATCGGCACTTCCATGGTCACATCGGCACCCTTGCGCTTAAACAGCGGATGCTCCTCCACGTGCGTGGTCACGACCAGGTCACCGCGCTCGCCGCCGGCAACGCCATACTCGCCGCGACGCTTGTAGCGTAGCTTGCCGCCGTCGACCGCACCCGCGGGCACTGAGACCGTGATGGTCTGCTGCTCGCCCGTCGAAGGAATGCGATAGGTGACTTTGTGAGTCACGCCGCGGAACGCGTCCTCGGCCGTTACGTCGACAGTCAGCGACAGGTCGCCGCCCTTGCGCGCGCGGCTGCGACCCGCGCCGGCACCGGCAGCGCCCGCAGCCCCGGCAAAGCCCGAGCCCCAATCGCTGCCCCAGGCGCCATTGCCGCTAAAGATGCTGTCGAAGATGTCGCCCCAGCCGCTGGCGCCCGCGCCGGCACCGTAGCCGCCGCCATACGCGCCGCCTGCGCCCGGCATGCCGCCAAACATGAGCATCTGGTCGTACTCTTTGCGCTTCTTCTCGTCCGAAAGCGTCTCGTAGGCCTCGCTGATCTCCTTGAACTTGGCCTCGTCGCCGCCGGCATCGGGGTGATATTTTTGCGCGAGCTTGCGAAACGCGCTCTTGATCTCTTTGTCGGAGGCGCTCTTGGATACGCCCAGGATGTCATAGAAGGTTTTGCCTGCAGCCATCGTAGCTCCTCTCCTGTTTCATCCGCCGCCCAGCGGGCGGCGGCTCATGCTTTCATATGTCACTAGGCCAGAAAGGGCCCCGGGTGTTGCCCCGGGGCCCTTCTCAATTACTCCTCGGTGCTCTCGGCCGTATCGGCCGCAGCATCCTCGGGCGCCGCTTCGGGCTCCGGTGCGGGGCGCTTCTCGCCACCGTAGGTCACCGTCACCATCGCGGAGCGCAGGATGCGGTCCGCCATGCGGTAGCCCTTCTGGTACACATCGTTGACGGTCTCGTCGTACTGCGACGCGTCCTCGACGCGACCCACGGCCTGGTGCTCGAGCGGATCGAACGCCTCGCCCTTGGGGTCGATGGGCTCAACGCCCTCGTGCGCAAACACGTCGAGCAGCTTGGCATGCACCGCATCGACGCCGTCGACGAACTGCTTAAAGTCGTCGGAAAGCTCCTGGCTGCGGGCATGGTCGATCGCGCGCTCGATATCGTCGATCACCGGCAGCAGCGCGGTGACGAGCTTCTCGGTCGCGCGCTCGCGCTCGGCAATGCGCTCGTTGGCGGTGCGGCGACGGAAGTTCTCCCAGTCGGCCTGCAGACGGGCGGTGCGCTCGGTGGCGTCCTTCGCCTTGTCCTCGGCGGCCTTCTGAGCCTCTGCCGCAGCATCGAGCTCGCTGCGCACGTCGGCAAGTTCCTTTTGGGCCTGCTCGAACTTGAGCTTAAAGTCGTTGTCGGCGGCTTCCTCACCGGCGCGGATAGCGGCTTCCACCATCTCGTCCTCGGTCATCGTCGCCTCCTTGTTGGAATCCTCTACCTGGTTCTCGGCAGCCTCGGCAGCCGCGGCCTCGTTGGCCTCGGTATCGTCGACGGCCTCTACGGGAATCTTCACGTCCTTCTCCTCAGAGTCAACGGGGGCGGCGCCAGCGGCGGCCGCCTCCGTGCGAGCTTTACGGGCGGACATGATTACTTGTCCTCGTCGTCCACAACCTCGTAGTCGGCGTCGACGACGTCATCGTCGGCAGGCTGGGCGCCGGCGGCACCGTCGGTCTGCTGCTGAGCGTCGGCGTAGACAACCTGGGCCAGCTCGTAGGCCACGGACTGCAGGGACTCGCCAGCGGCCTTGATGGCCTCGACGTCAGAGCCCTCGAGCGCCTTCTTGGCGTCGGCGATAGCGGTCTCGGCCTTGGACTTCACATCGGCGGAAACCTTGTCGCCCAGCTCGTTGAGGGTCTGCTCGGTGGAGTAGCACAGGCTATCGGTCTGGTTGCGGACCTCGACCTCCTCCTTCTGCTTCTTGTCCTCCTCGGCATGGGCCTCGGCGTCCTTGACCATGCGATCGACTTCGTCGTCGGACAGAGCGGTGGAGCCGGAGATGGTGATCTGCTGCTCCTTGCCGGTGCCCTTGTCCTTAGCAGAGACCTTGACGATGCCGTTGGCGTCGATGTCGAAGGTGACCTCGATCTGCGGCACGCCGCGGCGGGCAGCCGGGATGCCGGTCAGCTGGAACTTACCGAGCGACTTGTTGTCGCGAGCAAGCTCGCGCTCGCCCTGGAGCACGTTGATCTCGACGCTGGTCTGGTTGTCGGCAGCGGTGGAGTAGACCTCGGTCTTGGAGGTCGGGATCGTGGTGTTGCGGTCGATCATCTTGGTCATGATGCCGCCCATGGTCTCGACGCCCAGCGACAGCGGGGTAACGTCGAGCAGCAGGATGCCCTCGACGTCGCCGGTGAGCACGCCGCCCTGGACGGCAGCGCCGTCGGCAACGACCTCGTCGGGGTTCACGGACATGTTGGGCTGCTTGCCGGTCATGGTCTTGACGAGCTCCTGGACGGCGGGCATACGGGTGGAGCCGCCGACGAGGATGACCTCGGTCAAATCGGAGAGCTTAAGCTTGGCGTCACGCAGGGCGTTGGTGACAGGCTGCTTGCAGCGCTCGAGCAGGTCGCGGGTGATCTTCTCGAACTCGGCGCGGGTCAGCGTGTAGTTGAGGTGCAGCGGGCCGGACTGGTTCATGGTAATGAACGGCAGGTTGATGGTGGTCTGCTGGGCGGCGGAGAGCTCCTTCTTGGCGTTCTCGGCGGCCTCCTTCAGACGCTGCAGGGCCATGGGGTCCTGACGCAGGTCGACACCGTTCTCCTGCTGGAACTTATCGGCCATCCAATCGATGACGCGCTGATCCCAGTCGTCGCCGCCCAGGTGGTTGTCGCCCGAGGTGGACAGAACCTCAAACACGCCGTCGGCGAGATCGAGGATGGAGACATCGAAGGTGCCGCCGCCCAGGTCGAAGACCAGGATGCGCTGGTCGGTACCCTGCTTGTCCAGACCATAGGCCAGAGCGGCAGCGGTCGGCTCGTTGACGATACGCTTGACGTTGAGGCCGGCGATCTTACCGGCATCCTTGGTGGCCTGACGCTGGGCGTCGTTGAAGTAGGCCGGGACGGTGATGACGGCGTCGGTGACGGTCTCGCCCAGATACTTCTCGGCGTCGGCCTTCATCTTGGCGAGCGTCATGGCGCTCACCTGCTCGGCGGTGTAATCCTTGCCCTCGATGTCGACGACGGCACGGCCGCCCTGGCCCTCCTTGACCTCGTACGGCACAGTCTTGATCTCGGAGGTGCACTCGGAGTACTTGCGGCCCATGAAGCGCTTGATGGAGAACACGGTGTTCTTGGGGTTGGTGACAGCCTGGTTCTTAGCGGCCTTACCCACGACGCGGTCGCCGTCAGCACGGAAGCCAACAACGGACGGGGTGGTGCGGTCGCCCTCGGCGTTCACGATAATGGTCGGAGAACCGCCCTCGAGGACGGCCATAGCGGAGTTAGTAGTACCAAGGTCGATACCAAGAATCTTACTCATTAGAAATTCCCTCTCTCTTTTGCGTTCGCGCCGCCTCGACGGTCTGTCGCGCGGCGCTTCGGCTTGTCTTTCAGGATGTAGTGTATCCCCTTATGGGCCGGAATATACAAAATCTAAGTCAATTAATATAAGATTTCTTATCTCTGAGAGTTTAGGTTCTCAAATGCGCAGGTAGATACACTGTTTGAGTTCTCGGCAGATCTATTGAGATCTATGTAGAGTTGACTGAGGTGCGAGCCTGAAGCCGTGTCCCGTTTTGGACGTGGATTACGGGATGCGATTTCCGCAAGCACGCTCAATCGCCCTATATTTCAAGTCACCTATAGCTAACATTTGCACAGCTCAACGGCCTCACCTGCATGTTTTTTAGTAAGCCGCGGCATACTCGGCGAACGGTATGAAGATGCCGGTCAGAGGGTATTGCAAACGGTCGCTCCCGTGGTATGTTTTTGCCCGAATCAAACCGACGCGCATCGCCTGTAGCGTCGGTCAACAGAGAGGAAACTACCATGGCTCATCCCGTAATTGATGCCGACGAGTGCATCGCTTGTGGCGTTTGCGTCGACTCCTGCCCCGCTGGCGTTCTGGAGCTCCAGGACGTCGCTACCGTCGCTGACGAGGATTCCTGCGTCGCCTGTGGCGCTTGCCAGGACGCTTGCCCCGCCGGCGCGATCACCGAGATCGTCGAGGAGTAACAACTCCCCCACTTGCACACTCACAAGTACACCGTGCACAAAAAGGAGGCCTCCGCATCGCCGCGGAGGCCTCCTTTTGTATACACGGGCAGCCCCCCGGATTCCTTTGGCAGTTGCGGTGGAATAGTTCCTGTTTTATGGCTTAGATGCCGATTTTAGGAACTATTTCACCGCAACTTATGGGAGCGCCTAGGGCTACGAAAGGTCGTCCTCATAGGGCATCAGATCTGCTAGGTAGCCCCTCTCTTTAAGCAGTGACTCGATCTCGTCGAGGGTTTGCTCGTCTTCTGCCGCAATGCGGTGAAAGTGATAGCCGCTGGTTACCGTCAGCAGCGGAAAGCTCTTGCCGCTGGCGATGTCGTGCAGGTAGCGCTCGATATCGCGGCGGTTGCGGATATCCAGATCGGCCGTGATCTTGCCGTACACGCGGTGGTTGACGATCACGTTAAGCACGGCACCGCCCGCGTCGACGATGCTCGTGAGCTCATCGCCCGCCTGCTCCACGTTGTGGCGCACCTTGACCAGACGCGTGGGCACAGCCGGGCTGCTCGCCGCCTCCTGCAGTACATAGCCGCGATTGGTGGCGACGATATCGTGCCCGTCGGCACGCAGCAGGGCGATGTCCTGCACGACGACCTGACGGCTCACACCCACCTCGCGGGCAAGCGCACTGCCCGAGACGGGATCTTTGGCTCCCTCGAGCACGGCCATGATGGAACGGCGACGCTCGCGGGCATCCATTATTTACCGTCCAGCAGACGCAGGTGCTTGAGCGAAAGGTCGAGAATCGGCGCAGAGTGCGTCAACGCCCCCGAGCTGATAAAGTCAACGCCCAGGTCGGCGAGCGCGCGGATATTGTTGGCGTCCACGTTGCCCGAGCACTCGGTCTTGGCGCGACCGGCGATAAGCTCAATCGCGGCAGCCATATCGTCGTGCGTCATGTTGTCGAGCATGATGATGTCGGCACCGGCCTCAACGGCCTCGCGCACCATATCCAGGTTCTCGCACTCGATCTCGACCGTCGTGGTAAAGGACGCATGGGCACGCGCCATCTCGATCGCGCGCGCCACGCCACCGGCGGCGTCGATGTGGTTGTCCTTGAGCATGACAGCCGTCGACAGGTTATAGCGGTGATTGCTGCCGCCACCGATCTCGACTGCGGCCTTCTCGAAGACACGCATGCCCGGCGTGGTCTTGCGCGTGTCGACAAGCACGGTCTTGGTGCCCACGAGCGCAGCCGCCATCCGATGCGTATAGGTAGCGATACCGCTCATGCGCTGCAGGTAGTTGAGCGCCACGCGCTCGCCCGAAAGCAGCACGCGCGCGTCGCCGCGCACCTGGCCCACGTGATCGCCGGCGTGCACCTCGTCGCCATCCGAGACATCGAACAACACGGAGCTCTGCGGATCCAGCAGCTCAAAGGTGCGGGCGAATACGTCCAGGCCGGCGATAATGCCGTCGGCCTTGGCGATGAGCTCAACGGTAGCGGGGCGCGCCGTGGGGCACACGCTCGCCGTACTCACGTCCTCAAACGTGATGTCCTCGCGCAGAGCCTGCAGAATCAGATCATCGACGACGAGCTTCATGGTAATGGGATTCATGGTCTACTCCTCCACGGCCTGCGTGCCGGCGGCACGGGCCAAATCATCGATTGCAAGGGTATCAGCGCTCAGGGCGCGGTGGCGCCCGTCAAGTGCGGGCTCGCCGGCCTGCTCCACGGCCAGCGACTCGCCGGTGCGCATGTACCACGCGGCGCGGCGACCCCAAACCAGGGACTCGAGCAGGCTGTTAGAAGCCAGGCGGTTCTTGCCGTGAACACCGTTGCAGGCCGTCTCGCCCGCGGCGTAGAGCTCGGGCATCGAGGTGCGGCCGTCCTTGTCGACCCATACGCCGCCCATAAAGTAGTGCTGCGTAGGCGTGACGGGAATGGGCTCGTCCAAGATGTCGCGGCCGTCCTCCAGGCAGCGCGCTCGGATATTGGCAAAGTGCCCGGTCACCACGTCGCGCTCGACGGGGGCAAAGCTCAGCCACTCATGCTCGGTGCCGTCCTGCTTCATCTGCTCGCGAATGGCGGCGGCGACCACGTCGCGCGGCTGCAACTCGTCGGTAAAGCGCTCGCCGGCGGCGTTGAGCAGAATCGCGCCCTCGCCGCGGCAGCTCTCGCTAATCAGGAACGTACGACCCGGCTGCGGCGAGAACAGACCCGTGGGGTGGATCTGCACGTAGTCCAGGTGCTCCATCTTAATGCCGTGCTCCTGTGCGATGTAGCAGGCGTCGCCCGTGAGCTGCGGGTAGTTGGTCGAGTGGTCGTATACGCCACCGATACCGCCCGTTGCCCACAGCGTATGGCGGGCATGGATCTTAAACGGCTTACCGGCATGCACGCCCTCGGCGGCATTTGCCAGCTCGTCGGCGGGGCGAGCTGAATCGCCCTCGTCCACGGCGACGGCGACGACGCCGGTGCACACTGTGGCGCCATCGCGCTCGGCGGTCAGGATGTCGGTCATGGCAACGTGTTCGAGAATCTGCACGTTGTCCAGCTTGCGGACAGCCTGGAGCAGCTTGGTCGTAATTTCCTTGCCCGTAATATCGGCATGGAAGGCGATGCGCGGGCGGCTGTGCGCGCCCTCACGGGTAAAGTCGAGGCCGCCGTCGGCCTTGCGCTCAAAGTCCACGCCCATGGCCAGCAGGTCGTTGATGACCGAGCGGCTCGAGCGAATCATGATGTCAACACTCTCGCGGCGGTTCTCGTAATGGCCGGCATGCATGGTGTCCTCAAAGAAGGCATCGTAGTCAGAGCCCTCGGGCAGTACGCAGATGCCGCCCTGCGCGAGCATCGAATCGCACTCGTCGACAGCGCCCTTGGAGAGCATGATTACGCGCGTGCTCGTCGGCAGATTGAGAGCCGCATACAGGCCCGCCACGCCGCAACCGGCAATGACGACGTCACACTCCATATCGGGGTATTGTTTGGTTTCCACAGGAATCCTCTCCCTTGTACTGTGGCATAAGGGATGGTCCCTCATGTCACATTGGCTTAGCGCGCCGCGTACTCGAGCATGCGGTCGAGCGTGAGCTTGGCCTGATCGGCGGCCTCGTCCGACACGCCAATCTGCACCTCGCCCTCGCCCGTCTCCAGGCAGTGCACGAGCTTTTCGAGCGTGATGAGATCCATGTTGACGCAGGTGGGCTGCACCGCGGGGAAATAGAACTTCTTGCCGGTGCCCTCGCAGCGGCGCTCGAGCTCGTAGAGCACGCCACGGACCGTCACGATGATGAACTCGCTCGCGTCCGACTCCTCGGCATACTTGATGATGCCGGCAGTTGAGCCGATGTAGTCGGCCTCGGCCAGCACGTCGGCCTTGCACTCGGGGTGCGCCAGCACGAGCGCGTCGGGATGCGCCTCCTGCGCATCAACGATCTGCTCGACGGTAATGATGTGATGACGCGGGCAGTAGCCGTTGTTGAGGATGACGTGCTTTTGGGGCACCTGCTCGGCCACAAAGCGGCCCAGGTTTTGGTCGGGAATGAACAAGATGTGCTGCTGCGGCAGCTCGGAGACAATCTTGACGGCGTTAGAGCTGGTAACGCACACGTCGCTCCAGCTCTTGATCTCGACCGTGGAGTTGACGTAGCACACCACGGCCAGGTCGTCGCCGTACTCGGCGCGGGCAGCGTCGACCGTCTCGCGCTTGACCATATGAGCCATGGGGCAATCCGCGCCCGGCTCGGGCAGCAGCACGGTCTTAGTGGGATTGAGCAGCTTGGCGCTCTCGCCCATAAACTCCACGCCGCACAGCACGATAGTCTGCTGCGGCAAGCTCTTGGCGAGCTTTGCCAGGTAAAAGCTGTCGCCAACGAAATCGGCCACAGCCTGAACCTCGGGCGCCACGTAATAGTGCGCCAGGATCACCGCGTCGCGTTGGGTCTTAAGTTGTTGAATGGCCTCGACGAGCTCTGCGGGCACCAGTGCCGCGCGCTCCGTTGCCGTCGTTGCCGATGCCAGGCCGGCCGCGATATCGCGTGCAAGCTCCGATGCATCCATGTTCGCGCTCTGCGCCATCAAGGCCCCTCTCTTTTGGCGAATCTTGGGGCTTTAGTATGACACCTGGCTTTACAGCTGACAAGACAGCTGTAAAGCCAGGTGTAAAGTTGGAATAAAGATTCAATCATGCGGCAGGTCCATTTTCGAACTGGCAAGCTGAGGATAGTTGAAAATGGACCCGCCCCATGATTCGAGCAGCCGTTTTGTCTTGGTCCGAGAGGCGGTTGGCATAGAAGCGGGCCCGAATCGCTCGATCCGGACCCGCTGGGGACTGGCGCGCGACTACGCGCGGCGCTTCATGGCCCAAGCCAGCAGCAGAGCTGCCGCACCGGCTGCGAATACGGCACCAGCCATGGCGTACTCGCTGTCGCCGGACTCAGGCAACGTCTCCTTGCCAGCCTTCTTCTTAGGCTTGGAAGTCGTGGTCGTGGTCGTAGTAGTCGTGGTGGTCTGACCAGGAGCGGGCTTGGCAGCCTCGGCAACGGTGAAGGTCGTCTCGGCAGTGCCCGTAGCCGAAACCACGCTCAGCTTGTGTTCGCCCACGCCGAGCGTATTCAGGAAGCTCGCCTTGAGCGTCACGATCGTAGAGCCCTCGGTGAGCTCGTAGTTCTCGGCCGCGACCTCCTTATCGTCAACCAGCACCTTCTGGAAGAACTTGAGCGGCGCGTTCGAACGGAAGCTCAGGTCCTTGGCGGCGTCGACCACCATCGTCTGGCCCTTGCCGTCGATGATCTCGGGCGCCAGAATCGCGACCTCCTCAGACTTGCCCTTCTCACCGCAGACCCTGCACTCCTGGTGCTTCTCGCCCTTGGCCTCGGTGGTCGCCGGCTTGTCGATGACCCACTCAAAGGTATGCTCGGCCTTGTCGAGAACTTCGCCGCAGCGGCAGACATGCCAGTGATTCTTGGCGTCGTGCGCCCAGCCAGAGCCGTCGGGCTCGTGCTTGAGGATGCCCTCGACCGTCACATTCACGTCGCCCTCGACATCCTTGAGCTCATAGGTGCCCTTGGCGGAAAGCTTAACGGACGTGCCGTTGACCTTGACGGCGTAGTCCTTGCCCGCAAAGTACGCGCTGTCGATGCTCATGGTGAGCGTTGCAGTCCCGTGCCAATCGAGCTCGGTTGCCGTCGAGGTGAGCGCGTAGCCCACCTGATTGCTCGGCAGCGTCACGACCAGCTTGGGGCCGGCCGCCACGGTAACCTCGGTGGCGGAAGAGGCGTCGTAGTTGACCTTGGCCTGGTAGCGCACCTCATACGTGCCGGCGGCAAGACCCGCAAGCTCGGCCGTGCCCTCGCCCACCGCCTGATACTCGGCGGTACCCTTGGCGCGCCACTCCATCGTCGCGTCGACGCCCGTGACCTTGCCGTCACGCTTGCCGCTCACGGTCTCGGCCGCAGCCTGGACCACCGGCGCGCCCTGCGCGGCGTTCTTGATGGAGAAGTCGCACGTCAGGCCCTCGGTCGGAAGCGCGTAGTTGCCAGCGGCCTTGCCCGTCAGTGCGGTGAGGTTCGCCTGGTACGAATCGCCGGCCTCGACCTGGGAGCCCTCGACGGTCGCACCAAGGTCATCCTTGCCGATGACGTTGCCGAGCGTCGCCTCGGGGCAGTGTTCCTTGCCATCATAGGTGAACTCAGTAGTTCCCCACTTCACAGTGAGCACGCGCTGGTTGATGGTGAACACGCCATCAACGAACGTAATGTTGTAGTTGGGGTTCGCGCCCTCGGGCTGCGTCAGTTTCAGAGCATAGCCGCCGTCGCGCACGTTGTCGTTATCTTCACGCTCGATCTCGATGCCATCAAGGCTCTCGCCCTCGACAAGCTCGCCAGATGCGATCGCCCACGTAAACACGGGGTCGGCCTCGCCGTACGTCTTGGAGGAGGTATCGGCTGCGACCGTGATCGCGCGCGGCTTGACCTCGAGCGTGACCTCACCCTCGGCGGTCGCACCGTCAATCGTCACCTGGTAACCAACGGTCAACGTGCCGACGTCGCGGATCTTGGGAGCCTCGGGGGACCAGTTCTTGCCGTCGGTGCTGTACATGGCCGTCGCGCCCTCGGGCAAGCTCGTCGCGTCGACCGTGTGATACGCACCGTTGTACTCGCCGGAGTAGCCAACGATGGCGGCAGCCGGAATCTCGACCTCGGCCAGCTTGTGACCGCAGACCTTGCACTGCTGTTGCTTGGAGCCCTTCTCGGTTGCCGTGGGGGCCTTGACGACGACCCACTCAAAGTCGTGCTTGGCCTCGTCGATCTTGTCTCCACAGGCGCACTTATGCCAATGCGTGCTGTCGTCGGAGAGCCACTCATCGTTCACGGCCTCGTGCTTGCGCACGCCCTCGACCGTGACGACGAGGTCGCTCTCGGCGTTCTGAACGGTGAACTCACCACGCGCATCGGGCGTCACAACGGCATTGTTGACCTTGACGGCGTAAGAGTCGTTGTCAGCAAAGTAGCCGCTCTCGATGCCGACCGTGAGGGTGGTTGAACCGTGCCAGTCAAGCTCGTCCGGGCTCGCCGTGATCGTATAGCCGACCTGCTTGGCAGGCAGCGTCACGACGAGCTTGCCGCCGACATTAACGGCAACCTCGGTGGCGGAGGAGGCATCATGGTCGCTATCGGCGCGGTAGCGCACCTCGTACGTGCCGACAGCGCAACCCGCAATCTCAGTCACGCCTTCGGGCACGCCCCGATACTCGCCAGAGTCCTTGGCGCGCCACTCCATCATAGCGTCGACGCCCGTGATCTTACCGTCGGACTTGCCACTCACAGTCTCGGCCGTGGCCTGGACCTTCGGCGCGCCCTGGGGCGCCTTCTTGATGGAGAACTCGCACGTCAGGCCTTCGGCGGGAAGCTTGTAGTTACCCGCGTCGTCGCCCGTCAGCTCGGTGATTTTCGCCGTGTAGGTGCCAGCCTTGACTTTGGCGCCGTCAACACACGCGGAGAGATCGTCATCGCCGACAATGTTGTGGAGCTTCGCTTGGGGACAGTGCTCCTCGCCGTCGTAGGTGAACTCAATAGTGGTGTCCCACGTTACGGTGAGCTCGCGTTTGCTGATTGTAAAGGTGCCATCCTTGAACGTGATCTTGTAGTTGGAGTTGGCGCCCTCAGGCTGCGTCAGGCGCAGAGCATAACCTCCGTCGCGTACACTGTCGTCATCATCGCGCTCAATCTCAATACCCTGAAGGCTCTCGCCCTCGACGAGCTCGCCAGAAGTGACGTCATACGTAAACTTGGGATCGTCCTCACCATAGGTCTTGGAGGCGTCCTGCGCCGCGACCGTTATCGCACGCGGTTTGACCTCAAGCGTCACCTTGCCGTCGACCGCCGCGCCGTCGATCGTGACGCGATAGTCGACCGTCACACTGCCGGAATCCTTGATGCTGGGCGCAACGCTCGTCCAGCCGCCGTCAGCAGCCTTGTATTCAACGACGGAACCTTCGGGCAGCGCCGAGGCGTCGACAGAGTGGTCCTTGCCGTCATATTTGCCCGAATAGCCCTTAACAGCCAGGGCCGGAATCTCTACCGCACCCGACTCATGGCCGCACACGGAGCACGTTCCATGTTTGGAGCCGGTCTCGGTAACCGTCGGCTGCTTGTCGATCGTCCATTTATACACATGCTCGGCGTACATCTTAATTGTGATGGTCTCTTTATTGCCGGCAGTGTCCGTAGCCACGATTACATGCTCAGTACCGGCATCGCCTTCAGCGGCCTTAACCGTGTACTTTCCGTCCTTGCCAGCCTTGAGCTCCTTGCCGTTATCGGTAACCGTCACCGTCTCGTCGCGGTCATCGAACACGTCAAACGAAACGCTCTCGCAGTAGGCCTTATCTACCCAGAGGTCATAAATGGTGGGGGCGTAAGTATCCACGTAGGTATAACGTTCTTCATCCCACCTGCCGTTGCAAACCCTGCAGACCTTTTGACGAACACCATCGGCCTCAGGCGTGGCGGGCGTAACGATCTCATATTTCCACCTGCAGGGCTGGCGCTCCTGAGCCTTCTTGCAATACTTGCAGACCTTAACGTGGCTACCTTCGCCATTCGGCTTCCAAGCTGCATTGTCAGCAACGGCATGAGGACCCTGCTCGATCTTGACCTCGGCATCGGGCGACGCATTGTGGTTGTTATCCTCGGCATAGCGAACGTAGTACGTTCCCGACTTCGCAAGACCGGTCAGTTTATCGTCAGACGTTATCTTCTGGTAGTCTTTGCTGAATTCGTGGCGGTATTCCATTTTCTTGGTCACGCCCGAGATGGAGCCGTCCTTGCTGCTGCACGTGGTCCAATTATTGCCCACGAGCCCAGCCGGCGCTTCCTGGTCTGCCTTGGAAATCTTCACGGTCGCTTGGCCTGTGACGGTCAGGTAGTCGGAAGCCGTCACACGGTAACGGGTCGTGTACACGGCCGCATTGCGATAGGTCGGCTTTTCCGTCGTCCAAGCGCCGCCCTCTTCGCAGTACTCAATCTTCATATCCGCCGGAACGGGGTCATTCTTAACGTTGACCGTAATGCCGTGCTCTTTGCCATCATAGGTGCCATCGAAGCCCGCGACCTCGAGGTCAAAACGTGCAACGTCAACGATCTCCCATTTGAGCGTCAAAACACTTGTGGTGCCGCCATCGGTCGTAAAGTTGCCCTTACCGATGACACTGCACTCGTATTGCCCCGGCTCAGTCTGCTTCAGTCCGGATTCGCTTCGAGCGCTGAGCTCGTAATCCTTGCCCTCAACGAGATCGACCCACTCGCCGGCACCGTTCTTGAACTTTGCACTTTCAACGACAGGCTGATGCTCCTTGCCGTCATAGGCATACTTGCCGGCGCCCTTGCCGCCGTCTTTAAGGGTGAACCGGTAAGATTGACCCCTAACCAGGCGACGCTGCGAAATCGCGAAGGCTTTTTTGCCCTCGAGCGTCTGGCCAGAGGCAGTCTCAAATGTCGTAACGACATAGTAGTAGCCGGCGTCCGTCGGAGCGTCCTTGAGCTTGGTGCCGTTTTGATACGCCTCGGCATCCGCCTGAGACTTGCACTGATACCACGTGAACTCGTCGCTGGCCGTCGCGCCCATCTGCTCCAGGTTCCACGCGCCGTCCTTATCCAAAGCGATCTTGACCGGGCAGCCATCATAGACAAGCTCAGTGCTCTGAGAGCTCGTCGCCTTGGACATGGAAAGCTTGTACGTGGCCCTCAGGTACTTTTTGACCTCACCGTTCTCGTCCTTGCCATATTCGCACTCGCTGTTGCGGAACGGGCCCACGCACGATGCGCGAACGCCCAAACCGTCAGCTTCAACGTTCCACTTGTGCTGGTGGATGGTCTCGCGGAAGACAAGCTCGCCGTTGCGGTTCACGATCTCGTATTTATCGGAGTTATCATCGGTCTTAGATGAGCCGTCTGGCACAACGCCTTCGATCTCGTCGGATTCGCAGGTGCCAAGAACACGCGACTTTACGCCGTTGCTGCCCGCAGTCTCCTCAATCGAAATCCAAACATGATAATCGCCTCCGCGCACGGAGAAGTCAGAAGCAAGGTTCAGCGCCGGCGCTGTAGCATCGGAGCTATTTTTCTTAGGGATATACAGGCTCTTGGCGGTTCCCGTAGCGATATCAGCCTCGGTATATCCGTCGCCCGCCGTTACGTCTCCTGCATGGCTGTTCTTCCAGAAGCTCGCAATGGTCGGCGACCCGCCGAGGGTAAGGGTTCCAGCAGCGTACACCACGCACGTATTGCCTCTAGCAGCGTTGCGAGAAATCTTGCCACCGTTTATGTTGCAACGTGCGCTTCGGGCAACATTAAGAGCGTCAACCGTCAAAGTGTTGTCAGACGAGCTCGAGCGCGTGCTGTGGAAGTTGCTCATCGTGCAACCGTTGAGGTTGACCGTAGCGTTGGTGACGCCCATCACGCCCGCGACAGCATAGGTATTAAGGATAGAGGAATTCTCATAATAACAAGACGCTTCGACCGACTTATAGCTCTTGTTCGTCTGCCTGACGCCCAAGTTCTCTCCATTGCCGCCGCCATTGTGGCCACTGAAGCTGCAGTTGTTGAACGTTGCTGTCAACTTTTCGGCAGCGCTTCCATCTTTGGGCATCTTAAAGCTGCCGTTGCCATCGACGGAAACAGCACCATTGAAGTCTCCGGACGTATCGTAGAATTCGCAGCCGGTAAAAGTCGCCGTGAAGGAGTTGGTGTTGCCGCCAGTCGTACTCCGGCCCTCGCGGAAGAGGTGTACGGGGACGGCATATTCTTGGGCATTGCCCGCCACTGCGTGCGAATTGCCGGCATAGTCTTGGATCTTCAGCTTTTCGAACTTGGCGGTCAGCTCGCCCTCGGTGCTGCCCAGAGAAATCGCGGGCACCTTTTGGTCTGCCCCACTGCTGTACGAAAGGGAGAAGTTCTTCGAGCCGTCGCCAACCCACAGGCTAACTGAGATATTCCCCAATGCATTCTTGTAGCCCCCGTCGTAATAACGATCGGTCAAAAACCCGCTTACGGACTGACGCACTTCACTCTTATCATGGAAGCTGACGCACGGATTGTTGATACCGATGAACTCGATATTGCTGCCCTGCTTGATGTTGAACAGCCATCGCTTTTGACTGAGCGACGCGGTCGTATAATCGTTCACGTAGACCGTGCCATCGATGTAAATCCTCACAGGATTAATCCGAGACGCATTCGGCGCGTCAATGGTGTAGCCCGATTTGGGCGTGACCTCGCCCTCGGCCGTCTTAAGCACATAGCTACCCGGCTCGGTGATTTGGACGGACTTTGCGCCGTCCTGCTTAAGCGACAGCACCTCCGCCTTCACCCCGTCGGGCAT
Organism: uncultured Collinsella sp.; assembly: GCA_902496645.1. Lineage (GTDB taxonomy): Bacteria > Actinomycetota > Coriobacteriia > Coriobacteriales > Coriobacteriaceae > Collinsella. Next base: position 19,047 of record CABVBR010000005.1, read on the forward strand.
GACCTGCGTCTCGGCGGTTGCCACCGTCGGCGTTGCCACGAGTGCGCATGCCACGGTGGCGATGCCCAGCAGACGCGTCAACACGGCGCGCATCCCCATCTTCTTCTCCCTCATCATGGCTCCCTTACCCCTATGCTTTCGCGTCGCTTGGCGCCGGCGGTTGGCGTGGTCCCTCGCCAGCCGCCGGCTCAAATTGACATATATATCCACCTGGTATTGTGCAACCGCATGTTTTGACACCCTGCCGCTCGGCGCGAGTTGCGTACCGTGGGGCGCAAACGGAACGCACCCCCGCGGGTGGCGCGTGCGCGATGTGGCAAAATCGAGGTACTAAGGGGGCCCAATATGCTCAAAATCATCGCCTGCGACGACGACGTCGCCTTTCTAGATAACCTGCACCGCATGATCAACCGCTGGTCGGCCGAGACGGGCACGGCGGTCGATGTTGCACTCGTTACGCGCGGCGAGGACCTGCTGGCACGCCATGCCGCATCGCGCGCCGACATCATCATGCTCGACATGATCATGCCGCTCGTCAACGGCATGGACACCGCCCGCGAGCTGCGCCAATCCGATACCGCCGTGCGCCTGGTATTTCTGACCTCATCGCCCGAGTTTGCGCTTGAGTCCTACGAGGTCCGCGCCTTCGACTACCTGCTCAAACCCGTGACCTACGAGCGCGTGGCGCAACTGCTTGACGAGCTGTCGAGCCTGCGTCCGGCAACGATCGACGAGCTCGTCATCAAGACGTCCTTTGGCTACCATGCCCTGCGCCTATCCGATATCGAATATGCCGAGGCTCGCAACAAGCACGTGGTCTTCCACCTGCGCGACGGCCGCGATATCGAGGCGCTCGAGCCGTTCCGCAGCATCGAGGACCGACTGGCCCAAAACGCGACCTTCTTTAAGTGCCACCGCAGCTACCAGGTCAATCTGCGCAACATCGACCACTTTAACCGCACGGAAATCGTCATGCGCTCGGGCGCGTGCATACCGCTCGCGCGCAGCTGCAAGCAGGGGTTCCAAGACGCCTACTTTGCGGCGCGGTTCGAGGGCGGGAGACGCTGATGTTCCTCTCGGCAGAACTGGTGCTCTGGGCAATCCACCACACAACGACGCTGCTCTTTGGCGTCTTTGCCTCGGCGGCGCTGTGCGGCGTCGAGATCAACCGCCGCCATGCGCTCGAGCTGGTGGGGGTCGGCGCCGTAACCGGCACTGCCTTTACGATTGCCAACCTCGTCGGTGGCGAGCTGTTTGCGCGACAGGCCTATCCACTCGTCGTGCATCTGCCGCTTGTCGTCTACCTGTGCGTGCGTTATCGTCTGAGCCCGTTGCTCACCCTGTTGGGCGTTACCAGTGCCTACCTGAGCTGCCAGTTTAGCAACTGGATGGGCATCGCCGCATTCGCCGCCACCGATTCGCAGGTCGCGTACTACGCGGCGCGCATCATCACCACGCTCGGCGTCTTTGCCGTCTTGTTGCATTGGGCAAGCGAGATTGGCCCCCGCCTGGCGATCAAAAGCCCCACCGAGCTGGAGATTCTGCTCATCCTGCCGCTCGTCTACTACATCTTCGACTACGCCACCAACGTCTATACCACGCTCTTCCACTCGGGCTCGGTGGTAACCGTTGAGTTTTTGGCGTTCGCCCTCTGCGCCTTCTACCTTATGTTTCTTGCCGTCTACCTTCGCGAATACGAGGCAAAGGAAATCGCCGAGCGTGAGCGCTGGATGCTCGCGACCCGCGACAGCGCGGCCATCAAAGAGCTCGAAGCCTGGCGCCAGTCCGGACGCGAGCTCTCGGTTCTCCGTCACGACATGCGCCACTACCTGCGCGGTCTAGCGGCCCTGATCGAAGAGGGTCACACCGATGAGGCGCTCGAGCGCATCGACGCGCTCTGCGAGACCAACGACCGCACCGCCGTGCGCCGCTACTGCGCCAACGAAACGGTCAACATTGCGCTCTCGTCGCTTTCCGCGGACATCAACGCGCACGGCATCACCGCCGACCTGCGCGCCGCCGTGCCCGAAACCGTCCACGTGGGCGATGTCGATCTGTTCAGTGTGGTATCGAACGCCCTGGACAATGCCATCGCCGCGGCGAGCGCCGCCCCCGAAGGCAAGCGGTTTGTCGACCTGGACCTTCGCTACGAAGACGGTCAGCTTCTATTGCTGGTTTCCAACACGTTTGGCCGTGCGCCGCACATGGTCGACGGCATGCCCGTGGCTCAGCACACTGGGCACGGCTTTGGCACCAAGAGCATTATGCTTGCCGTCGAGCGCATGAACGGCAACTGCCAGTTCCGCATTAACGGCGACCGGTTTGAGCTGCGCGCCGTGATGTAGGGGCTGCCACCAGCCTCGCTACAGCGGTGCAGCCGCCGGGGTCAGCTGCTTAATGTAGGCCCACATGCGCTGCTTGGCGGCCTTGTCGGTGAGCGCCGCCTCAAAACCGTCGAGCGCCAGCACGCGGCGCCCCTGCACATGGGCGACCAGGCCGGGCTTGAGCATAGCGGTGTCAAAGTCATCAATTGCCACAAGCATATCGGCATAGGTCTCGCGCATGACATCGGCCGCACTGTTGTCCAGCAGCAGCACCGCCTCGGGGTCCAAGGTCTCCAGCGCCTCGCGGAACAGATCGCACGTCAGGGCCTCGCCCGCCGCGACCGCTCCGTCGCCCGCGCCGGCAACGCTTGCCAGCACGCAGAAGTCCTCGGGCGCATACCCGATAGCCCCAAGCGCCTTGCGCAGTGCGGCGCCATCCGCGCCGGCAGCCAGCTCGCCGCCCGAGCACTCGGCTTCATCCAAATCGCCTTTGACCAGCACAATCGGCGAGCACGCGTTGCCCGAGATACGCACGCCGCGATCTGCAAGCGACGCGAGCTCCTGCTCGGTCGCCTGAGCGATGGCTTCTTTTTTCTGGCTTTGTGACGTGGGCATGCGCTCTCCAATCGTTTGCGTGCCCACCATTATATAAAAGAGCCGCCCGCGAGTGGTTGCTTTACGAGCCGCTGGGTATAAGCACGGTCGTACTGAGTTTTACGCGGCCGAGCCGCGTCGCATTATGGAGGTCACCATGGCTGACATCAAGCAGATTACCCCCGAGAACTTCGACGCTGTCGTCAACGATAGCCTGCCCGTACTGGTTGATTTTTGGGCCCCGTGGTGCGGCCCCTGCCGCTCGCTCTCGCCCATCGTAGACGAGGTTGCCGACGAGCAGGCCGGCAAGCTGGCTGTGGCCAAGTGCAACGTCGACGACAACCAGGACCTGGCCATGAAGTTTGGCGTCATGAGCATCCCCACGCTGATCGTCTTTAAGAACGGCGAGGAGGTCGACCGCTCGGTCGGCGCCTTACCCAAGGCAAGGCTTCAGGCACTGCTGGAGAAACATCTGTAATACGCTTGTTACCTGTCTGCCGTCCATGAGCGGTTTCGCACCGCTCGCCGGAGTGCCAAACGCAAGGCATGCGACCACGGATAGTATGGTAGACACAAACAGCCCCCAGTGAACGGGTGCGAGTCAGACGGACTCGCACCCGTTTTCTTATGCGGCGGCGCCCAAGGCGGGCGTAGTAGAATCTGAACCACCATTTCGCCCCGTACAAAAGGAGATTCCCATGCATGACGTCGGAATGAACATGAGCCAGCTTGCCATGAGCGTCAAGCAGGTCGACGACACCATTGAGCTCGCTCACGAGTGGAGCCATCAGTTGCTGCATGCGACCGAAAACTTTGACATGGAGCGCATTGGCGCCAAGCTCGAGGCCGCCATGTCTGCGCTGCACGAGGCGCACGATGCGCTCGAGGGCTACGAGGAGGCCATCGAGGCAGATCACAACTCCGTCGGCTCTGTGAAACTGGTGTAACGTGGCCGAGCACGAGCACGCGCACGATCACGGTGCGGACGACGATGCCAGCTGCCGCTGCAGCGGCTCCAGCTCCGAGCTGGTCCGCTTTTCGGTCACCGCGCCCGATGACCTGCTGCGCCGCTTTGACGAGCAGATCGCGCGCCGCGGTGACGTGGCTAACCGATCCGAGGCCGTACGCGATCTGATTCGCGCCTCGATCGCCAAGGAGCAGATGCGCACGCCCGACGAGCAGGTCATCGGTTCGCTCACCATGATCTATGACCACCATACCGGCGATCTGACGCGCCGCCTGGACGAGGTGCAGCACGACTACACCGACGAGATCGTCTCGACCATGCACGTGCATCTGGACCACCACAACTGCCTGGAGATTCTGGCGCTCAAGGGTCGCGGCAAACGCGTCTACGGGCTGGCGGACCGGTTGCTGGGGCTGCGCGGCGTTAAGCACGGCGAGCTCACCTGCGCCGCCACCAAGCAAAGCCTGGGGCTCTAACAGCACATACTTCAATGAAGGAGGGTCGCATGCGGCATGTGCATATTCATGTGACGGGCATTGTGCAGGGCGTTGGCATGCGGCCATTTGTGTATCGCGAGGCTATGGCGCATGGCATTTGCGGCTGGGTGCTCAACGCGGGCGATGGCGTGCACATCGAGGCGCATGCTTCGGTCGAGGCGCTCGACGGCTTTGTCGCCGCGCTGTCGGAGCACGCGCCTGCCGCGGCCCGCGTTGAGCATGTCGCTGTTGCAGACCTGGAGCCCGACGTTTGGGATGCTGACGATGAGCAGGCCTTTCGTATCGTAGCGTCGCAGGATCAGACCGCGCACACGACGCTCATCTCCCCCGATATCGCCACCTGTGACGACTGCCTGCGCGAACTGTTCGACCCCGCCGACCGGCGCTATCACTACCCCTTTATCAACTGCACCAACTGCGGGCCGCGCTTTACCATCATCCGGTCGCTGCCTTATGATCGAGCGGCCACGTCGATGGATTGCTTTCCCATGTGCCCCGAGTGCGCCGCAGAGTATGGCGACCCGCTTGACCGGCGCTTTCATGCGCAGCCCGATGCCTGCTTTGACTGCGGGCCACATATTACTTGGCGCGAGGTGGCGGGCGACATGGAGCTCGAGGGCTCGGGGGCGACGCCAGCCGTCGGCAACACGCGCGAAACCAGCGATGTCATTATTGACCGCTGTGTCGAGCTGCTGGCCAGCGGCGGTATTGTCGCCATCAAGGGCCTGGGCGGATTCCATCTGGCCTGCGACGCCGCCAATGAGCAGGCGGTGGTCGAGCTGCGCCGTCGCAAGCGCCGCAGCAACAAGCCGCTTGCCGTTATGGTGCGCAGCCTTGCCGATACTGAACGCCTGTGCCATGTCGATGATGCCGAGCGCGGCTTGCTAACCGGTAGCATCCGCCCCATCGTGCTGTTGCGCCGGCATACTGTTGGCGAGGGAGATTCCCCCGACGCCCTTACACTCGCGCCGTCCGTCGCGCACGATCTACCCGAGCTCGGCGTCATGCTCCCCTATACACCGCTTCAGCATCTGCTGCTTGCAGCTGCCGCGTCGCATGACATGCACGCGCTAGTCATGACCAGCGGAAACCTGAGCGAGGAACCTATCGAAACTGATGACGGCCTTGCTTGGGAACACCTCATTGCCGCCGGCATTGCCGATGCGCTGCTCGGCAACGACCGCGCAATCCTCTCGCGCTATGACGACTCCGTTGTACGTGTGGTCGACGGCACCGTCATGCCTGTGCGTCGCGCACGCGGATATGCGCCGCAACCGTTGCCGTTGCCGGCGCTCAACGGCACTGCACCCTGCGTGCTCGCCTGCGGCCCACAGCAAAAGGCAACGATCGCATTCACGCGCGAGGATGCGAACGGCGAGGCAGCCTGTTTTGTGTCGCAGCATATCGGCGATGTCGAAAACGGCGAGACCTTCGATGCCTGGAGCGCCGCACGCTCGCGTCTGGAAAACCTCTTTGACCTGGCGCCTGCCGCCTTGGCATGCGACATGCATCCCAGCTATCTGTCGAGCCAGTGGGCGCGCGAACAGGCGCAGGAACAGGGCATGCCGCTCGTCGAGGTGCAGCACCATCATGCGCATATCGCGAGCGTAATGGCCGAGGCTATCGCCACGGGCCAGCTTACAACCGACGCGCGCGTCCTTGGCATCGCCTTTGACGGTACGGGAGCGGGCACCGACGGAACCATTTGGGGCGGCGAGTTCCTTGTCGCCGGCCTTGCCGATTTTGAACGCGCCGCGCACCTGCGCACCTGGGCGCTGCCAGGCGGTGCCGCATCCGTGCGCGATGCCCGGCGCAACGCCTTTGCCCTGCTCAGTGAGCTCGGCCTGCTCGAGCACCCAGGTGCCGCAGGGCTATTGAGCACCCTCGACGAGCAGACACGCAGCATCACGGCTACGATGATCGAGCGCGGCATCAACAGCCCACGCACGAGCAGTATGGGGCGTCTCTTTGATGCCGCGGCAGCGATTCTGGGCATCTGCGACAAGGCAACCTACGAAGGCGAGCCTGCCATCGAACTCGAAGCCGCCGCCTGGCGCGCGCTCGGCGGTAAGACCGTTCGCCTCGACGGCAATCATACAGGCGTATCCACGTCTGCCGACGACTCCCCCATCTTGGACCCCCAACCGCTCATCGAAGCTCTTCTGAATGGAATCGAGGCAGGCGCGCCGGCCGACAGGCTCGCCCTCGGATTTCACATCGCCATTACGCACGCTACGGCCCACGTCGCGTGCGAGATCTGCGAGCGCGAAGGCCTCGATACCGTCGCGCTCTCGGGCGGTGTGTTCATGAACCGGCTTTTGCTTCAGCTCCTTACCCACGAACTCAAAGACGCCGGTCTTGCCGTCTTGGTCCCCCACGCTGTGCCCGTCAACGACGGCTGCATCGCCTACGGTCAGGCCGCCATCGCTCGCGCTCGCCTCGCGCAGACGGCGTCACGATAGGCTTTTTGCCGGCCTGCGCTCAACCGTCTCACAGGTGTAACGCGTTTGCTCGCGACTCCCGCGAGCGCTACCATCAACTGATGGGTAATTAGGCGCCTGTCCAGCGCAAAACGTATAAAAGGGGAACATTATGTGCCTTGCCGTTCCCGGTAAAGTGGTCAAACGCGACGACGACCTTAAGGCGACCGTCGACATGATGGGCATCGAGCGCCCCGTTTCGCTGCGCCTCGTGCCGACGGCACAGGTAGGCGACTATATTCTCGTGCACGCCGGCTTTGGCATTCAAATTGTCGACGAGCAGGAAGCCCAAGAGACACTCGAGCTCGTCAATACCATGGCCGAGCTGGCCGAAGAGGACCAGCTCGCCACCAACCCGGCCGAGGCATACTAGTGGCGGCGGCGCAGCCGGTTCGCTCCGGTATCGACTTTTCGGCATTTCGCGATCCCAAGCTGGCTCGCGAGCTCATTGATCGTATTCATGAGCTTGTCGGCAACCGCAGCATCAACCTTATGGAAGTCTGCGGTACTCATACCGTGAGCATTGGCCGTTATGGCTTTCGCTCCATTATGCCGACGGGACTCAAACTGCTAAGCGGCCCGGGGTGCCCCGTTTGCGTCACCGCCAACCGCGACATCGATCACGCAATCGCGCTTTCCAACATGGACGGCGCTATCATTACCACCTTTGGCGACATGATGCGCGTGCCCGGATCGTCCACCTCGCTTGCCGCGCAAAAGGCGGCGGGGCGCGATATCCGCATCGTCTACTCTCCGCTCGACGCACTCGACATTGCCGAGCAAAATCCCGAACGCCCGGTCATCTTTATGGGCGTCGGCTTTGAGACCACAACGCCCACCATCGCCGCCGCCATTCTGGAGGCCGATGCACGCGAGCTCCAGAACTTCTCGGTCTACTGCGCTCACAAGACCACGCCGCCGGCGCTGCGCGCGATCGCCAACGACCCCGAGACCACCATCGACGGTTTTATCCTGCCGGGCCACGTCGCTACCATCACAGGCCTGGCACCCTTTGGGTTTTTGGTCGATGAGTTCGAGACCCCCGGCGTAGTCACCGGGTTTGAGCCGGTCGATATTCTGCAGGGCATCTGCATGCTGGTCCAGATGGTTGTCGAGGACAGACCCGCAATCGACAACGCCTACCGCCGTGGCGTCAACGCTGACGGCAACCCCGTGGCGCGCCAGCTGGTCGGGCAGGTATTTGAGCCGTGCGACACCACGTGGCGCGGGCTGGGACCAATTGCCAACTCGGGTCTTTCCATCCGACCCGAATTCGCGCGCTTTGATGCCGGCGCCCGCTTTGACGTGCCCATTGAACCGACGGTCGAGCCACGCGGGTGCCGCTGCGGCGACGTGCTGCGCGGTGCCATCACGCCGAGCGACTGCCCGTTGTTTGGCCGCACCTGCACGCCCGAACACCCCGTCGGCCCCTGCATGGTGAGCTCCGAAGGCAGCTGCGCGGCGTACTTTAGATACCACGGCTAGCCCGGACGCACCCGCACGCTGGCACCACCCACGATTGGAGTTTTGGATATGTCCCATAGCATCACCGATAGCACCGTCCTGTTGGGCCACGGCTCCGGCGGTCAGATGATGAAGCGCATTATCGATGAGGTCTTTCTGGATGCCTTTGGGTCGCCCGAGCTGCTTGCGGGCAACGATGCCGGTGTCGCCGCGCTGCCCGCAAGCGGGCGAATCGCCATGTCAACCGACAGCTTTGTGGTAACGCCGCAGTTCTTCCCCGGTGGCAACATCGGCCGCCTCGCCGTGTGCGGAACCGTCAACGACGTCGCGACCTCGGGCGCCAACGTGCGCTACCTCTCATGCGGCTTTATCCTCGAAGAGGGCTACCCCATGGACAAGCTGTGCCAGATTGTGCAGACCATGGCCGAAACGGCACATGAGGCAGGTGTGAAGATTATCACCGGCGACACCAAGGTGGTCGAGCGTGGCGGTGCCGACGGCGTCTACATCAATACCGCCGGCGTGGGCGAAGTGCCCGCGGGCGTAGTGCTCAGCGGTGCAAACTGTCGGCCCGGCGACGCCATCCTGGTATCGGGTACGCTGGGCGACCACGGCATCGCCATCATGAGCCAGCGCGAGGGTTTGGCGTTTTCGAGCAACATCGAAAGCGACGCTGCGCCGCTCAACCACCTGATTGCCGACGTGCTGGCCGCCGCCCCCGGCACGCGCTGCTTCCGCGACCCCACGCGCGGCGGCCTGGCATCCACGCTCAACGAGTTTGCCCAGGCCAGCGGCGTTGCCATGGAAATCGACGAGGATGCCGTGCCCGTGCGCCCCGACGTGCAGGCGGCATGTGAGATGCTCGGCTACGATGTGTTGCAGGTTGCCAACGAGGGCAAGATGGTCGCCGTAGTGCCGGCCGAGCAGGCCGATGCCGCGCTGGCGGCCATGCGCGTCGCCCACTACGGCGAGAACGCCGCCATTATCGGTCGCGTGCTGCCGCTTGCCGAGGGCGCCCGTCCCGCCGTGCGTGTACGCACCGGCTGGGGATCGACCCGCATCCTCGACATGCTCGTGGGAGAGCAGCTGCCGAGAATTTGCTAGGGCGGAATCGCACGGTCGGCGCGATGCGGTTTGATATCCCTGAAGATGTTCAGATTCCAAACACGCCCAACGCGGAAGCCCAGTATTATGAGGTGCGTTTTGAAACCCAATGACGGGAGCACCCATGGCAGCAGCTTATTCCCATGTGATCTTTGATTTGGACGGCACCATCCTCAACACGCTCGAGGACCTGGCGGCTGCCGGCAACCATACCTGCGAGGTGCACGGCTGGTCCACGTTTGCCGTGGACGAGTACCGCTACAAGGTGGGCAACGGCATGCTCAAGCTGGTCGAGCGCTTTATGCCCGCCGAGTATGCGGGCGACGGCCGCATGTTTGAGCAGGCGCTTGCCGAGTTTAGGGCTTATTACGGTAAGCACAAGGAGGACCACACTGCCCCCTACGCCGGTACGATCGAGATGCTCGACCGCCTGCGCGCCGCGGGCGTTCAGCTTGCCGTGCTCACCAACAAGGATCACATTTCGGCAGCTCCGCTTATCGAGAAGTACTTTGGCCCCGAGCGCTTTGCGCTGGTACAGGGCCGCGTGGACGCATTTCCGCCCAAGCCCGAGTCGCCCGTCACGCTGCATGTGATGGAAGAGCTGGGGGCCGACCCGGCGACCACGCTCTACGTGGGCGATTCGAATGTCGATGTCCTGACCGGCCACAATGCCGGCCTTAAGAGCGCCGGCGTCACCTGGGGCTTCCGCGGTCGTGCAGAACTCGAAGCCGCCGGCGCCGACTACGTGGTGGACACCCAGGACGAACTCGCCAAGCTGGTGCTGGGCGAGTAACGAAACCGACGCGCTACACAGTCGCGGCGATTTTGCCGTGCGGAAAACGCGTCCCGTTTTGACGCCTCAAACTGGGACGCACTTTCCAGTTGAGCCCCGTTAGGGAAACGGCATCCCGTTTCAAAGCAATATTCCGGGTCGCGGTTTCCGCAACCCACCCCATCCGGAAACTGCGACCCACTATTCAGCCAAAAACCGGGCCACATTTTCCCGAGCACCCACGATGCACCAACCTCCCAAGGAGTGTCCCCAACTGCCGGCAGAAAAGGAACGTCCCCAAGTGCCACCTTCCAACATCGGCAACGCCATAGGTTGAGAAAAAGTCAGCGAAAACCCGCCAGGGCGAGCAAGGTGCCTTGAAAGGCAGATTGCCGCTCTGGCGGGTTTGCAACGTCGAGCCGTTACGCGGTTCGTAGAACCGCGTAACTAGTTAGCTCATCATGGCATTCATCATCTCGTTGGTTGCGGAATCGTCGGCAGACCACTCACCGTCGTCATTGCAGGTGTACTTGAAGGTGACCGTGGTGTCCTTGGTCTTAGCAGCCTTGGTCACATCGACCATAACCTGACCGGCCATCTTGTACAGCTCGTCATCGGAAGACATCGAATCGAGTGCGGTGACCTTCTCCTGATACTGGGTGGCAAAATCCTCAACGATCTGGTTCATGGACTTGCAGGTGATGGTGACCTCGGCAGTTGCGGTGCCCTTGTCATCGTCGACCGTCACGTCGCCGATCTTGTAGTCAAAGCCCTCGAGATAGCTCTTGGCGTACTCCCTGGGATCGATGCCCAGCTGCTCGAACTCATCACCCGAGGCCTCTTCCAGGCCGGCGAGGAAGTCGTCGCCACCGTTCTTGACCTCGTCAAACTGCGTCGTAAGATCCTCGGTGATGAGCTCCTCAACCGAAGGACCTCCGCAGCCGGAAAGCACAACCACACACGCGACCAAAACAGCCATCAGGGGCGCAAGCAGCAGCTTCTTCTTCATGACATTCCTCCCAACAAGCGGCACCGCGCTTCCCAACACGGTGCACGTCGTAACAATAAGGCCATACTAGCCGCTAACGAACACCCTCGGCAAAGCAAAAGCGCAGTCGGCTCAATTTAACGTCCGAACGGTTTACCGGTCCGCCCAACGTGCAATAAAACGCATCCGGACCGTGCAATAAAAAAGGGTGGCCGGACAATCCGACCACCCCAAAACACCCTATGGATGTCGCAACTTACTTGCGGACAACCTTAACGATGGCGTCGCCGGCGGCGACGGCGGAATCAGCCTCGACGGCGAGCTCGACATCGGCGAACTCGGCGGTGTTGGACACGGCCACGACAACGCAGTCCTTGTAACCGGCAGCGGCGATCTTGGCGCGGTCGATCTTGAGCATGGGCTGGCCGGCCTTGACGACGTCATCGGCCTTGACGAAGCCCTCGAAGCCGTCGCCGTTCATGTTGACGGTATCGACGCCAACGTGCACCAGGACCTCGATGCCGCTATCGGACTGCAGGCCCACGGCGTGGCCCATGGTGACGGTCACCTTGCCGTCGCAGGGAGCGTAGACCAGATCGTCCTCGGGCCACACGGCGCAACCCTTGCCCAGGACCTCGCCACCAAAGACGGGATCGGGCACGTCGGCCATCTTGATGACCTTGCCCTTGACGGGCGAGCACAGCACGTCGGCGCCGGCAGAAGCAGAGATGGAGGCAGGAGCAGCGGCAGCCGCGGGCTCAGCCTTCTTCTTGAACATGTCAAACAGACCCATACGTTTTCTCCTCTTGATTAAGCGCAACGTTATGCGCATGCCTATGGTGATTATAGTGCCAAATGGCCAAATTGCTAAGGTAAGAGCTCGAATCGAGAGCCCTTCCAGGCCCTTCCCAAAACCTTTTCCCCAGTGGCACTCATATTGTCGATTAATCCTCGATAAGCCCCAGGCGAACGAAAGCGTTCCAGATGCCGCCGTCATCGACGTCGGTGGTCACGCAATCGGCTGCCTGTCCGGCGTTCGGCAGAACGCCGGAACTCAATCGCCGAAACTCAATTACTCCAGGCCCTCGGCGCCGTTGGACTTGATGATCTTCTGGTAGGCGTAGAAGCTGTCCTTGCGGCGGCGCTCGTAGGTACCGGTGCCGTCATCGTACTTATCGACGTGAATAAAGCCGTAGCGCTTGCGCATCTCGCCGGTGCCGGCGGACACCAGGTCGATGGGGCCCCACCAGGTGTAGGCGATCAGGTCGACGCCATCGGCGACAGCCTCGCCCATTGCCTTGATGTGACTCTGCAGATAGGCGATGCGGTACGGATCGTGGATGGAGCCGTCCTCCTCGACCTCGTCGTAGGCGCCCATGCCGTTTTCGACCACCATCAGCGGAATCTCGTAGCGGGCGTAAATCTCGTTGAGGGCGATGCGCAGGCCCAACGGGTCGATCTGCCAACCCCAGTCGGTGGACTCCAGGTAGGGATTCTTGCCGCCAAAGGTCATGTTGCCCTCGGTCATCTCGTGGTCCTTGTGGGTACCCACGGTGCCGGACATGTAGTAGCTAAAGGTGTAGAAGTCGACCTTGCCGTCGGCGATGTCCTGCAGGTCGCCGTCCTCCATCGCAAGCTCGACGTCGTTCTCGGCCCAGAAGCGCTTAGCGTAGAACGGGTACTTGCCGCGCACCTGCACGTCGGAGCAGTACCAGTTCATGGAGTTCATCTGCTGCTGCGTGGCGAACACGTCGACCGGGTCGCACGTGGCGGCGTAGGAGAGGATGAAGCAATCCATGTTGCCCATCTTGAACTGCGGGTAGTGCTCGTGGGCATAGCGCACGACGCGGCCGCTGGCCACGAACTGATGATGCAGGGCCTGGAAGCGCTGCTGAGCGGTGGTCTTGATGGCGCTCGCCGGGCCCTCGAAGCCCTGGATCAGGCCGGTCTCCATCATGGCGCCCATGTCCATGGTGCCGCAGTTGATCTCGTTGAAGGTGAGCCAGAACTTGACCTTGTCCTGATAGCGGTCGAAGACGGTCTGGCAGTACTTCTCAAAGAAGCCGATGAGCTCGCGGCTTGCCCAGCCGTTGTACTTCTCGACCAGGTGATAGGGCATCTCGTAGTGCGAAAGCGTCACGAGCGGCTCGATGTTATGAGCGCGCAGGCAGTCGAAGACGCGGTCGTAGAAGGCGAGGCCGGCCTCGTTGGGCTCGGCGTCGTCGCCGTTGGGGAAGATGCGGCTCCAGGAGATGGACATGCGGAACATGTTGAAGCCCATCTCGGCGAACAGCGCAATGTCCTCCTCGTAGTGATGGTAGAAATCGATGCCGTCATGGTTGGGATAGAAGCGGTTGGGGTCGATGTCGATCGTGATCTGACGCGGCTCCTTGTAGCTGCCGCCCAGGAAGTGGTCATCGACGGAAGCGCCGCGGCCGTCCACGTTCCAAGCGCCCTCAAACTGGTTGGCGGCGGTGGCGCCGCCCCAATAGAAACCCTCGGGGAACTTAATGTTTGCCATGAGCATCTCCTTTGCATCGTGGGTCGATAAGCCGAGTATCGCCCACGCGGGGGACATGCGGGGGCGGGCGCGCCAAACCCGACACTTCTTTTCGCGCCGGCTGCGCGCCGCCGCCCCGCCCCTGACACTTCCTGATACCTGCCAAATAGTGTCAAAATAAACCTGTCCCTTTTTGGTCGGTTTAGTGAGTGCGGGAGTTCGCATGGATATCAAACGCAAGATTTCCGAGGCGCAGGGCCTTACCCCTACCGAGCAGCAGCTCGGCATCTCGGCCCTTGCCATGGGCGAAGACATCCGCGGGCTGTCCATTAAGGAGTTCGCCGCACGCACCAACGTTTCGGTCGCGAGCGTGCACCGCTTTTGCAAAAAGCTCGGCCTCGAGGGCTTTAAGGACCTCAAGGTCGAGCTCATGCGCCTGGCAACCGAGGCGGGCAACCGCCGCGACGTGGATATCAACTTTCCCTTCGATGCCACATCCACGCCCGCACAGATCATGGAGCGCATGGAAGGGCTCTACCAGACCACGCTGGCCGAGACACAGGAGATGCTCGACCCCATGCAGCTCGACCATGCTGCCAAGCTTATCGCCAACGCCCGACAGGTCGACATCTACACGGGCTCGCACAACCTCTACCCAGCGGGGATGTTCCACGACCGCTTGCTTTCGGCCGGCAAGAGCGCCACATGCTACGACGGCGTCGAAGCCCAGGTACGCACGGCGCTCGCCTCGGGCCCCGACCATGTGGCAATCGTCATCTCCTACAGCGGCCTCGCGCCCAACCTCAAGGAAATCTTGCCGATCCTCAGCAGCCGGCATGTTCCCGTCATTGTCATCGGCACGCCATACTGCGCGCGCATTCACCCCGGATTCTCCGCCTACCTTACGGTGAGCGATCACGAGAGCATGACGCACCGCATCACGCAGTTCGCGAGCCACATCGCCGTGCAATACGTGCTCGATTCGCTCTACAGCAGCTACTTCGCCAAAGACTACGCCCGCTGCGCCGAGTTCCTAGAGCGCTCATTCCCCTACACCCGCCTCCCCGGACTCAAATAACAATCCGGCCCCACCGCGTCTCCAATCGCCCTCCTAAGTTGCGGTGAAATAGTTCTTGTTTAGGCCCTAGACCAGCACTTTCAGGAACTATTCCACCGCAACTCGTTGGCACAGGGGCATCGGGCGGACGGCGGGCTTTTACTTGCGAGGCGTCGGCAAAACAAAGAGTCCGTGCTGGTTGCAGTAGAGATGCATTCTGCCGCGCCCTGTGATATGAAATCGCGGCTGCACCAATTGCTCGGGATAGAGCTTTTTGAGGCAGATGCCGTCCATGGTCGTATAGGCTACAAAGCTAATGTAGTGGTCCTTGGTCATGGGATGATCGAGCGTGACGTACCAATCGCCCTCGACGCGCTCAATGGAAAAGGCGTGGTCCGCATCCGGCTCTTCGGCCTCCTGAGGAAACATCGTGGAACCGCAGCAGCTAAAGCTGCCTTCCCCGAGCGCATGCACCACGTTTCCGCAGATAGGACAAACATAAAACACGCCTTTGAGCATGTTGCCCGCGCGATTGGCATTAGTCCGAATGTCACCAGCCAAAAGCTCGGCCACGCTTACGCCGAGCCTCTGGGCCAGAGGCTCAACGAGGGAAATGTCTGGAAGACCACGGCCGGACTCCCACTTGCTGACAGCTTTATCGGTCACGCCAAGGCTTTCCGCCAAGGCGCGCTGAGTGAGGCCACGCTCTTCACGCAGCCGCTTGATGGCAGACGCGGCCAAAAAAGTTTGGGGGACATTGCTTTGCGGTGTCTGGTTCATGGGATGTCCAATCAGATTGAAGGAATGGAGCGAACCGGTTCAAAAGCCAGTATCCATTTGAAGATTGCCCTCGACAACCTACGCTGCGTAGACATGCACCAACCGAATGAGCGTGGATTTTTGGACACCTAAACCACGAGCGTGGATAATCTCCCACTTTGAGCCCACACATAGGCCAAAAACGGGAGATTATCCACTCTCGTTTTGGACGGCACGTTTTTCCGGCGCCCCTGTAGCTCCTGTAAGCACGACTTCTCGTCATTAGATTACTCATACCAATTCTAATAACTATTTACGCCTTAAACTCGTTATTAGAATCTGGTGCAAGGGGGACAGGTTGATCTGCACCATGTTGGTGCAAAGTAACCTGTCCCCCCTTGCACCAAAGCCTTGACATGGAGTGTCCCAAGGCGCCGGCACAGACGATATGAGCAGGACATAAAAACATTGAGAGCCCCTGCTGCATGAAAGACCGCGGATTAGGCCGACAATGGTGAGTGTCTAATCCAACCGTGGCGGCCACGCCGCATTCATGGAAGGGGCTCCCATGCTCGATACTACCACCTTCGTCGGCCTCGACGTCCACGCCCGCTCGATAAAGGCAGTCTCCCTCGACGTCATGACCGGGGAGGTGCGCTGCGCGACCTTCGGCTACGACGCCGGGGCAGTCGCGGAGTGGGTGCGGTCCGTGGACCCAAAGGCCAGGTGCGTGTACGAGTCCGGGGTCACGGGGTTCGACCTGCAGAAGAGGCTCTCCGGCCTCGGGGTCGACTGCGTGGTCGGCGCCGTCTCGAAGATGATCAAGCCCAGCGCGGACAGGCGCAGGAAGAACGACCGCAACGACGCCGAGTTCCTCGCCCGCATGCTGTCGGTCGGCAACGTGGTCGAGGTGTGGGTCCCCGACGACGAGTGCGAGGCCGCCCGCGACCTGACCAGGGCGCTCGAGGACGCGAGGGACGACCTCTCGCGCTCGAAGCAGCGGCTCTCCAAGTTCCTGCTCAGGCACGGGCTCGTCTTCGACGAGAGGACGCCCACCGGCCGCAGGAAGGGCAACTGGACCCGGGCGCACTGGTCCTGGATCGAGTCGATTAGGTTCGCGGAGGGGGCCGACAACGACGTGCTCGCCTACTACGTCGACGCGGTCAGGCGGGCGGCGGAGGAGAAGGCGAGGCTCGAGGGGCTCGTCGAGGCCGAGGCCCGCAAGCCCAGGTGGAGGAGGAGGGTCGACTCCCTGCGCTGCCTCAAGGGCGTCGACACCGCGACGGCCGCCGACCTCGTGTTCGAGGCCGGCGAGTTCTCGAGGTTCAGGAACGCCCGGTCGTTCGCCGCATGGGTCGGCCTGACGCCCTCCGAGCACTCCAGCGGGGAGAGCGACCGCAGGGGCGCGATCACCAAGGCGGGCAACAAACACCTGAGGAAAGCGCTGGTCGAGGCCGCGTGGCACTACCTGACGTGCTCGGGGCGGCCGAAGGACCCCGCCAGGGGCCAGGACCCGGACCCGGGCGCCCGCAGGCATGCCGCCAAGGGCGTGCGGAGGCTGGTCGAGAGGCGCGAGGCCCTGCTCGCGCGCGGGGTCCACAACAACAAGGCGAACGTGGCCACGGCGCGCGAGCTCGCCTGCTGGGTGTGGGCGGTCGGCCTCATGGCCGAGGAGGCGTAGGGGGCCGGTCCCCCGCACATAAGCCGATCACCCCGGAAGCGGTTTGATCCGAAGCCGTTGAGGCGAACCTCAGGTCCCTTTTCTGCGAGCGCCCAGGGCGCCACACGCGTGCACAGACTGTCGGTTCGACGAAGAAGCCTCAGCCGTGGCAACGGATTGCCCAGCGAGAGATCGCCACGGGCGGATATTAAACTGCAAAGACGAGCGTCGGGAAGACACGCCGAGGTCGCCGCGGACGGGTTGATATAGGGAGAGGGCCTGACCCCATATCGTTGGGGCCAGGCCCGATTTTGCCTCTTGACAATGTCCTGCTCATATTAAAAGGAACGTCCC
>CABVBR010000006.1 GCA_902496645.1 uncultured Collinsella sp.
CAGCAGAACGAAACCCGCTATGAACAAGCGCACTACAAATGCGAGCCCGCCACGACCATCGAAGAGCTCGAGGCGGTCGCACGGTTCGCCAAAAGTAGCTCATACGCCTCGTTTCGCACGGCAGTCAATCTCGCCCGACCCGGATCTGCATCCCCAGCCGAATCCCTAATGTTTGCCGTTCTCGGAGCACCCATGCGCTTTGGCGGATTCGGATGTTGCAGCCTGCCCATGGGAGGCCTGCTACTCAACTATCGAATCGACTTCGACACTCTTGCGGTCAACATGTCCTCCGGCATCCCTTACGCCATCTGCGACCTATATTGCCCGGCCGCCGGAGTCGACAACGAGTACAACGGAATTGGGCATGAGCTTCAAAACGCTCGCATCCACGATGGCAATCGAAATAATGGCCTCAAGGCAATGGGCATCCACGTCCTGGTTATCAATCGCGACCAAATGAAAGACCTTGTTGCACTCGAAGCCTTCGCCCAAACGATGCATCGACTCGCGGGAGTCCGATTCCGATACCGTATCAAGGGCTATCGCAAGCGTCAGGCCGGAATCGGCCTTGCGCCGGTCTAAACGGCGAATCACCCGTGCACCGTCGAGCAGGGCTGGACAGTTAGTTCAAATACGTATAAATGGACACATTGAATTAGGCTGTTTTGCAGTTATCTCTATACCATTCGCCCGATTTGAAGGCAGGGTAGACTTCAAAACAGCGTCATATGGACTAACTAAAGCTCCAAAACAACGTATCGGCATTGAATCGAGCAATTCGAGTTCTCAGAACTTATACGTATCCGAACTAACTGTCCACCTCGATTTCGACGGCCGTCCAAACGCCCTCAAATAACCTCAATTGCCCTCCATTTGACAGCGGCAACAGGGTCGCTCACCATAGCAGGCGACAAATCAACGAAAGGATGAACATGGCAGCTGCACAGCCGCTTAAGATTCGCATGGTTGCCGGACTTGGCAACCCTGGTGATGAGTATGCCGAGACCCGCCACAACGCTGGCTTCAAAGCGATCGACGAGTTGGCCCGTCAGGCCGGTGTCACGTACTGGAAAAACCAGGCAGGCGCCGAGGTCGCGCTCATCAACATCAACGATCCCGAGGAAGAGGGTGGCAAGCGCCAGATCGTGCTGGTCAAGCCGCAGTCGTATATGAATACCTCGGGTGGCCCCATCTCCAAGCTCTGCCGCGAGTACAAGATCAAGGCCGAGGAGCTACTCGTGATTCACGACGAGCTCGACATCCCCGCCGGTGACGTGCGCGTCAAGGTGGGCGGTGGCCACGCCGGGCACAACGGCCTGCGCTCCATCATCGACAAGATGGGCAGCCGCGACTTTAGCCGTATCCGCACCGGCATCGGCAACCCTCCCGGCAAGATGGCCGTGGCAGACTATGTGCTCAAACAGCTGCGCGCCCGCGAGGCCGATGACTTCCAGGACACCTGCGCCCGCGCCGCCGACGCCGCGGGTCTCGCCATCGTGCACGGCGTGATCTATGCCCGCGACCACGTCAACGGCGCCGCCTCCGCCAACGGCAAGCACTAAAACCTATCATTTAGGGACAGGTTTATTTTGGCAGGTTTTATCTGCGGAAACGCCCCAGTTGCGGCATCACGATAAACCGCGCGCCGCCATACACGCATAGCACCCCAAAGGGGGCCGGCCTCATCACAACCCGAGGCCGGCCCCCTTTGCCGTTTTGCCTGATAAAACCGACCAAAATAAACCTGTCCCTTTTTGGTAGGTCGAACCGGATAAACCCTTTTCCCACCTGCCGAAGATACACGTAAGCGACATGCCCATGAGGGTATAATTTGTACCGTATGTCTGCACAACGCCTGTGCGCGTACGGTTTTATTCGGGCTACCGTCCATTTCCGTGGAGGCACGGTTCGGCAGCCCTAACAAGAGAGGGGTTCTATGTATAAGATCCTGGAGAAGACGCAGTTCTCGGAGAAGGTGTTCAAGTTCCGCATCGAGGCGCCTGCAATCGCCAAGCATGCGCACGCTGGACAGTTCCTCATGGTTCGCGCCAACGAGACGGGCGAGCGCGTCCCGTTTACCCTGGCCGGCTGGAACGGTGACGAGGGCTGGGTCGAGTTCATCTTCATGGTGATCGGCAAGACCACCGAGATGCTTTCCACCTACGAGGCCGGCGAGTCGCTGCGCGACGTCGTGGGCCCGCTGGGCGTTCCCACCGAGATGGCCGAGGGCCCCTGCGCCGTCATTGGCGGCGGCGTCGGCCTGGCAATCGCCTTCCCGGTCGCCAAGCACCTGGTCGAGACCGGCCACGAGGTGCACGCCATCATGGGCGCCCGCACCAAGGACCTCCTGCTCATGGAGGATCAGTTCCGCGAGCTCCTCGACGAGGACCACATCCATATCACCACTGACGACGGCTCCTACGGCGAGCAGGGCGTTGTCACCGCTCCGCTGGAGCGCCTGCTGCAGGACAAGGCCGTGAGCCAGGTCTTCTGCGTCGGCCCCGTTCCGATGATGAAGTTCTCGACCCTCACCGCCCAGAAGTACGACACCCCCATCACCGCGTCGCTCAACCCCATCATGGTTGACGGCACCGGCATGTGCGGCTGCTGCCGCGTCGAGGTGGGCGGCGTGACCAAGTTCGCTTGCGTCGACGGCCCCGACTTCGATGCCACCCTGGTCGACTGGGATGACCTTCGTGCCCGCCAGGCCGCTTACCGTTCCGAAGAGGGCGAGTCCCTCAAGGCCTATGAGGAAAAGAGCTGCGCATGCCACTAGTTAACGGTCGTTTCGTTGCCGATATGAAGTCGCCCCGCACCCCCGATAACGAGGAGCCGGCTGCCGAGCGCGCCTGCGACTTCCGCCCCGTCGACAAGGGCTTCACCGAGGAGATGGCGCTGGCCGAGGCTGAGCGCTGCCTCAACTGCAAGAAGCCGTTCTGCGTTGAGGGCTGCCCCGTCAACATCAACATCCCCCGCTTTATCGAGCAGATCCGCGCGAAGGACTTCGGCGGCGCTCTCGATACCATCCGCGAGGACTCCATGCTTCCCGCCATCTGCGGCCGCGTCTGCCCGCAGGAGAACCAGTGCGAGGGCAAGTGCATCCGTGGCAAGAAGTCCGAGCCCGTGGCCATCGGCCAGCTCGAGCGCTTCCTGGGTGACCGCCCCGAGCTCGCCTCCACGCCCAAGATGGCCCCCAAGAACGGCAAGAAGGTCGCCGTCGTCGGCTCCGGCCCGTCCGGCATCACCTGCGCCGGCGAGCTCGCCCGTAACGGTTTTGACGTCACCGTCTTTGAGGCATTCTTCACCGGCGGCGGCGTGCTGGTCTACGGCATCCCCGAGTTCCGTCTGCCCAAGGCAGTCGTCAAGCGCGAGATTGACGGCCTGGAGGACATGGACGTCAAGTTTGAGTACAACTCCGTCGTGGGCAACATGGCCACGGCCGAGGAGCTGTTCGAGCAGGGCTTCGACGCCATCTACGTGGCGACCGGCGCTGGCCTGCCCAAGTTCCTCAACGTCCCCGGCGAGAACCTGCCTAACGTCTTCTTCGCTAACGAGTACCTCACACGCGTGAACCTGATGAAGGCCAACAAGTTCCCCGAGTACGACACCCCCACCAAGCACGGCAAGAACGTCGTCGTCTTCGGTGGCGGCAACGTGGCTATGGACGCCGTCCGCACCGCCAAGCGTCTGGGCGCCGAGCACGCCATCATCGCCTACCGTCGTACCGAGGACGAGATGCCCTGCCGTCGCGCCGAGCTGCACCATGCTAAGGCCGAGGGCGTCGAGGTTCTGCCGCTCGTCTCCCCGCTCGAGTTTGTCGCTGGCGAGGACGGCTCCGTGTGCGCCGTCAAGGTCCAGAAGATGGAGCTCGGCGAGCCCGACGAGTCCGGCCGTCGTCGCCCGGTGCCCATCGAGGGCGCCATCGAGGAGATCCCTTGCGACGTCGCGATCTCGGCTATCGGCACCAACGCCAACCCCTTCGCTGCCAAGATCGGCGGCAAGATGGAGCTCAACAAGTGGGGCTACATCGTCGCCGACGAGGAGACCGGCCAGACCACCGATCCCCGCATCTGGGCCGGCGGCGACATCGTCACCGGTGCCGCCACGGTCATTCTGGCGATGGGCGCCGGCAAGAAGGCCGCCGCTTCCATCACCAAGAGCCTGCTGGGCGAGTAATCACCTGCAGCGCTAGCCACCAAACGGCAAAGTCCCCGTCGAGCACACGCCCGGCGGGGACTTTTCTATGCCGGCCGCCCAACCACCACAAAGGTGCTGTCCCCTGTGGTGGTTTTGGTCGGCTAGCCTTTGAGCTGCGCCACCTTGTAGCGGTAGGCAGCGGCGATAACGTCTTTACAGCCCTCGCGACCCAGCTTGGCGCGGTTGACGACGATGTCCTTGCCGCTCGTCATCTTCCACTTGCCGGCGCTGTAGCGCTTGTAGAATGCCTCGCGCGCCTTCTGCTGCTGTTTAACTAGCTTGGCGCCCTTCTTTTTGTTGAGGCCACGCTTCTTGCGCACGATCTCGACGCGGTCCTCAAAGGGAGCGGTCACCAACACAGCGATGTGGTTGGGGTTGTTGCGCAGCAGGTAATCGGACAGGCGGCCTTCGATAATGCAGCTCTCGGTCTCGCCCAGATCCAAAATCACTTGGCTCATCTTTTGGAACAACTTGTCCGAGTACGAACGCGCGTCGTAGCGGTCGGGCAGGAACGCCATGTTCTCCACGGCCAGGCGCTCGTCGTAGGCGGCCATCTTGTCGAGCGACTCGCCCGCGCGCAGCGACGCGCGCACCAGCAGCTCGTTGTCATACAGCGGAATCCCCAACTCGTTGGCGAGGATGCGTCCGATCTCGTGGCCCTCGGCACCAAAGTCGCGCGCGATGGTAATGACCACAGGACTCTTCTTGTTCTCCAGATCGCTCATCGCGATTCCTTTCTAACAAATGAGAAATAGGCGATTCCTGATTCCCATTTTGTCACTTACGACCGTCCTGGTTTCCCAAGTGCGGCAGATTGCCCCGAAAGAGGAGCGCCGCGTACTAAATGTACGCAAGCGACGATTGAGGGGCAAGGTGCCGTGCTTGGAGAAGCAGGACTACGCTGCCACGATACGACGTTGATACGCTCGGACCAGCAGAGAGATACCAAAGTTGAGCACAAAGTACATCGCAAACACCAGGCCGTAGAGCATAAGCACCTGTGACAGATCGATTGCGTGAGCCATCACGACGTTTGCCGTGTACATGAGCTCAGCCACGTTAATGCCCGAAAGATACGAGCTGTCCTTAATGACGGTCGTGCACTGGCTAAACAGCGCCGGAATGATCGTCTTAAACGTCTGCGGCAGAATAATGTAGCGCATGGTGGCAAAGAAGCCGAAACCCTGGCTCTGCGCCGCCTCAAACTGGCCACGCGGAATCGAGTTGAGACCGCCGCGCACAATCTCGGCCATAACAGCGCTGGTAAACAGCGTAAAGGCGATGGTCGAAATCACAATGTCCAAGCCCTGCACCGTAAAGTAGATAAACAGAATCCACAGCAGGTTTGGCGTGCAACGGAACAGCTCGATATAGGCGCTCACCAAAATACGGAACGGACGGGGCGCATAGCTTTTAACAAGCGCCAGCACCGTGCCAAAGATGAGCGAGAAAAAGATCGACAGCGCCGAGATCTCGATTGTCTTAACAAAGCCGCCCCAAATGTAGAGCAGGTTGGTCGCGTTGAAGATTTCCATGCGCTAGGCCTCCTCTACGTTGTCGAGCCCCAGCTCGGCCAGGCTCACGCCGCGCGGACGCTCTTTGGAGCGGCGCTCGAGCCACTGCACCAGCATGGCGAGCGGAAAGCAGATGATGAAGTACATAAGGCAGCAGACGATGTATCCCTGCAGGTAACCGTACAGACTCACAAAGTTGTCGGAGCGGTACATAAGGTCGCCGCCGGCCACGAGTGCGAGCACCGACGTGTTCTTGACCAGGTTGAGCGCCTGGTTGCACAGCGGCGGCAGAATGATCTTGAATGTCTGGGGCAGCACGATGTACCAGTAGGCCTGCGCACGGGTGAAGCCCTGGCTCTGCGCCGCCTCCATCTGACCACGCGGAACGGCCTCGATACCGGTGCGGATGACCTCCGAGATGTAGGCCGCGTGATACAGGCCCACGCCCAAGAAGCCCAGCACGAACGGCGCGATGCGCACCGGCTGGCCGGCACCGGTTATGGCCTGCAAAAACTGCGGACCGGCCATGTACATAAAGAGCACCTGCACGGGCAACGGGGTGTTCTGGTAAAACTCCACGTACACGCGGCTTATGGCGCGCAGCACGCGCGAACGGGTGGTAGAGAACACGCCCAGCAGCGTGCCCAGCACCAGCGACAGCAGCAGACCGGCAACGACCACCTGCAGCGTCACGCCAAAGCCCTCCCAGAAGGGCCCCATGTTTTGAAATGTCGTCGACCAACGGTCGGCGTCAAATAATCCTTCGAGCATTTGATTCCTTCCTTGGACGATGCGCCTATACAAGACCCCAGGTCTTGACCTCTTGGTCGAGCCAGCCATCGGCCAGGCGATCGCAAATCACCTGATCGACCACGGCCGAAAGGTCGCAGCCCTTCTTGGTCGCCACGCCGTAGCCCTGCTCGCCAAACTTGACCTCGGGCTGCAGCAGCTCAACGGTCTCGTTCATGTAGCCGGCCAGCGTGGAGCGGTCCATGGCAAAGACGTCGATATTGCCGGCGTCGAGCGAGCTCTTGATGATGGGGTAGCCGCTAAAGGCCCTAAACTCGGGCTTGCAGCTAAAGCCGTTGTCCTTGATCATCTGCTCGATCAGGCCCTGCGTGGTGGCGCCCTGGCTCACGCCAATGACCTTGCCGTCCAGATCCTCAATCGAGGTAAAGCCCGAACGCTTCTTGACCATGAGTCCCACGTAGTCGGTGCGGTACGGCGTCGAGAAATCCCAGCTCTTCTTGCGCTCGTCGGTGATGGTGTAGGTCGCCGCGACCACGTCAAGCTGGCCGTTATCGATCAGCGGGCCGCGCGTCTTGGGCGTTACGTCGGTAAACTCGACAAGCTCCTGGGCACGGGCCTCCTTGTAGCTCACGCCAAAGACGGCAGCGGCGATCTGGTAGCACAAATCGACTTCCATGCCCTCAAAGCGGCCCTTGGCGGTGTCGTAATAGCCATAGCCGGGAACGTCCTTCTTGACGCCGGCATTCAGATGACCACACGACTTAATGGCCGCAAGCTTGGACCCCTTGTCGGAGCCCTCGCCGCTGGTAGAGTTACCGCAACCGGTAAGCGCGGTCCCCGTCAGCGCAAGCATGCCGGCGCCCGCCAGCTGCAAAAAGTGACGGCGCGACACGGCCGCCCTCGTCATATCCGTCATGTCCATCACCGCGCCTAGTGCAGAATCTTGGACAGGAACTCGCGGCAGCGCGGGTTCTCGGGGTTATCGAAGAAGTGCTCGGGCGTACCCTCCTCCAGGATGCGGCCGTCCTCCATAAAGATGACGCGGTCGGCCACCTGGCGCGCAAAGCCCATCTCGTGCGTCACGCAGATCATGGTGATGTCCTCCTGCGCGAGCTCAATCATAACGTCCAGGACTTCCTGGACCATCTCGGGGTCGAGCGCCGAGGTCGGCTCGTCAAACAGGATGATGGGCTGCTTGGTGCACAGGGCGCGGGCGATGGCGATGCGCTGCTGCTGACCACCCGAGAGGTTCTGCGGATACTCGCCGGCCTTATGCGCCATGCCGACGCGCTTGAGCGCGGCGATGGCGACCTCGGTCGCCTCCTCCTTGCTCTTCTTTTGCAGCTTGATGGGCGCGAGCGTCAGGTTGCCGAGCACCGTCATGTTGGGATACAGGTTGAACTGCTGAAACACCATGGAGCTATACTTGCGAGCCATCTCCAGGTGATTCTTTTTGGTAAGCGGCGTACCGTCGATGATGACCTCGCCCGACGTGGGCTCCTCCAGATAATCGACGCAACGGATGAGCGTCGACTTACCCGAACCGGAAGGCCCGATCATTACGAGCTTCTCGCCGCGCTTGACGGTGAGATTGATATCTTTGAGCACATGCAGGTCGCCAAAGTACTTGTTGAGATGCTTGATCTCGATCATGTCTGCCATGAATGTCCCTTCCCTGCGTTTACACGAGTTGAACTATTGTACGGAAAGAACCACGTTTCCGCAGCCCACACTACATTCCCGTAAAGAACCCGCAACCTTCCACCCACTCATTGGGGACAGACTTAAATGAGCACCCAATGAGCGGGCACTCATTTAAGTCTGTCCCCAATGAGTGCCCTTCAGCTGCCATCAAAAAAGGGGCGCGACCTCGTGGTCAGCACCCCTCAACATCAACTATGTGTCGGCCGGCACTTACGCCAATTTTGCGCCGACGATCTTTGCCGCTGCCGGCTTGTCGAAGTTGCCGCCGGTGGCCTTGCCGAGTGCTCCCATGACCTGGCCCATCTGCTTCTTGGACGTGGCGCCCAGCTCGGCGATAACCTGCTCGATCAGCGCCTCGAGCTCCTCGCCCGAAACCTGCGCGGGCAGCAGGCTCTCCAGAATCTTGACCTGCTCGGTCAGGTTGTCGGTACGGTCCTGGTCGGTACCGGCCTTGATGGACATCTCCAGCGTCTCGCTCGTCTGCTTAATCAGACGCTTGATCATGCTGTTGACGTCTTCCTCGGTCACGTCGCGGCGCTCGTTGACCTCGATATTCTTCACCTCGGCCTTGACCTGACGGATGATGGACAGGCGAACCTTGTCCTTGGCCTTCATGGCGGCGATCATTTCCTTCTGCAGCTCTTCGTTGGTCATCTGCAAATCCTCTCTAATAGCGTGGGCGGCACTTGCGCGAGCACCGCCCCATGATTACTCAGTCGTCGACGAATCGTCGGTCGAACTCTTGGTGACGCCCTTCAGACTGACGTTGTATGGCACGTCTTTGGGCATGGGGTTGACGGTGATGTCGGCATCCTTCTTGTACTGCTCCAGCCACTCGCTGTACGCAGTGCTGGCCGCTTGCGTCTTCACCACGTTGGAGACGTACTTTTTGATGGCCTTGGGCACCTGGTTGATGTCATCGACCTGATTATCGACATGGAAGTAGTCGGTGCATTTGATGATGTGGTAGCCATAGGTCGACTCGATGACTTCGCTCACGTCGTCCTTGTTGAGCCCCTCGAGCGCCGTCTGGTAGCTGTCGACAAAGGTGGTGAGCTTATCCCAGCCCACATCGCCCTTCTTCTCCTTGGAACCGGTGTCCTCGGAGTACTGCTCAACGGCGTCCTCAAAGCTCAGCTCACCGGAGTTGATCTTGTCCAGGCACTCCTGCGCCTTGGCCTTGGCGGCAGCCTTGTCCTCGTCGGAAGCGTCGGAATCAACCTTGATCAGGATGTTCGACGAGCGGCGGGCGTCGTTGTAGCTGGACAGGTTTTCGTTGATGTAATCGACAATCTCGCTGTCCTTGGGCTTGCTCGTGGGCGCGACGGCATCCTTGAGTTTCTGCTGCGCCAGACTCTCCTTGAGCGAGTCCTTGTAGGTGTCTTCGGTATAGCCGTAGGTCTTGAGGGTCTTCTTAAAGGCCTTGGCACCGCCCGCGCTCTTGCACGCGTCCTTCCAAGCCTTCTCGACCTCCTCGTCCGACACCGTCACGCCGTTCTCTTTCTGTGCCTGTTGAAGCAGAATCTGCTGCGTGTAGGAGTCGATGAGTTGCTTGCGATACTTCTTGGGCGTGAGGTCGTTGTCGACCAGATACTGCGCCCAGTCCTTGTCCTTGGTGTAGCCGTAGGACGTGCGCATGCTCATGATCTGCTTGGTCACGGTGTCCTCGGTGAGGTTGGTGCCGTTGATAGTAGCAGCAACACCGCCGGTCAGCTTGTAGCCCGAGGTGTCCTCGGCCTGCGACATAAGGCCGGAGCACGCCATCGCCGAGACGGAAAGCAGCATCGCCAGCACGCCGATGACCACCAGAACGACCTTAACGGTCTTGGACACGCGGGTCTTGCGCTGCTTCTTACGAGAGCTAGAGGCGGCGCGAGCCTGCTGCTCGGGCGTCGGCTCGGGTGCGGAGTTCTTTTTCTTATTTGCCATAGTTGGCCTTTCGCATAACGAATCGAACAAACGCCATTGTGTCACAACGCAGCCCCCGCGGCACGCTTGGTGCATTGGGGACAGGTTAATCTGCACCATTTTGGTGCAAAGGGGACAGCTCTGGCAGCCGGCAGTTAGGGACAGTCCCCAAGTGCCGGCACATAAGGAACGTCCCTAGGTGCCGGCTTAGCCCCACCTTAGAAGTGACGGCGGATGGCGTCGACCATGCCCTGGGGCGTGATCTGACCGAGCACGTCGGATGCGGCATCGGCGTCCATAAAGATGTTCATGAGCGCCTGCAGGGCCTCGACCTGGCCGCCCGGCTCGGCGATGCCCAGATTGATGACGATCTGCGCCGGCACCGGAGCGCCCATGCCAGCCATAGCGTTAAATGTCACGGGCGCGGCGGGCTTCACCACCGCGATATAGGGCTTGGCCACAAACCCCGGATCGGTATGCGGAATGGCAATGTTTGCCGCCGGCATGGCAAGACCCGTGGGATAGGCATCCTCGCGCGTGCGAACGGCGTCGAGCCAACCGTCGGCAATGTAGCCGCGCGGAGCAAGCTCGCTCTCGAGCTGCGCAAACACCTCACCCGGCGTCGCACACTGCCAATCAAAAAACACCAGCTCAGGCGTAAACAGCGCTTCGTTATCCGCCATGCGCTCACCTCTCTCACCTAGTCACCTGCGACGTTCTTAAACGACTAGTCATTCAAGAACGTCGCGGGTGACTACCCAAAACAAAAGGTGGCCACGCGCGCCTTGGCGCCAATGACCACCCTGACCACTCAACTAAATTGTACTGTGCGCCGCTAGCCGCGGGGCGCATCAATTGCGACCTTGCCGCTCTCCAGCACGTGGACGCGACCGTCGGCGAGCATTTGTACGACCTCGGGATACAGCACATGCTCGATCGCATGGATGTGCTCCTCGAGCGTGTCGACGTCCCAGCCCTCCTCAACAGCCAGCGCACGCTGGGCGATGATGGGGCCGTTGTCGTAGATCTCGTTGGCAAAGTGCACGGTCACGCCGGTCACCTTGACACCGCGAGCAAACGCATCGTCAATCGCATGGGCACCGGTAAAGCTCGGCAGCAGCGCCGGATGCAGGTTGACCACGCGATTGGGGAACGCCGCCAGCAGCGGCGTGTGCACCATGCGCATATAGCCGGCCATCACCACGTACTCGCAGCCGCGCTCGAGCAGCTCATGCGCGATGATCTCGTCAGCCGCGATGGGGTCGGCATAGATATCCTTGGACAGCGTGAGCGTCTGGATGCCCGCACGCTCGGCGCGCTGCAAGCCCTTGGCCGAAGGACGGCTCGACACTACAAGCTCAATCGAGGCGTTGAGCCTGCCGGCGGCGATAAGGTCGATCAGCGCCTGCAGGTTGGTGCCCGAACCGCTGATAAGCACGCCGATCTTGAGCGGCTCGGCCGTATCAGTGCCGGTCGGACGGGTGTAGGGCACAAAGCCCAGGCCCTCGGCAGCAGCCATCTGCTCGCTAGCGCTCATCGGAGTACACGACCTTACCGGAGCCCTCGACGCACTCGCCCACGCGGAACGGCTTCTCGCCCAGCGCGACCAGTGCCTCGGTCACGGCGGCCTCGTCCTCGGGGGCGACGATCAGGCACAGGCCGACGCCCATGTTGAAGGTCTTGCATGCCTCGTTGGGCGCGAGCTCGGCCTGACGCGACACGTAAGTAATAACGGGCGGAACATCCCAGCCCATCTCGGCGCCGTTGCGGGTGACCACGGCGTCAACGTCGTCGGCGAGCGCGCGGTTGAGGTTCTCGGTAATACCGCCGCCGGTGATGTGGGCGATAGCATGCACGTTGGCGCCGCCGCGCAGCAGCTCAAGAATCGGCTTGACGTAGATGCGCGTGGGAGCCAGCAGGGCGTCAGCCAGCGAAGCGCCACCGAGCTCCTCGAGCGGACGGCTCAGCTCCTCGGCCTTAGCGGCGGCCTCGGGCGTGCCCGGCTTAATGCCGTCGACGCCAATGACCTTGCGCACGAGCGAGTAGCCGTTGGAGTGCACGCCAGTGGAAGGCAGGCCCAGGATCACGTCGCCGGGGCGGACGTTTGCGGGGTCGAGCATCTTGGGACGGTCGACAACGCCCACGGTAAATCCGGCAAGGTCGTAGTCAGCAGGAGCCATGACGCCCGGGTGCTCGGCCATCTCGCCGCCCACGAGCGCGCAGCCCGCGAGCTTGCAGCCGTCGGCCACGCCCTTGATGATCTTTGCCATGTGCTCGGCCTCGATGTGACCGATGGCAACGTAGTCCAGGAAGAACAGCGGCTCGGCGCCCGAAGCCAAAATGTCGTTGACGCACATAGCGACCAGGTCCTGGCCCACCGTCTCGTGACGGTCCATGATCTGGGCGAGCACGAGCTTGGTGCCCACGCCGTCGGTACCGCTGATCAGGATCGGGTCTTCCATATCCTTAAGCGCGGCAGCCGAGAATAAGCCACCAAATCCACCGATACCGCCGATGACCTCGGGGCGGTTGGTGTCCTTGACCATCTGCTTAATCGCGTCGACGGCGCGACCGCCCTCGGCGGTATCGACGCCGGCGTCCTCGTACGTCACATGCTTGCTGTCGCTCATCTGAGCCTTCCTCTCCCACTACCGTGGCGCCGCGCGGGCGCCAAACGGTGCTCATAATTGCGTTCATTTCGGCGTGTGTCATAACAGCACCCGCCGTCATATCAACAAAACAGCAGGTAAAACCTACCAAAATATACCTGTCCCCATATGGCAGGTTTTAGGCCTCGCCGTGCTCCTCTTCCCAGCTGCGGTCGTCGTATTTCTCGACCACGGCGTCGTCGTCAAAGTACAGCGGCTTGTCCAGGTTGCGGGGCTTAAAGCCCTCCATAAACTTGTCGCGGCCAAAGCTCTCGGGAATCGCCACGGGATAGCGGCCGGTAAAGCACGCGTCGCAGTAGCCGCCCTTGGGCATGACCTTAAGCAGGCCCTCGACCGAAAGGAAGGCCAGCGAATCGGCGCCGATATACTCGCAAATCTCGTCG
Organism: uncultured Collinsella sp.; assembly: GCA_902496645.1. GTDB lineage: Bacteria > Actinomycetota > Coriobacteriia > Coriobacteriales > Coriobacteriaceae > Collinsella. The sequence continues at coordinate 13,126 of CABVBR010000006.1, forward strand.
ACCGTCTTGTTGGCGCTGATGAGCTGCGACTGAACGTCGGTATCGATGCCGTAGAAGCACGGCCAGATGACCTCGGGCGAGTTGATGCGGATGTGAATCTCCTTGGCGCCGGCGTTGCGCAGCATCTTGACGAGCTGCACCATGGTGGTGCCGCGCACGATGGAGTCGTCGATGACGACCAGGCGCTTGCCCTCGATATTGTCGCGCAGCGGGTTGAGTTTCATACGCACGCCCATGGCGCGCAACTCCTGCGTAGGCTCGATAAACGTACGGCCCACGTAGCGGTTCTTGATAAGGCCCTCGCCAAAGGGAATACCGCTCTCGTGCGAATACCCCTCCGCGGGCGGCAGGCCGGAGTCGGGCACGCCGATGACCAGGTCGGCCTCGACGGGCTCCTCGTGTGCCAGCTGGCGACCCATGTCGTAACGGCAGGCATAGACGCTCTTGCCGTTCATGATGGAGTCGGGGCGGGCAAAGTAGACCTGCTCAAAGATGCAGTTGGCGGGCTCTTCGGCTGCAGGCACGCCCTGCTCGGATACCAGACCCTCGGCGCTGATGCGCAAGATCTCGCCGGGACGGACGTCACGGACGTACTCGGCACCCACGATGTCGAGTGCGCAGGTCTCGGAAGCAACGACCCAGCCGCCGGCGCGCGTGACACGGACGGCGGAGTCGACCGTCGCGGCGCCGTCCTGCGACGGCAGCTGCGAAACGGCTGCGGCGTCGGCCTGATCCAGACCCTCGTCCACCAGCTTGCCCAGCACGAGCGGGCGAATGCCGTGCGGATCGCGGAATGCATAGAGCGCCTGCTCGTTGATGAGCGTCATGGCGTAGCCGCCGCGCACGAGCTCCATGGTCTTGCGAATGCCCTCGCGCAGATGGCCTGTACGCTGGGTAAAGTAGCCGATGAGTTTGGTCGCGACCTCGGAATCCGAATTGGAGAGGAATGGCACGCCCAGCTCGATCAGCTGGCGGCGCAGCTCGTCGGTGTTGACCAGAGTGCCGTTGTGAGCAAGCGCGATAATGACGCTGTTGATGGTAGAGAGGTGCGGCTGAGAGGCTTCCCAGCTCTTGGCGCCGGCGGTGCCGTAGCGCACATGACCCACGGCCAGCTGGCCGGAGAGCGTCGACAGGTCGGCATTGGAGAACACGCGGTCGAGCAGGCCCAGATCCTTGCGGACCATAACCGTGCCGCCGTCACCCACGGCGATTCCCGCCGATTCCTGGCCACGGTGCTGCAGTGCACGCAGGCCAAAGTACGTCAGTCGAGCCACGTCGCGATCGGGCGCCCATACGCCGAAAATGCCACATTCCTCATGCAGCTGGTCGGAGTCCGGATCATACGTCGACATGGTGTTCACCTGTCCCGCGGCACGCTCGGCCGCGCGGATGGTTTCTTGAGACATGGTATCCCCTCAGAGCCTCGTATTTTTGGCGTTACCCGCCTTATTATACGCACGGCGCGACGTGCTCCCCAGCGCATGAGCAGCGCTTTTTAAAAGCCCACCGAGCTAATAATCCGTTTTGTTGCCAAACATTTTATCGGTCTGTCCAGCGTAAGTGCCCGCGCCCCCAGATGGCCGCCGCGTCCGCCGTTGGGGATTACAAAGTTGCAATTGGGACGTTCGTCCTGTCTTTTGGCAGGTCGGCGGCGTATCCTTATAATCTACAACAAAGCGAGAAAGGTTCTGTATGGATCGAAACGAACTCGACCCCAGCGTCCCCAGCGCCACGGAGGTCAAGAAGATCCCCCTCATCATTAAGGTGTACGCCGTCCTGTGCATCCTTTCCGGCGTGGGCACGCTCCCGTCGGTCGCTGCCTTTATGTGGCAGGTCATCACGGCACTTGTTAACGGCAACGCCACCGAAAAGCTCGGCGACAACACGCTCGTCGCAGTCGGCCTTATCGTCGCCGGCATCATGCTCTCTGCGGCAAGTGCCGTCATCCTAATCATCTTTGGCCTGGACCTTATCAAAAACCAGCGCCGCAACGCCGCCCGCCTGTCCTACATCCTTATTGCATTCACCGTCGTCGAGCTTTTGGTCGACGTGATGCTCCAGGGCATCGGGCCCTTCCTACTGCGTCCCGCGATCCAGCTCGGCATCCTTGTTGCACTTTCGGCAACCGTCGACCCCACGCTGCGTCAGGAGCGCGAACTGCAGCGCCGCCTGCAGGAGATGCTCGACCGCGACGCCGCCGCCGAGGGCATGCTCGGGCGCGATGAAACCGGCGAAGGCTACATCAAGCTCAACTACTTCAACCTGTTCTGGGTATTCTTTGTCTGCTGCGTGCTCGGCCTGATCGCCGAGGACATCTGGCACATGACGGTCGACGACCCGGGCGTCTACCAGGACCGCGCCGGTATGCTGTTTGGCCCCTTCAGCCCCATCTACGGCTTTGGCGCCGTACTCATGACCATGGTGCTCAACCGCTTCTATAAAAAGAACCCCATCATCATTTTCCTGGTGAGCGCTGTGCTCGGCGCAAGCTTTGAGGTGTTCGTGGGCTGGTTTATGCAGACCTCATTTGGCGTGGTCTCGTGGAGCTACTCGCACATGAAGCTCTTTGGCATGCCCGACCCCATCGCCGTGCTTACGGGCGGCCGCACCTGCACGGGCTTTGCCTGCCTTTGGGGCCTGGGCGGCCTTATCTGGATCAAGCTGCTGCTGCCGAGGCTGCTCAAGCTCATCAACATGATTCCGTGGAAGAGCCGCTACTCGGCAACCGTCATCTTCACCATCGTCATGCTGGTCGACGGCGTCATGACGCTGCAGTCGCTCGACTATTGGTATCAGCGCGTCAACGGCACGGAGCCGGATATTCCCGTCGCGCAGTTCTATGGCAAGTACTTCGATAACGACTACATGGAAAACCGCTTCCAGAGCATGACCATGAGTCCCAAGGACGCGACGCGCGTGTAGCGCCCACGCCCCAAAACGCAAAATGCCCGCCGGTATCACACGTACCGGCGGGCATTTTTTGTAAACGAGCCTTCTATCGGCGCGAAGCCTATGCCTCGCGCTCGACCTCGCTCACACATTCATTTTTAATGGTACCGACAAGCGCCTGCAGTGCATCGACCACGTGCGGGCGAATGTCCCCGCCAATGAGCACGAGCATGATGTCGTCACCCACGGCAAGCTCGCCGCTTGCCAGCCACACGCGCACATAGCCGATGCCCGGCATCGCACGCGTTGCCTCGATGGCGGCTCGCACCTTGTCCGCATCGAAGCCGAACACCATACCGCCCACCTTATGTCCGGGCGCCACGCCGTCGGTCTCGACCCCGCGCACCTCGGACTTAGGCGTCGCGCGCACCACGCCGTTATGCGTCAGATACATGCCGCACCCGGATGCCGAAGCATCGGCCTTGGCCTCGCGCAGCCAAGCATCAACCGAAGGCATCAATTTGCCACTCTCAAGCATTGTTTCTCCCTTTGCTGTATTCAATAGCTAATTTACTCCTCGACCGGCGTGAGCACCATGACGGCTCGCGTGTTGCTCAGCGATAGCGAACGACAGGTCACAAGCGTTACGACCTTGGTTGCCGAAGCAGCACGATCGGTGGCATCGCTTGCCACGGCAGAGGCGCCATCGAGCATCTCGGACAGATAATTCGTCAGCCCATCATCGCCCTCAAAGTTGGGCGTGCGCGCCTTGGCGTATGTGTCCTCGACCACCTTGGTCGCCAGCGGGCGCAGCTTATACGTTGCGTCGCGCGTGATGTAATACACATACTCAATACTGTCGAACGTCGCCTGATCGGTCGTGTCCGAGATCACGTTGAACATCGAGCCGTCGTTCATATGGTGACCGTAAATCGTAGTCTGCTGGTCCACCATGCCCGGCGCGGTATCATCGCTATCCAAGAAGATGGCACCGGACGCATTGGACGTGCCGTCGAACAGCGTATTGAGGTACTTGGAGTTGTTGTTGGTCTGCACCACGGGGTAGTTGATATTGGTACCCGGCGCATAAATCCAGCCCACGACCTCGGGATTTGTCTGAGCGAGCGCATTGAAGTCGATAATCGGCACGCCACTGGCGTCTTTGTCGCTCACATATTGCTTTTCGATCTTTTGATACGAATCGCTTGCCTGCTTGTAGCCAATCTGCGCATTGATAAAGATGGCAGCGGCGGCAACAATCAGACCGATGCCGATGATGATGAGCAGGATGGGGATGACGGAACGGCGCTTCTTGCGCGGCGGCTCAGCATAATCCGACGGCGCGGCGTGCGACGAAGACCGGGGCGGCTTCTTGGCCGTGCTGTATGACGAGGGGCGATACGCGGCCGGTGTATCCTGTCGGCGATGCGTCGCCGGCGTCACAGGGCGCGGCGCACGCGGCTGCTGGGGAGAGGATGTCCGACCCTGCTGCGCCGCATGGGCAGCATCCGGCTTCGACGGATTGGGAATCTGAGAAGCCTTGAATCGTTTTCCCTGATAGTCGGACATGGCTCTCCTTATACTGCGGTGAAACGGCAGGACGCCTAGGCGTCAGCCATCTCTTGCTTCATCTTCTCGATAACCTTGCGATACTCGGGGTCGCAGGCACCCAGGATCTGCGTGGCGTAGATAGCGGCGTTTTTAGCGCCGTTGATGGCGACGCAGGCCACGGGCACGCCCGAGGGCATCTGAACCATCGACAGCAGCGAGTCCATGCCGCCCAGGTCACTCGTCTTCATGGGCACACCGATAACCGGCAGCGGCGTAAAGGCGGCCACAACACCGCCCAGATGAGCGGCCTTGCCGGCAGCGGCGATGATCACCTTGATGCCGCGATCGGCAGCAGTCGAAGCCCACTCGTGGACCTTCGCCGGCGTGCGGTGCGCGCTCGCAATGACGAGCTCATAGGGCACGCCCAGTGCCTCGAGCTCGGCGGTGCAACCTTCCATAACGCCCAGATCGGACTTGGAGCCCATGATGATCCCGACAACCGGCTTCTGATCTGCCATAAACAAAGACCTCCCGTTGAGAGCGGTGACGCGGCGAATCCGCGACCCTTAACTACTGAGAGTAGTATAGCTGCTCCCGTCCCTGCGGTCTGCGTGGTGCTTTGCGGACGGGGCAGGCTTTATCTTCACTCCGGTTGCTTCGCAAAGTCGTTCAGATAAAGCCTGGCCCGCCCGCAAAGCACCCCTCGACCTACCGGGGATTGCCATGACGTACGTTAGCTGAAATAAAAAAGCGTGCCCACCGTCCTTGGGTGGGACGGCGGGCACGTTTGCTTAGTTGTCGCTGGGACTACTCAGCCTTATTGCGACGGTGGAAGAAGGCACCGATCGCAGCGATGATGGCTCCAAGGCCACCGACAGTCGCGACAGTTGCCGCCGTTTGATCGCCAGTAACGGGGATCGCCGAACCGTTCTTCTTGCCGCCCTGGGCCTTGTCGCCTGCGGGCTTGCCCGCCTGGCCGCCGCCGTTCGAGCCGTTGCCGGAACCCTGGTTGCCCGAGCCGCCGGTGTTGCCCGAGCCGCCCTGGTTGCCGGAGTCGGCATCCTTAAGGCCCTCAATGGCCAGTTTGAGCTGGTCATAGGCCGCCTGGAGCTGGGCGTCGGAAGCATTCTCATCACCCAAGACATCCTCGGCGTAGGTAATGGCATCCGTCAGGGCCTTGACAGACTCGGCCGTCTTTCCCTTGGTGTCAGTCTCCTTCGCCTGCTTGACCAGGGCCTTGAGTTGCTTCTTGGTCGGGTTCTCGACCGGGGTCACCGGGGTCTTCTCGAGCGCGTCACGGGCATCCTCGAGCGCCTTGAGTGCCTGGTCGACCTCGTCCTGCGTGGCGTTCTCGTCGCTCAGGATGGCGCGGGCGCTCGCCAAGGCGTTCTGGAACGCGGTCCAGGAAGCCTCGGTGTAGTCACTGGCCTTAAGGTCGCCGGCTGCAACCTCGGCATCAACCTTTTCAATCGCGGCAGTGAGGTCGTCCTTCGCCACCGGATCGGGAACGGCCGCACCGTAGAACTTGAGTTCCGCCATGCTGCAGTAGGCGTCAACGCTGCCACCGCCGGCGTGGAGCACCTTGACGGTCACGTAGCGACCGCGCGCGGCACCAAAGCTCATCTGCTTCCAGTCGCCACGGTCGGTGAGCACGCGGCCGTCGTTGTCGAAGGTAAACGTACCCATCGACGCGGCGGTGCCCATCTCATAACCGTCGGCGGTGTCGGAGACCAGCACCTCGGCCTCAAAGATATCGCCGTTCGTGCCGCCGTCCTGGCGCGGCAGGAACGTGACGTCGGTGAGATCGTAGTCGCGGCCCAGGTCGACGGTCAGGTGCTGGGGCATACCGGTCTTATAAGCATAGTCGCTGTGCCAGAGCGTCTGCTCATCGCCGTCAAGAGCGTTGACGGCGTTGCTGCCCTCATAGTCGGCCTCGCTCGAGAAGCCGGTCACCTTGACGTTCTCGCGGTTCTCGGGCGTGTTGATGAGCTTCTTCTCATCAACGGGGCGCATCTTGAGGCCGTCGATTGCCTTTTCGATCTTGGTCGTAGCGTCTGCGACATCCTTCTTGCTATAGCTGCCCTGGCCGCCGTCGAGAAGCTTCTGAGCCGCCTCGACCGCAGCAGTGAGAGCTGCATAAGAATCCTTGGTGTAGACGGACTCGCTGTAGCCCGCGGCCTTGGAAAGCGCCGCCATTAGCGCAGAGGTGTCGACACCAGCCTTGACCTCGACCTCATAGGATGCGGTCTTGGAGGGGTCGAGCACTGACGCCACCGTGATCGTTGCCTTGCCGGCCTTGTTGGCACGCAAGTAGTAGTTCACGCTATCGCCGGCCTGAACAGCGGAGACGCTCACCACAGAGGAGTCGGAGCTCTCGACCGTCACATAGGGGTAGCCGGCGCTCTCGGGCGTGGCCTTAGCGTCGACGAGCGTAACGTCGCCCTCAAAGAACTCGGTCTGGTTCTTGCCCAGCTCGATACCCTCGATGGCCTCGACACCCTGCGTGTAGTTGAAGTTGATCTCGCGCAGTGTGAGCATCTGGTCACCCGATGCCTCAAGCGGCGTGATCTCGACCTTAGTCGCCTTCTTGCCCTTGTTCTCGGCAGAGAGGCCAAAGGCGTAGCGAGCCTGGAAGGAATCGTACTCCCCACCCGCGAACTCCTGGGTCGAGCCATCCTCGAACGTCACGACGGCCTTGATCTTCTGCACGGTGCCGTTACCGCCGTCGCGGTTGACGACCTCAACGGCATCGAGCTTCGATGGTGTCTTAAAGGCAAATGTCATCGTGGTGGGAAGCTTCACGTAACTCGGAAGCTTGCCCTCGCTGTCCCAGTTGCCGCTCCAGTTCCACAGGAACTCAAAGCCGTTGTCGCCCTCATCGTTATCGAACAGCGCGTTATAGCTCTTCTGCTGAATAAGCTTCTCGACGTTGGAACCGTCGTCGGCCGTGAGCTCGTCGTTGGTCATCGTGATGTTGAAGGCATCCTGACCGTACTCGGCAACCGTGGGCTGCGGAACGTCCGGCATCGTCACGGTACCGTCACTCGTAAACTCGAGCGCATCGCACGCCGGACCGATGAGCCAAGACGTCGAGGGCAGTTCAACCTTGCCGGCCGTCTTGGCCTTGAGTTTGAAGCTCGCCACCGCGCCAGTGCCGTTGTAGAGCTTGCCGTCGCCGCGGTTGGCAAAGGCGAGGTTGATGGTCTGTGTGCCGTCCGCGAACTGGACCTTCTCGCGCGACAGGTTCTCCATGCCGGCGGTCGAACCATCCTGCGAGATGCTCTCGGACACAAACTCAAACTGGTCACTCTTAAAGTTGACGAGCGCGCCCAGGGCGTTGACGTTCTTGGCGTCGGCCGCATAGACATCGACGGTGATCTCATCGCCGGCATCGACCTCGGTCTTGCTCGGAATCACCGCGAGCTTGCCGGCGACCTTGCCTTTCTGCTTGGTGCCGCCATCAAGCCCCGCCATGGTAAACGAGTAGTCGTAGACATCATAGACCCCGTTGCCGTTGAGATCGGCAAAGTGGTCGCGAATCTGCGAGTCGAACGTCGAGGTATCGGGCTCGCGGTTCTCGAGACCCAGATAATTCTTCATGTTGGAATAGTCGCCATCGGAGATCGTTGCCTTGTTGAGGTTGGAACCCACAGCAAAGCCGTCCGTACCATCGGCCTTGTAGATGGCGATCTCGGACGCGGAGAAGAAGTTACCAACCGAAGCGAGCGGCGTCATACGCACGTAACGTGCGGCCACGGCGCCGTCGAACGTCACCGTTTTGCAGGCGGCGGAGCGCTCCCAATCGACTTCCTGACTCGTCCAATGGACACCGTCGAGACTCGTCTCGATGCGCATCTTGGTCACAGTGCCGTTGCCGGCGTCGGTACGCGGATAGTACTCGAGCTTGTCGAGCTTGTAGGCGCGGCCGTAGTCGACGGTGAGCGCCTTGCCCAGGTCGTTGCCGCCGGAGTGGAAGCCGCCGTCGCTCGTCTGGAACTCATGGTCGAAGGCGAGATCGGCCTTATGGCTGCCGTAGATCGAGCCCTCCCAGGTAATCTTCTCGGCCTCGGGCACGTTCCGCCATGGGTCGAGTGCGGAGTTCGCCGCGAGCACATCGCTCCAACGGGAGTAGCCCTCGGCGTTGCGCGAACGGATCTGGTAGGTGTGCTTGCTATTGTAGGCAAGATCGGTATGCGTGAATTCCGCTGCATCGCCCACGGCGAACACGGTGCCATCGACCTTAAGGTCGTAGGAGGTAGCACCATCGACCTTTCCCCAGGTGAGCTTAATGCTCGTGGGGGTCGTGGCGTCCTCGGGGGCAGCAAGGTTCGCGGGTGCGGAGAGGTTCTCGTTGAGGCGGTCGGCCGCGAGCGTGGCGTCGGCGTTCACGAAACCGCCCAGCTCGAGCGTCTGCTCCGCTGCAGCGACATCGGTCTTCGCAAACTTGACGTAGACCTTGGGGTTCGTGGTGATCTTAGTGTCGTTGAAGCTCTCGCCCTTCTCGGCCTCGGTGCTGTCCGCATCGCTGCCGTAGTGGTTGAGGTTGGGGCTTTCGTTGTAGAAGTAGACCGCTTGGCCAGCCTCGGGGGTCGCGGCGTCGAAAGCCTCCTGTGAGTCGACCTCGGTCACGCTGAGCGCAGTGCCGCCATTCTTGGCGATGACGCTCGCAGGCCTGGCGGACACGTTGGCCACAAAGGTCGTGGTACGGTTGGAATCGTAACCACTATAGCTGCCCTGGGACGCCGCAGCGGTAAAGGTTGCGGTGCCGCCCGTGGCCTTGGAGCTAAAGACGGTACTCACATGGTCACCGTAAGAGATATTGTCGATCGTGCCGTAGGCATTGTCCTCAGTCGTTTTGTTCTCGATGGAGGAGCCGTCGTCCTCGTACTGCATGAAGCTGCCCTCACCCTCGGTGGCGAAGAACTCGACGATACGCTGGCTGCGGTCAGTGCCCTTGGTGTTGGTCTCGGTCACAGCCTCGGGGTTGTTGTTCTCGGCATACATCGGCACGATGGAATTGGCCTTTACAAAGAGCGGCAGCTTCCAGAGCGGAGCATCGTAGTTGTTGAGGACCTGGCCGCCGCGGTACTGCTTACCCGAGAAGTAGTCGATCCAGATGGTGGGATTATCATCGGTGCCGTAGTTGGGAAGGTAGATGCCGTTGCGAACGTCATTGCCCTTGTCATCTGCCTGGGTATCCTGATACACCGGCGCAACCAGGAAATTCTCACCGAACATATACTGGTACTGCGTCGAAGTGCTCGCGGCGTACTCGGAGTTGTCGGAGAGCAGCATGGCGCGGATCATGGGCAGGCCGGTATCGCCGTTACCCGTATCGATGTTGGCCGCCGAAGCCGCACTCGTGTAGATATAGGGCATGAGCTGCGCTTTGAGCTTGAGGTAGAAGCGCGAGATGCCCGTGTAGGGATCGCCGTGCGTCATGGGCGACTTGCGGTAGGTGCCCCAACCGTCCATGTCGAGCATAGAGGGCGTGAACGTCTTCCACTGGTAGTCGCGTGCCGAGATGATGGGGTCGCCGCCAAAGATGCCGTCCATGTCGGAGCCGATGTTGGGGTTGCCCGAAAGACTCTGACCGATATACGTGGGGATATGGAAGCGGATGTACTCCCAGTTGCCGCCGTACTGGTCGCCGGTCCAGATGCCGCCAAAGCGCTGCGTGCCGGCCCAACCATCGAGCGTAATGATGTTGGGGCGCTTGTTGGCGCCGGTCGTCACCGTGTCATAAGCCGTCTTGATGCCGTTAAGACCAAAAGAGTAGCCAGAGCCAACCCAGGCGACGTCGGTCTTGAGGGTAGTGATACCTCCCGTCTTGACCTCGGCGTCGAAGTCGCGAAGCAGGTGCCACGGGGTCTCGGAGTTGCTATCGGGCTCAAGGTTGGACTGGGTCCACAGGCCCGTGCTCACACCCTTGGAGTTAGCGTACTCGGTGAACTTCTTAAGGTTGTCGACGTTGGCGCGCACGGCGTTGAGGCGCTCGGCAGAACTCGTTCCGTCGGAATTGACGCCGCCGGTCTTGTAGTAACCGTTCTGGCCATAGCCGGCACCGTAGCCGTCGTTCGGCAGGAACCAGCCGAGCGGCATGTCGTTGTCCTCGTAGTCATCGATAACCTGCTGGGCGGAGAATTGGCGGTCGAAATCGGTCGCCTTCATGTTCTCGGTATCGACCGTGGGGCCCTCACCGTTGAGCGTCTCGGCCGCAAGCGTGCCGTCGAGCTTGTAGCCCGTCGCCATGCCAGACTCGTACTTAACGTCGCCCTTCTTGCTCGAGGACTTGCTGCCCTTGGTCTCCCACTTCTTCTGACCCGAGGTCGTTGACCAGCCATCACGGTTATAGGCATTCAGATGACCCAGGTAGAAACCGTACTCGGGCAGCAGTACCGGATTACCGGTCACCTTGTAGTAGTCCTGCAGCATCTCGGTCGCCACGTTCGAGGCGCCCTCATTGGTCGCCACGAAGTAGTAGGCGTCGAACTCATTCTCGCTGTGCGAAGTCGTGACTGTTGATGCGTCCGTGGAACCGAAGTCGTAGGAACCCTCTGCAAACGTGTTTCGGAGCACGCCGTAACCGTCACTCGTCCAGTAGAACGGGTTGGGCGAAGCAACGCCGCCATCGGTCCAGTTGTTGGTGTTGGAGATGGCGATAGTCTGGTTGGTGTGCAGGAAGCGGCCGTTCTGAGTACCGCCGCCAAAGAAGTTCTCGGACTTCTCCTTGGCGAGCGTCTGTACGGTGCCCTTCTTATCAAGGTCGAGGGACGCGGACTCGGAGACCACGACACGGTCGCCCGACTTGATGCTCATCTTGCCAGTCGCCTTGTCCAGGATCACGGTCGCCTTTCCACCGCTGATCTCGATAGTGTTGCCCTTGTCGGCAACCGTCGCACTCGGCTTGCTGTAGGTGTCCGAGGCATCGGGCTGGGCCTGGATCTTAGCCGTGTGGGACTTACTGCGCGGCGTTGCGTACTCGGAAAACTCACCCTTGGGATCAACGTTGTAACGGAAAATACCGTCCTCGAGGAACGTAATGCGGCCCTTGATGCCGCCGGCGAAATCGATGTCAACGACGTTCGAGGCAGACTGAGACACGGTCGCCGATTCGACGCCCTTGAGTGGCGTGGCAATCGCCTGCTGGGGACTGGCGAACACGAGCGTCGCTGCCGTGGCAACGAGGACTGCGCTTCCCTTCACCCATCGTTTCGTAAAAATGGAATTCCTACGCACCTGGACTCCTTCCCTCCGACATGCGGAAGTGTCGCGGACGCGCGCCCCGCAGCATGGGCGAACGCATCAAACGGGGGGGGTGTTCGGTACATTCCGTACAATTGGCCCACCCGTTACCAAGGGGTCAACTGGTAGTAACCAGATAGCCACCTATAAGGTTGAACCAGCATACGTGAGCAGTTGCGCAAATTAAGTTTGGAATTCTCCCAGCGGTATAAAAATGAACGTAGATGGCGAAGTGGGTCTAATCAACCATACCAATTGGTTCTCCAGCCAGATACCACTTAAGCATAGTTTTACTGTTTAACTGGTATTACATAACCAATACCTTTCCTCGGAAAACGGGCTTCGCGAATTATCCTGAGGGAAAGTCGTAGCCGCCACCCCGCGACCCACCGGGAATATCCATGACGCACGGTGGCTGATTTGATTTGGAATAGGAGGTTGTTGGAGGGTGGTGGACAGTTAGTTCAGATACGTATATTTTGGCGGTGCTAATTGGCGCTAACAAACTGGTTTTAAGTCGCTTTAGATCTAATAATAGGTCTTTCTCGCTATTGCCCTCGCGTCCTTGTCGGTCCAGACTATCAAAAATAGCTCATTTGTGCCCAAATTGGCCTCCACACGTCCTCTGAAAAATACGTATCTGAACTAACTGTCCAAGAGGAATGTCCACAGATAGAAAAAGGCTCTGGCGAACCTCCGAATCACCAGAGCCTTTCAAAACTCGCACACCTGAAGCACATCGCTGCATTCCTGTTTTCGCCCATGAAGTTAGAGAGCCTCTTCCGCCCACTTCTCAAAATCAATCGCACGCCTTTGGGCGGTTCGGTACGCTTCCATGTCTTCACGAGCGCCTACCACTACGATGGCCATTTTTCCTTTGATTTTAATGAGGCGGTACACAATCCGAATGCCACTTCCCCTGAGCTTGATTTTCATGAAGCCCGTCAAATCCGTGCCTGCCTTGTTTCCAAGAGGCTTGCCGAATCCGCCTTCGTTCTGCGGCAATGGGTTCGTTCTGATTCTTTCTATAGCCTTAAACACGTGTTTTCGCTGGGAACCATCGAGACGCTTGAGATCCTTGAGAGCATCCGGGTAGAAAGCGACTTCGTACCCGCTCGTTCAAACTCGACCTCATCCATCTGATCGAGTTCGTCCTGGCCCACACCCAACTCTGCCATAACATCAGATAGGGAAACGAGTTCATCATCGCTTGTCGCAGCCGTCCTCTTAAGGGCCAACGTCAACAAGGCGAGGTCCTCCTCCGCCTGCTTAGCCTCTCGGTATTCATCGGGCGTCACGATAACGAACGCCGGCTTGTTGTGTTTCAAAACTACAACCGGGTTGTCGTTGCTCACTCTCGAAAACGCAGCGGGACCCTTACCGTGACTGAAATCGCTGATGGGAACAAGATTGTCGAGCATCTTTAAAGCAGGCATCGAGACCTCCAAATATAAAGTCTTTTATGCATTCATTTTAGCATGCAGAAAATACCAGCAATCACGGAATAGTGACACGGACGAGGCATCGCTTTCCACCAACCGTTGATCATCGACCGAGCAAAATGTCCCGCCAAGAGATCGAGCGAGGATTCCGTCCCTCGAAGAGGGCCGTATTGGCCTCCTCGCGGGACTGAATCCTCGCTCGTTCGTTTCAGCCCGCGTCATCGCGTGTTAGACGGCCAACTCGCCTGATTCACCCATAAGCCATCGTGCCAGGTCGACGACCTTGATGCCATCCCAATCAGTCGTTTCGTGCCCTGTTCGGGCGATGACGCACTTGGGATAGGCGTCCCGAATCCGTCGCAGCGGATCAAGCTCACGCTCAAGCGTCGCTTCTTGGGAAATGTCGTCACTCACCTGGATATAGACACGGCGGTCACGCCTGATGGCGACAAAGTCTACTTCCTTTTGGTAGAGAACGCCCACGTAGACTTCCCATCCGCGGCGCATAAGCTCGATTGCCACCATATTCTCGTAAACATGGCCAAAATCGAGCTTTTTCGTGCCAAGCGCGGCGTAGCGAAACGAATGGTCGGCCAGGTAGTATTTATCTCCCGTCGACAGGTATTTCTTTCCTGAGACGTCAAAGCGACGAAACCGGTAGAACGCAAACGCATTACACAGGTAGTCGATATACACAGCCAGCGTCTTGTCGCTTATCTTAAGGTTCGCTCGTGAAAGCTCGGCCGCCATCCCCTTGAGAGAAGAGATGTTTCCGACGTTATCCATCAGGAACTCGCAGGAACGTTTAAGCTGCTCCGCATTACGTATACGATATTTTTGTCTGATGTCGCGCAGGATAAGAGTTTCAAGCACATCCGAGATGTATGAGAAACGCATCCTTTCGTCCTGGTAGATATAGGAACCCGGCATTCCTCCCTCGCGGACATAGCGAGCAAGGGCCTCGGCTGGAGAAGCGATCTCGTGATACGCCGAGAACTCCGCAAGTGAAAACGGAAAGACCTCGATCTCTACCGTTCTTCCCGTGAACAACGTCGAGAGGTCGCTTGAGAGAAGAAAAGCATTCGACCCCGTGATGTAAATGTCATATTTCTCTGACGCATGAAGACTGTTGATAGCCCGCTCGAACCCTTCACACATCTGGACCTCGTCGATCATGACGATATTCCGGCAACCCTCGATATAGTGCTTTTCCACATATGTATGCAGCGCATGGTATTCCGCCAACGGCTCGAACTCAAGTAGATTGAAGTTGACGTGTATGACGTTGGCCGAGGGGTCGCTTGAATGAAGTTGGCTGGCAAACGCCTCAAGCAATTTCGATTTTCCGCATCGCCTGATTCCGGTGATCACCTTGATATCAGGCGTACCTGCCACCTTGGAAAGCTTGCTCATGTAGAACGGGCGATCGATAAGCTTCATGGCAACCTACTTCGCAAAATTCAAAACCATTAGGAAACGCGAAGTAAAATATATCATCTACTTCGCGTCTTTGAAACATCTTAGATTTTGCGTAATAATTCCTGTCAAGCTATCGCAAGCACGAGGCCAGCCTGTTGGGCCAAACCACCGGCAAGGCGGCCATGCGCATCGTGCGCTCCACCTACGACAATACGGGAGCCCCGTTCGAAGTCGGCGTCCTCATCAGCTGCGACAGTCGAACCCAACTCCACGTGCACATCGCCGCCGGCAAGACGACCTTCACCACGAAGATGCAATAGCCGGGGCGCACGGTCCGTGGGCAACCGAGCGAGGAAAATGTCCCATCAACAAAACGAGCGAGGATTCCGTCCCACGTAGAGCCCAAATCCAAGCTCCCCAAGGAACAAAATCCTCACTCGACATCCGCATCCTCTTTAGCCTAAGTCATCGTGCAAAGCCCTTCGGCAGCACACGGCACAGCCAAGTCACCGCAGGCCGGGGCGGGAGGCGGACCTTTCTCGCGGAAAACTTCGCGAAGCCCAGTTTCCGAGAGAAAGCGTCCGCTCCCGCCCCGGCCGGACAGGTCAGTCTACACCGTGTACTGCGGCAGGTCCTGCAGGGCGATGACGTCCATGCCCATGTCGTTGGCGCTGCCGTGACCCTGCTGGTCCTCGCGCACGGCCTCGATGGCACTCACGTACGTGTTGGCCGCAGACATCGCGGTCACGCAGGTCACGCCACGACGGACGGCCTCGGTGCGCAGTAGATAGCCGTCGCCACGCGAGCCCGGACCGTACGGCGTGTTGATGATTACCGCGATCTTGCCATCGGCGATGAGGTCACCGATGTTGGGGCGCTCGCCGTCGTGCGGGCCGCTGATCTTTTCCACGACTTCGCACGTCACGTTGCCGCCGCGCAGCACGCGCGCCGTGCCCTCGGTGGAGCAGATGTCAAAGCCCAGGTAGCGCAGGATGCGGGCGACCGAAAGGATATGGCGCTTGTCGCGGTCGCACACACTGATGAACACCTTGCCGGCGCTCGGGTCGGGCAGCTTGTAGTCGATCGCCAGCTGCGTCTTGGCGTATGCCTCGGGATAGCTCTTGGCGATACCCATGACCTCGCCGGTCGACTTCATCTCGGGCCCCAGGATAACGTCGGCACCGGGGAAACGGCCCCAGGGCATAACGGCTTCCTTCATGCAGAACCAGTCCAGCTGACGCTCGTCGCTCGGCAGGCCCAGGCTCGCGATGGAATCGCCCGCCATGATACGCGCCGCACACTTGGCCAGCGGCACGCCGGTGGCCTTGGAGATAAACGGCACGGTACGGCTGGCACGCGGGTTGGCCTCGATCACGTAGACGGTCTCGCCCTTGATGGCATACTGCACATTGACCAGACCGCGGACTCCCAGCGCCATCGCGATGCGACGCGTGGTCTCGCGAAGCTTCGCCTGCAGGCTCTCGCTAAAGCTGAACGGCGGGATGCAGGTCGCAGAGTCGCCGGAGTGAATACCGGCCTCCTCGATATGCTCCAGGATGCCGCCGATGTAGACCTCTTCGCCGTCGCACAGGGCGTCGACGTCGGACTCGATCGCACCCTCCAGGAAGCGGTCCAGGTACACCGGGTAGTCGGGGCTAATGCGCGCGGCCTCGGCCATGTAATCGCGCAGATGCTCGGCATCGTAGGCGATCATCATGCCGCGGCCGCCCAGCACGTAGCTCGGACGCACCAGCAGCGGGTAGCCAATATGCGCGGCCACGGCCTCGGCCTCCTCAAACGAGGTGGCCTGGCCCGCCGGCGGGTACATGATGCCCAGCTTGTCGAGCAGAGCGGCGAAGCGCTCGCGGTCCTCGGCAAAGTCGATGGCATCGGGTTTGGTGCCCATAATGTTCACGCCGCTCTCCTCGAGCACGCGCGCCAGCTTAAGCGGGGTCTGGCCACCGAGCGTCACCACGACGCCGTCGGGACGCTCAACGTCAATGACGTCCATGACGTCCTCGTAGGTGAGCGGCTCAAAGTACAGGCGGTCGGACGTGTCGTAGTCAGTCGAGACGGTCTCGGGGTTGCAGTTGACCATGATGGTCTCAAAGCCACGGGCCGCCAGCGCATAGCTCGCATGCACGCAGCAGTAGTCAAACTCGATACCCTGGCCAATGCGGTTGGGGCCGGCACCCAGAATCATCGCCTTGGGCTTGTCCGCCGGCGTGGTCTCGTCGGGAGCCACGCACTTCTTGGCATCCGGGCTTGTGCGGTAGATGTTCTCGTACGTCTTGTAGTGGTACTCCGTGGCGCTCGAGAACTCCGCAGCGCAGGTATCGACCGTCTTCATGCTGGGAACCACGCCCAGACCCTTGCGGTAGGCGCGCACAAAGCGCTCGTCCGAGCCGGTCAGCGCGGCAATCTCGGCGTCGCTCGTGCCGTACTGCTTGAGCAGGCGCATCGCGTCGGCGTCGATATCCTCCACGCGCAGGCCGCGGATGCTCTCCTGGACCTGCACCATGTCGTTGATACGGTTGAGGTACCACGGATCGATACCGCAGATGGCATGGATGCGGGCGATGTCCCAGCCACGGCGCAGGGCCTCGACCACAAAGAAGATGCGGTGCTCGGTCGGGGTTGCCACGGCCTGAGCGAGCTCGTCGTCGCTCAGCTTGTCGGCACCCTCCTTGCCACCGGCGCAGATGCCCTGGTGACCGTCCTCCAGTGAGCGCATGGCCTTGCCGAAGGCCTCCTCAAAGGTGCGGCCGATCGCCATGATCTCGCCCACGGCCTTCATGCGCGTGGTGAGCGTGGGGTCGGTACCCTTAAACTTCTCGAAGGCAAAGCGCGGAACCTTGACGACGCAGTAGTCAATCGTGGGCTCAAAGCAGGCAGGCGTGGCCTTGGTGATGTCGTTGACAATCTCGTCGAGCGTGTAGCCCACGGCCAGGCGCGCGGCGGCCTTGGCGATGGGGAAACCCGTGGCCTTGGAGGCAAGCGCGGACGAACGGCTCACGCGCGGGTTCATCTCGATGACGATCAGGCGGCCGGTGTTGGGGTTCACGGCAAACTGCACGTTGGAGCCGCCGGTCTCGACACCGATCTTCTCCAAAATGGCGAGCGATGCCACACGCATGCGCTGATACTCAAGGTCGGAGAGCGTCTGGGCCGGTGCCACGGTGATGGAGTCGCCGGTGTGCACGCCCATGGGGTCGAGGTTCTCGATGGAGCACACGATGATGCCGTTGCCGGCGTGGTCGCGCATGACCTCCATCTCGTACTCTTTCCAGCCCTCAATGGACTCCTCAACCAGCACCTCGTGCGCAGGCGAGAGCTCAAGGCCCTGGCTCACGATGGAGACGAGCTCCTCGTGGGTGTGCGCGATGCCGCCGCCGGCGCCGCCGAGGGTAAAGCTCGGGCGCAGCACGCAGGGGTAACCCACGCGCTCGGCGATGGCCTCGGCGTCTGCCACGCTGTAGGCATAGCCCGAGCGCGCGACCTCCAGGCCAATCTCGGCCATGGCCTCGTTAAAGAGCTTGCGGTCCTCGCCGCGCTCGATAGCGGCCAGGTCGCAGCCGATCATCTCGACGCCGTACTTGTCCAGCGTACCGTCCTTTGCCAGCTCAACAGCGGCGTTGAGGCCGGTCTGGCCACCCAGCGTGGGCAGCAGCGCATCCGGGCGCTCTTTCTTGATCACGCGCTCGATAAACTCGGCGGTGATGGGCTCGACATAGGTGCGGTCGGCAAGACCCGGGTCGGTCATGATGGTCGCCGGGTTGGAGTTGACCAGGATGACCTCAAAGCCATCCTCCTTGAGCACCTTGCAGGCCTGGGCGCCGGAGTAGTCGAACTCACAGGCCTGGCCAATAACGATGGGGCCCGAACCAATGACGAGGATGCGCTTGATGTCAGTACGTTTCGGCATGTTTAAAACCTCCTAGAGAGGCTGACTCAATGTTTTGGAAAAGTCAGCGAGGGTGCAACTGGTGCATCAGGTTGCCGTGATGCGAGGGCGCGCTGGGCTTATGCCCGCGCGTCCGAAGCAGAACGGCAAGATGATGTGCCAGATGCAGCCGCAGCGTCGACCGGTCCGCCGTTCGGTAGAACGGCGGAACCATCGTCGGCGAAATTCCAGCCCTGCAGGCGGTCCTTCGCGGTGTCGATGTCCAGGTAGTTCTCCTCGCCGTCCATGAGTCGCGTAAAGGCGGTAAAGAGGTAGTGGGCATCGGTGGGGCCGGGCGAGGCCTCGGGGTGGTACTGGACCGAGAAGCACGGCGCGTCGAGCAGCTGAATGCCCTCGGCGGTGCCGTCGTTGAGGTTCACGTGCGTCAGGCGAATGCGGCCGAAGCGCTCGTTCATCACGACCGGTGCGATGCCGCGGCGCACCCAGGCGCGCAGATCGCCATCGGCCGCATGCTCGGTCTCGCCGCCGGAGAGCTCGGGGATCAGCTTGCCCAAGCTGGGGAACAGCAGGCCAAAGCCATGGTTTTGCGCGGTAATCTCCACGCGACGGCTCACCAGGTTCATAACCGGCTGGTTACCACCGCGGTGACCGAACTTAAGCTTTTCCATCTGGGCGCCGCAGGCCAGGCTGATCATCTGGTGACCCAGGCAAATGCCAAAGACCGGCACCTTGCCGATCAGCTGCTGCACCTGCTCGTAGGTCTCCACCACGGCATCCGGGTCGCCGGGGCCGTTGGACAAAAAGACGCCGTCGGGATTCATGTCGAGGACCTCACTCGCGGGCGTGTCCCACGGCACGACGGTGAGGTCGCAGCCGGCGCGCACCAGGCCCTCCAGAATGCCGCGCTTCACGCCGCAGTCATAGGCGACTACTTTGTGGCGGGCAGGAGCGGCAGATGCGAGCGCAAAGTCATGCGTAGCGGGCAGGTCGGCGGCTGCGAACTCGTGAGGCTCAGGGCAGCTCACGGTCTTGACCAGGTTCTCGCCCACCAGCGTGGGTGCTGCGGCCAGACGCTCGGCGAGCTCATCGACATCGAAGATCTCGGTCGAGATGATGCCCATCTTGGAACCGTTGTCGCGCAGGTGGCGCACCAGGGCACGGGTATCGACGCCCTCGATGGCGACGATGCCGTGGGCGCGCAGATACTCCGGCACGCTGACAGCCGAGCGCCAGTTAGAAGGCGTGGCGCACATGTCGCGCACGATCATGCCGCGCATAGCCGGAGCGCTCGCAGGGCGCACGGCGTCGCCGGGGAAGGCCGACTGGACATCGGTCTCGTCGATACCGTAATTGCCGATCTGCGGATAGGTCATGGTTACAATTTGGCCGGCATAACTCGGGTCGGTCATAACCTCAAAATAGCCCTCGAGCGAAGTGTTGAAGCAGACTTCGCCGGTCGCGGTGCCCTCGGCGCCGCATGCACGTCCATAAAAAATGGTCCCATCCTCAAGATACAGGATACAGGGACCGCAGGTGCCCTTGCTGGTTTTGGCCAGCATACGCTGGCAAAGCTCGCTGGGCGCGAAGGTGCGGGCGGCAGCGCCCGCGGTATGGTTGTTCGCCATAATTCTCCTTCCCGGTCTCACAGGACCGGCTTAAAGGTGTGTAGTTAGGCCTCGCGGTATTGTAACCGCAAGCATGCCTCATGGCGTTAATTTCATCAAATTGTTTACGAAATGATAATTATGACTTTCTATGCATAATGATTATTTAATCCCCGTCCCAGAAAAATTATCCCGCGTGGGCTTGTGACTCACGCGGGATAATGGCCTCTTACTTTTGCTTGTCCTGTTCCAGCAGATCGGACGGTGAGCGATCGGGCTTGCCGCCGCGGAAAATCTCGCGGCCATGCAGACGATGCTCCAGGTCACGTTCGGCCTTTTCCTCGTCAATCTTGGTCTGGCTCACCACCGGGTCCTCGATCAGCGACGAAACCGAGTTCACCTGTTTTTGAATGCGCTCGGCAATGGTGTCGTCCATGCTTACGATGCGCATCTTCCAGTCGATACTCGTGGCGTTGGATGAGCTCTTGGTCCACACAAACGTCAAAATGGCGCTCTGATGACCCCGCGCGGGGAACATGCCAAAAAAGGAATCGTGCTGAATGTTGCTATCCTCGTCGATATAGGCGTGAACGTTATACACCACGCGGTCAATCTTGTCGTTGAGCAGGGCGTTGGTCGCAAGCGCCGCGGCCTGGATCTGCCCGTTGGACAGCAGCTCGAGCTCATTGGCAGACGACGTGTCCAACACCGTCACCTCAACCGTGCCCGTACGCTCATCGGCTTCATCGACGGTAAAGTCGAGTGGGAACTGCGTAAAGCCGTTGCCCCACTCAAGGCCGCCCTTCAGCGCCGTCGAAACGGTATCGACCGAAACGCTCTCGGACAGGTTGGCGGTGTTCAGACGACGCATCACGCCGTAGCCAATCTGCATGCCCACGATCAGCACCAAAATACCGATGACCACGGCCATCGCGGTCTTCGTAATGGTATGGCTCACCTGCGAGCCCGAAGGATCGTCCTCGGACAGCGGGTCGATATGTTTTGCCTGGCTCGCGCGGTCCTCGCTGCGCAGCTGCGCTAGCGCCGCTTTGTCACCGCGCTTGGCCGCAGCCTCCTTCTCACGCATGCGCTCGGTTCGCTTTTTGGCAAGCGTGGGATCCAAGACACCGGATGCATCGATTTCGGAGAATAACTCCGTCACTTCTTCCGGAGTCAAAGGGTTCTTGTCAGCCATAAACTTCCTGTCATATCAATCAGTCGAGCTCGTGCGCACGCGCACCTTCGAACTGCATTCGATAGTAACGGGCATAGGTGCCGCCACGGGCGAGAAGCTCCTCGTGCGTGCCACGCTCCACAACGCGACCATGCTCAACGGTCGCAATCTCATCGGCATGCTTAATGGTCGAAAGACGATGGGCGATGATAATCGTGGTGCGGCCGCGTGCCAGCTCTTCGAGTGACTCCTGCACCGCCTCCTCGCTCTCGTTATCCAAAGCGCTCGTCGCCTCGTCCAAAATCAGGATCTTGGGGTTCTTGAGAAACACGCGCGCAATGGCGACGCGCTGTTTCTGTCCGCCCGAAAGACGGCTGCCGCGCTCGCCCACGACCGTGTCATAGCCCTGTGGAAGCGACTCGATAAAGGCATCGATGTTGGCACGACGGGCGGCCTCGGCGATCTCTTCTGCCGTGGCGCCCGGCTTGCCGTAGGCGATGTTCTCGCCGATTGTTCCGTCAAACAGGTAGACATCCTGCTGCACCAGGCCGATAGCGCGGCGCAGGCTCTGCTGCGTCACATCGCGCACGTCCTGACCGTCGATGCTAATGGACCCAGCGGCAACGTCGTAAAAGCGCGGCAGCAGCGAACAGGTCGTGGACTTGCCACCGCCCGAAGGGCCAACCAAAGCGATGGTCTGCCCGGGCTTGATGGACAGATCCATATGGTCGATAACGGGACGCTCGTCGGCATCGCCCTCGCCCAGCTCAACATCCTCGTAGTTAAAGCACACGTCGTGATAATCCACGGCGCCGGCCGTAACCTGCAGATCCATGGCGCCCGGCTTGTCCTGGATATCCGGCGCGGTCGAGAGTACCTCGTCCATGCGCTTAAAGCCGGCGATGGCCTTCTGATACGTTTCGGCCGAATTGACGAGTGTCTCGAGCGGCGTGCAGAACAGCGAAATATAGAGTGCAAAGGTCGCCATATCGACCGCCTGCAGCTGTCCCTGGGCGACCAGCCAGCCGCCCAGCAGTACCACGATCACATAGAGCACACCCGAGAGCAGGCCATACGTCGCAGTATAGACGCCCATGGCGTGATACATGTTCTCCTTGGACGAAAGATAGCGATTGTTGGAGGCGCGGAACTTAGAGCGCTCGGTCTCCTCATTGGCAAAGCTCTTGACCACGCGCATGCCCGCCAGCGAATCCTGCAGCTGCGCATTGATGCCGCTGATCTTTTTGCGGTTGTCGCTAAAGACCTCGCGCATGCGCATGTTCTGCCAAAACATGATGACCGAAAACGCTGCTGTCACCGCAGCCATGGCAAGCGCCAGCACCGGGGCGATGGTAAAGAGGATCACAAACGAGCCGATAATCTCGATGCCGCAGATGATGATCCACTCGGGCACGTGGTGCGCCGCCTCGCAGATATCGAACAGGTCGTTGACCACGCGACTCATCATGTCGCCCGAGCTGTTGCGATCGAAGTATGCAAAGCTAAAGCGCTCGTACTGATCGAACAGGTCCTCGCGCATCTTGGACTCCATGCGCGCGCCCATCACATGGCCCCAGTAGCTCACAAAGTAGCGGCAGGCGCAGCGGATGGCATACATCAGCACCAGTCCCACCGCAATCATACCGAGCGCCTGCATAATGACAGCCTGACCCTGAGTAAAGAGCCCACCGGTCAAATTGCGCAGAATAATAGGAAACGCAAGGTCAATGGCAGCAAGCACCAGAGCACAAACAGTATCGGCAACAAAAAGCCCCATCTGGGGCTCGTAATACGAGAGAAACCTTTTAAACATGCAATCCTCGGAGATAAAACAATAACGTAAGACCCTGGGACAAAATAATCAGTAGTACTTGTCCCAGGGTCGCTTGCGACAACAGCCTCGTTACGCTTCTCGCACCTGGGACAAGTACTACTGATTATTTTGTCCCAGGGCCCACTCACTAGAGCTCTGCCCCACCAAGGCGATGCGCGATGCTATCGCAGGCGAGCGCGCCCACGACGGTCTTGGCGTCTTCGATCTTGCCGTCGAGTACGGCGTCGATCAGCTCGT
>CABVBR010000007.1 GCA_902496645.1 uncultured Collinsella sp.
GTGCGAGCAGGAGGGCTTCGATTACGACGACGAGGCGCTTGCCATCGTGGCACGCCATGCCAGGGGCGGCATGCGCGACGCGCTCTCCACGCTGGAACAGCTGAGCGTCTTTGGCAACGGCTCCGTGCATGTGGACGATGCCCGCTCGCTGCTGGGCGAGGTTTCGGACCAGATTTTGGGCGAGTTTGCGCGCGCCATTGCTGATCGTAATGTCGCCGAGCTGTATGGGCTTATTCGCGCGCAGGTCGAGGAGGGCAATGACCTGCTGGAGTTGACGCGCGACCTGGTGTCGCACGTGCGCGACGTGTACGTGGCGTGCGTTGCCGGTGCCCGTGCCGAGCTGTTTGAGGGCGGAGCCGAGCAGGCCGAGGCGCTTGCTGCCGAGGCCGCTGCCTTTGGCGAGCATCCTGCCGACCGCCTTGCCCGTGTGCTGACGGTGCTCGACGATGCCGCCTTGGAGATGAGGGGCGCGAGCGACGTGCGTCTGGTGCTCGAGATCGCCTGCACCCGCCTGGCTCGTCCCGAGGCCGATTTAACGATTGAAGCTTTGGCCGAGCGTGTGGCACGCCTGGAGGCCATGGTTGCCAACGGCGCCGTGCCGGCGAGCGTGGTTGCTGCTCAGGCCGCCGCGCCTGCAGCATCCGTACCAGTTGCTGCCCAGCAGCCGACGCTCATTTCGGGCGCCCGTGCTTCCGCTCCGGCGGCATCCACTGCCCCCGCTGCTGTGTCCGCGCATCAGGGTGACATGCCTTGGGACCGCGGCGCTGCTGTTCCGGCTGCCCAGCCTGTGCCCAAGTCCGCGGCTCCGGCTCCTGCGTCCAAACCGGTAACGCCTGCACCTCAACCCGTTGCGGCTCCGGCTCCCGCGCCTGCTGCATCGACCGTGCCGGTGTCCAAGCCCAACAACGCCGCCCAGATTGCCGCCACCGGTGCTGCCGAGACCCCCGCGGTCGAGGACGCCGGCGAGCTCCAGCGCAAATGGGTCGAGGTCGTCGAGCGTGTCAAGGCTCGTCAGGCTTCCTATGCAGGGCTTTTGCTCAACGCCCGCGCCACGGCCGACGACGGCTCCAAGCTCACGGTCTCGTTCCCCGCGGGCTCGACCTTTGCCATCAAGATGCTCGGACGCGCCGACACGCAGTCGGTGGTCCTGCCGACGGTCTGCGCGGTCTTCGGTCGTCGCACCGTCGACTATGTCCTGGATGGGGGTGGCACGCCGGCTCCTCAACATGAGGAGCATTCTCCATCTGCACGGGCTGCGGTATCTGCGGACCCGCAACCCGTGTCCTCGGCGGCCCCTGTATCCTCGAGTGCCAGCGCTCCGCAGCACCAAACGACGCCGGTGATGGCACCGACTCCGTCGGCGCCTAAGCCCGCCACGCTTAAGCCTGCTGCCCCGGCGTCCGCGCCCAAGCCTGTCGCGCCTGCGTCCAAGTCATCCGACCTGGGCAAGGCTCCCTGGCTGCGCTCCGACAACCCTGCCGGCGCTCCTGCCACGGGTAAGCTCCCGACCGAGCCCGCGCCCCGTGCACCCGAGCGCGCGTCCGCTCCCAAGGCTCAGCCCGCTGCGCCGTCTGCGCCGTGGGAATCCGAGCAGGTTCCCTACGACGATGCCATGGTCGGCGGTTTTGCTGTCGATGCCGGCGGGGACGATCTGCCCCCGTTCGACGTGCCGGGTGCGGCGTCCGCGCCCATGTCCGCTGCAACTGCCTCCAAAGAGGAGGATGCTCCTGCAGCTCCCTGGGAGTCCAATCCCGGTGCGGGCAGCCCCTTCGGCCATCAGGGCGCAGCCCCGAGCATCCCGCAGACCGAGGACGAGGCCAAAGCCCTCATCCGCAACGTCTTCGGCCAGGCCACCATCTTCAAGCCCGTGGAGTAGCTGCGCGGGCGGGTATACTGCTCAAGAAGAGAACCCTTTGAACGGAGCGAGCTTATGATGTGGGAATATGTCCGCCTTGAGGACGATACGCAGGTTTCGTATTCCGAAGTCCGGGAGGACAACACGGTGAAGGTTGTTGTGGAGCGCCCGCGCGATTGGGGTTTTGACACGGCGGAGTGTATCTTGCCGGCATTCAATTGGGTGTCACACGAGGGCTTTAGCGAAGCGGACCTCAAAGAACTCGATGATTTCGTGCGTAACAATGCCCCGCTCATCCTGCGTTTTGCCTACGAAGGCGGACGAGTCTATGCCTAGCCTGTTTCGACTCGGGCCGTACATCATCTTCTTCTGGACGGGGGAGAACGGCGAACCTGTTCATGTTCACGTTGCGGTCAAGCGCCCCACTGCCGAGGCAACCAAGATATGGCTTACCCGCTCCGGCGGATGCAAGCTGGCCCATAACAAGGGCGATATTCCTGCTCGGGATTTACGCGATATCATGCAGTTTGTTTCATCTAACCATGCGCTGATTTGCAAACGTTGGAAAGAAACAACCGATGGGCTATCGTTTTACTGCTGAGGGTCACTCATTGGACTTGGGGCCCCTAGCTCTTTAGGGGCGCCTCGTCCGGGCGCATCTGTATTTCGGACATGTATAGTGTGGTGCCGCGTATCTCGCATTCGAGCAGGCAGGTGCGTGACGGTCGGCCTAGGGTGCCGAGGTCGATACGATACGTCGCATGGCTGTCCGTGTACTCGACTTGCTCGGCGTTGACGGTTGCTCCGATTGTAAATAAAGAGCCCAGTTCGGCATCGACAATCTTGGAGTCCTTTATCTTGACCTTGAACTCTTGGTAGAGGGACGGGCTGTTGTAGTAAATGGTTCGGGTTCCGTCGGTGCACTCATCGGTCGCTTCCCATTTGACGACGGGCTGGTCCGAGCTGGCTATCAGCAGTTCTGCTCCAAAAGCTATGGCATGGGTGATGACAACCAGCAATGCCCAGCCGACAAAGAGATAGAGAACCACATATGCAACGGGGTGTTTTGAGCGGATGTTTTGGAGCGCGTCGGGGACATTCATGGGGCACCTCCAACTTGCTATCTTTGACAATCAAATTTTACCATGCCGTCATGAGCGCCACCTTGAGCGGGGGTTTAGCATTTTGCTATCTAGCTGGATGCAGAAAATGCCGGGTTCCGGCTCTACAAGATTTAGCTTTCAATATTATGCAGATGCGAATTATTCAACTTTGCATAATCTTCGGGCGTGGCTTGCACTCCAGGACATGTATATCGACTGAGGTAGCGTGTCCGTCCCGCTCTCTGGCTTCGCGCCGTGGTACGATTTTTGAGTTTGAAAGTCCCGCCGTGCTCCGGCTGCCCTTGCAGCTTGTCGCGCGGCCGCACGTAAAGGAGCCATCATGGCCGGTATGAACATGCAGCAGATGATGAAGCAGGCTCGCAAGATGCAGGAGCAGCTTGCCGCCGCGCAGGAGAACCTCAAGTCCCAGACCGTCGACGCCTCTGCCGGCGGCGGCATGGTCAAGGTGACCGTTAACGGCGAGATGGAGCTCGTCAACCTCACCATCGATCCCGATGCGCTCGATCCCGAGGACGTCGATATGCTGCAGGACATGATCATGGCTGCCGTCAACGAGGCCGTCCGCGGCGTCAACGAGCTCGCCAACAAGCAGATGGGCGCCATCACCGGCGGCCTCAACATCCCGGGCATGCCGTTCTAAGACACGCATATATATGAGTGCGAATCACAGTCTGCAAAAACTGCTCGATGAGCTGGGCCGCCTGCCGGGCATTGGTCCCAAGTCAGCTCAGCGCATCGCCTATTACCTGTTGGAGGCTGACGCCGAGGAGGCGCGCCGCCTGGCCGAGGCCATCCTGGAGGTTAAGCAGGAGGTTCACTTTTGCAGCCGCTGCTTTAACTACGCCACGGCCGACGAGTGCTCCATCTGCCAGGATTCGATGCGCGACACCACTCGCATTTGCGTGGTGGGCGAGCCGCGCGACGTCCAGGCGATCGAGCGCACGGGCAGCTACCACGGTCTCTACCACGTATTGGGCGGCGTGATCAGCCCCATGGACAAGATTGGCCCCGAGCAGCTGCACATTCGCGAGCTGCTGGCACGCTTGGGTCACGAGGACATCCACGAGGTCATCATCGCTACCAACCCCAATATTGAGGGCGAGACCACGGCGAGCTACCTGGCCCGCACTATCAAGCCGCTGGGCGTCGAGGTGTCGCGCCTGGCGAGCGGTCTGCCCGTGGGCGGCGACCTGGAGTATGCCGACGAGCTTACGCTTGGCCGCGCCATCGAGGCCCGTCGCGCGATTTAGGTGGCGAGCCTGCTCCTGCCGTATGTTTTCCTCGCGACGCACGGGGTAGTCATAATTTCCCCGTGCGACTGTAAGTTTGTTGTGCAACAAAGATGCTTTGTATCCGCTTATCGCATGGATGCTTCCACTCGCATCCTTAATTTGCCCATTCGTTGCGCAACCTTTTGGGTTCGCTGATACACTCAAATATGGATTCGAATGAATGCGCCGCTCCCGAGCGGCGTGTTTTTGTTGGAGGAGAACGCATGCGGCCCGGTGGCACTCAGACAAAGCGCGGCGCCGCGGTGCGCATGCGACGCCGACTGGGCTTGGCGCCGCATGCGCACGCACTGCTGTCTTGCTCGCTGGTGCTGGTCATAGCTGGCGTTTCTGTCTATGGCATGACCGTGCCGTCCATGATGCAGGCACATGCCGCACGCGAACCGCGCGTGGGGCATGAGGTCAAAAGTGATCTGGGCACCACGACTGGATATGCTTGGGCAAGTGTGGTCGCGCATATTGTGTTTGGCACCGACGATGCGGACGGCGCCGAGGCCCCGGACAACGAAGTCACGCTTGCCAATGGCAAAACCATCGTGCTCACCAACACCAAGATCATCGATCGGTTGTCCAACAATAGCGTGGCGGCAACGGTGAATAAGGTCGAGCGGCAGAAGGAGCAGGACGCCCAGCAGTCCGGAAAGCCCGGTAGCTCGGATACTTCTGGCTCCGGCTCGGATTCGTCGAGTTCGGGCGGCGGCTCTGGGTCGGGTTCCTCTGCCGGAGGGTCTGGAAACGGCGGCTCGACGGGCGGCAACGCTGACAACGATGCAAACTCCGGTGGCCTTTCCGCTGCTGAGGAAGAGAGCATTCACAGTTGGCTTGTGACCAAGTACAACATGCTCGACGGCTATGTTTCTCGTGCCAATGACGTGGTCTCGACCTATAACTCTACGGGAGATCCCAGGCCGTGCGACAGCTTGGTCGGGGAGATGTTTGTCATTCGAGCCGAGTTCGGTCGTCAGACATTCTCGCCCCGGTCAAAGTGGTATCAGCAGTATGCCAATCTGTGGGGCTGCTACACCAACCTATGTCAATGGGTCGGCCATTACGGCGATGATGACGTCGCGCTCGGTAACTTCAACAATAACGTGGCGGCGCTTGCCCTATGATGACCGATCTTGCATCCACCACACCACAATCGCTCGGTCGCGATCCCATGGTCGGCCTGCGCCTGGCGCGTGTCGACGGGTTTGAGCCGGCCATTGCGCTCGGTCAGGACGAACTGCCTGCCTATCTGCGTCGTTTTACGATGCTGTTTGCCGACGATGCCACCATGCGCCGTGGCGGTATCGGCCGCGTGACGCGTGCCGTCAACGCCCAAGGCGAGGCCGTAGCACTCAAACAGCTCATCTTGCCGACGCGCGATGAGTTTGACGACGATGCCGCCCATGAGGCGCTGGTCGCCAAGTTCAAAGCGGCATTTCGCGAGGAATATGAATGCCATCGCGCCCTTTCGGGCCTTAAGGGCTTTCCCCGTCTCTATGGCTGGGGCGAGGTCGACGGTGTGCCTGCAATTGTCATGGAATGGGTCGAGGGCGAGACGCTTGCCCGCTTGCGTTCGCGACTTGCCGTGGATGATGCCGGACGCCTGTCGCCGCTTGTGGCGGCGCGTCTGGGTCGCGACCTGTTCGATCTGCTCTGCCGTATGAGCCTGGTGGGCGAGGGCTTTGTCCATCGCGATATCTCGCCCGCTAATATTATGGTGCGTACGGCGCGTCTACCGCTTGACCGGCAGCTTGCCGAGGGCACCTTTGACCTGTGCCTGATCGACTTTGGCTCGTCGCTGGCGCTTGAGCCTGCGTCGGCCGTGGCCGGTACCGGCGGCAAGGCTTCGTTTACGGAGCGCTATGCCACGCTGCGTCGCGCGACGGTTGCCTATGCCCCGCCCGAGATGCTCACCGACGATATTCCCGACCTGCGCGCTTTGCGTATGTCGCCGGCGATCGACGTCTATGCCGCGGCAAGCACGGTTTACGAGCTCATTGCCGGCGTCGCGCCATACGAAGCCGCGCCGAGCGCTTCGGGCACCTCGGGTTCGCGCAAAAAGACGCGCGACATCGCCAGCCCCTACCGTCTCAAGATGGACACGCGGCCCGACTATCCCATTGGTGCCCATGCGCCCGGTTGTGATTTGACTCAGCTGCTTCGTCGTGAGCCCGATGTGGCGCTCGCCGCGGCCGAGCAGGCCCAGCAGCTGGGGCTTGAGCCGGATTCCGAGGAGCTACGCGATGCGCTGGCGTTTGTCGATGCCCAGCTGTTCAACGTGGTGATGGCCTGTCTGTCCAGCCATCAAAAAGATCGTCCCGAGCCGGCTGCGGTGGAGGCGGCGCTCTCGGCGTTTTGTGAACACTATGCGCAAAATGTCGGTCGTTCGCTCCGCGGCGAGCCGCTCACGCCGTGCCCCATGGATGCGTCTGGTCGCGCGGTTCGTCGCGCGCTGATGGTCGGCGCGACGGTCGTTTGTGGCGTGGTTTGGGCTGTGGTCGTGGTTTCGGCCGCGCTGCTGGCGTCGGGCGCTCGCGTGACGGCGACTTTGGGATCGCTCATGTGGTCTGGGTCGCTACCGGGTATTATTGCCGCACTGGCGTTGGCGCTGCCGGGCATAGCCGGCGTTGCCGCGGGGGCACTTGCGCGTGATCGGCGCTCGGGGTTCCTGCAGGGTGTGCTTGCGCTTTCTGCCTGCGAGGTTCCGGTGCTGGTTGTGGCTGCATGTAGCGTATTTTCCCAACGCGCCGTGATGGGCGGCCTTGTTGCCGCTCTGGTTGCAACCTATACGCTTACGTGGTTTTTGCTTGCGATGGGCTTTGCCTTTGAACTTCCCGTTTCGGCACCGCGACGCACAAAAGCCCAGATGGCGACTCCGCTTGCCGGTGGAGCCGCAGCTGCCCGTACTTTTGGCGGACCTGTCGAAGTATCGTCCGATTCTATTTCTACGACCAAGGAGGCCTAGGTCATGGCATCTCAAGTTGAGCTCACCCCATGCGGGGCCATGTTTGACATCTTTAAGCGCGCGGCGCATCTGAGCCATATCGAGCTGTGCGGCTTGGTGCTTTCGTCCCGTCCGCTCGCCGACGGCCGCAGCCCGCAGAGCCGAGCCGCCGATCGCTCTTGGGTTTCCCGCTTTATCGTTCGCGCGCCGGTCGGCACGCTTCAGCAGCGCTACTTTGCCGAATACGGTACCTCGGCTGCGCGTATTATGTCGCAGCTGGCCCTGCGCCGCCGCAATCCCATGGACGCCGCGGCTGTGACCAATATGGTGTGCGGCCCCGCTGGCGAGCCCATGGTGCGGGCACTCGAGGAATGCCATCAGGACACGAATCTCTATCGCAATGCGCTCGAGCGCCTGTCGCAGGCGGCGGAGCTCATGCCCGCCGAGCGCGCGGAGGCTATCCTGGTACTGTTCGTCGCCGTAGGCTGTTCGGCGGATGTTCGCTCGTCGGTGACCTACGCCATCGATTACGCACATGCGACCTGCGGCGGCGCCACGTCGACGCCGCGCTCGCTGAGCACATCTTCAGTCACAGGCGAGAACGAGGCTTCGCCGGCGCATCCGCTGGGACTGTTGCGCGTGCAAAACGGCTACGTGGTGAGCGCTCCGCGCTGGATTCAACCGAGCGAGGAGGGCGTCGAGATCGGTGCGCTGGCCACGGGGGAGGGCGACATCACCGACGTCGGCGACGATGTCTCGGCTCGCCATGCCCATATCTGGTGCGATGCTCAAAATGCCTGGTATGTCGAGGACCTGTCGTCAACCAACGGCACGGTGGTGGTAAACGGGGCCACGAGCGTCTGCATCCAGGTGGAGCCCGGCCGCTCCGCCCAGCTCAATCCCGGCGACGAACTCAAACTCGGCGAATCAACCACCTATGCCATCCTCCTCGGCGCCCTCTAGCTCATCCCCTCAATGAGTTGCGGTGAAATAGGGACTGATTAAGGCCGTTAACAGCAAAAACACTCCCTATTTCACCGCAACTGCTGTGGGGCTCCAGGGGACTGTGCCTGTCAGTGCCGGGCGCACAATAGTCATCCGAGGTAAACCTTTACCGCCCACCTATATTTGCCGAAATCTGGCCTGACGGCGGGGTACAATAAACCCGCATGCGGATTTCCGTTGCGGGCGCTTCCCATCGCCGGGGCGTGCCCGGGAGCATCCGGCATGCGGCCTTTGCGGCGCTCGGTCATGTGCAAGACGGGTAGCTGGGCCTGTGGAGCGCGTGCAGCCCTCCTCGCCTTGGCATGCCTTCTCTCCACGCCATGTACCTGCTGCTCAGTCTGCCTGCCAGATGATTGGAAGCAACAGCGAAAATCCCATCACGCCAACATCCCGGCGATCGCCGGGGCCTGTATACCTATATGAGAGGAGAGGGGTATATGGCGCGTAAGTTTAAGTCTATGGACGGCAACGAGGCGGCCGCATATGTTTCGTATGCGTACACCGAGGTAGCGGGAATTTATCCCATTACGCCGTCCAGCCCGATGGCCGACCATGTCGACCAGTGGGCGGCCCAGGGTCGCAAGAACATCTTCGGCACCCCGGTCAAGGTCGTCGAGATGGAGTCCGAGGCAGGTGCAGCCGGTACCGTTCACGGTTCGCTGGGCGCCGGTGCTCTGACCACCACCTACACGGCTTCTCAGGGCCTGCTCCTGATGATCCCGAACATGTACAAGATCGCGGGCGAGCAGCTCCCGGGCGTCTTCCACGTCTCCGCGCGTTGCGTCGCTTCGCACGCCCTGAACATCTTCGGTGATCACTCCGACGTCATGGCCTGCCGCCAGACCGGTTTCGCCATGCTCGCCGAGGGCAACGTCCAGGAGGTCATGGACCTCTCGCCGGTGGCTCACCTTGCCGCCATCGAGGGTAAGACCCCGTTCCTTAACTTCTTCGACGGCTTCCGCACCAGCCACGAGATCCAGAAGGTCGCCATGTGGGACTACAAGGATCTTGCCGAGATGTGCGACATGGACGCCGTCCAGGCTTTCCGCGATCACGCGCTCAACCCTGAGCACCCGCACACCCGCGGTAGCCACGAGAACGGCGACATCTTCTTCCAGAACCGCGAGGCCTGCAACAAGGTCTACGACGAGCTTCCCGCCGTCGTCGAGGGCTACATGAAGAAGATCAACGAGAAGCTCGGCACCGATTACGGCCTGTTCAACTACTACGGCGCTCCCGATGCTGATCGCGTCGTCGTGTGCATGGGCTCCTTCTGCGACGTGCTCGAGGAAGTCATCGACTACCTCAACGCTCACGGCGAGAAGGTCGGCCTGGTCAAGGTTCGCCTGTTCCGTCCGTTCTCCATCAAGCACTTTGTCGACGTTCTCCCCGAGACTGTCCAGAAGATCGCCGTCATGGACCGCACCAAGGAGCCGGGTTCCATCGGCGAGCCGCTCTACCAGGACGTCGTCTCCGCTCTCTACGAGGCCGGCAAGACGGGCATCAAGGTCGTCGGCGGCCGTTACGGCCTGGGCAGCAAGGACACGCCTCCCGCGTCCGCGTTCGCTGTCTTCGAGGAGCTTAAGAAGGACGAGCCCAAGCGCGAGTTCACCATCGGCATCGTCGATGACGTGACCAACCTGAGCCTGCCCGAGGCCGAGGATGCGCCCAACACCGCAGCCCCCGGCACCATTGAGTGCAAGTTCTGGGGTCTGGGTGGCGACGGTACCGTCGGCGCCAACAAGAACTCGATTAAGATCATCGGCGACCACACCGACAAGTACGTTCAGGCCTACTTCCAGTACGACTCCAAGAAGACCGGCGGCATCACCGTCTCGCACCTGCGCTTTGGTGATTCCCCGATTCGTTCGCCGTACTACGTGACCAAGGCCGACTTTGTCGCCTGCCACAACCCCAGCTACATCGTCAAGGGCTTCAAGATGGTCCGCGACGTCAAGCCGGGCGGCACCTTCCTGGTCAACTGCCAGTGGAGCGACAAGGAGTTCGCCGAGCACATGCCCGCCGTGGCCAAGCGCTACATCGCGAACAACAACGTCAACGTCTACCTGATCGACGCTATCGACCTGGCCGCCAAGGTCGGCATGGGCAAGCGCACCAACACGGTGCTCCAGTCCGCCTTCTTCGCGCTGGCCAAGGTCCTGCCCGCCGAGGACGCCCTGCAGTACATGAAGGACGCGGCCACCAAGTCCTACATGAAGAAGGGCCAGGCCATCGTCGACGCCAACCACAAGGCCATCGATGCCGGCGCTACCGCCTTCCGTAAGTTCGAGGTTCCGGCCGACTGGGCAACTGCCGAGGATGCCGCTCCCGTCGAGCTCTCCGAGGAGACCAAGTCCGCCATCGCCCAGCAGGTCAAGAACCTGCTCGAGCCCATCGATCGCATGGATGGCGACAGCCTGCCCGTTTCCGCCTTCGTCGGTTGCGCCGACGGCCAGTTTGAGCTGGGCGCCTCCGCATACGAGAAGCGCGGCGTCGCCGTCGTCGTTCCTCACTGGGACGAGACCAAGTGCATCCAGTGCAACCAGTGCGCCTATGTGTGCCCGCATGCCACCATCCGTCCGTTCGCGATGACCGAGGACGAGGCTGCCGCCGCGCCCGAGGCTACCCGCACGCTCGACGCTATGGGCCCCAAGGCCAAGGGCATGAAGTTCACCATGGCCGTGTCCCCGCTCGACTGCATGGGCTGCACCAACTGCGTCAAGGTCTGCCCCAAGGGTGCCCTCGAGATGGTTCCCACCGAGCAGGAGATGGATCAGCAGCCCGTTTGGGACTACATGGTCGAGAACGTCTCCGAGAAGAAGGAGCTCATCGCGGCCAACGTCAAGGGTAGCCAGTTTAAGCAGCCCTACCTGGAGTTCTCCGGCTCCTGCGCCGGCTGCGCCGAGACCGCCTATGCACGTCTGGTGACCCAGGTCGCCGGCGACCGCATGTTCATCTCCAACGCCACCGGCTGCTCCTCCATTTGGGGCAACCCCGCTGCCACCGCTCCTTACTGCAAGGACAAGGACGGTCACGGCCCGGCGTGGAACAACTCCCTGTTCGAGGACAATGCCGAGCACGGTCTGGGCATGGCCGTTGGCTATGAGGCCGTTCAGCACAAGCTGATCGCCGCTACCCAGGACATCATCGCTGCCGATGGTCCGTCCGATGAGCTCAAGGCTGCCGGCCAGGCTTGGATCGACTCCGTCAACGACGCCGAGGCCTCCAAGACCGCTGCCGCTGCCTACGTTGCCGAGCTCGAGAAGTGCGGCTGCGACGCTTCCAAGGCGATCCTCGCCGACAAGGCTTACCTCACCAAGAAGTCCTTCTGGATCTTCGGCGGCGACGGCTGGGCCTACGACATCGGCTTCGGTGGCCTGGACCACGTCCTGGCTTCCGGCCACAACGTCAACGTCTTCGTCTTCGACACCGAGGTCTACTCCAACACCGGTGGTCAGGCCTCCAAGGCCTCGAACCTGGGCCAGGTCGCTCAGTTCGCCGCTGCCGGTAAGGTGACCAAGAAGAAGTCTCTGGCCGAGATCGCCATGAGCTACGGCTACGTCTACGTGGCGCAGGTCGCCATGGGCGCCAACCCGGCTCAGACCCTCAAGGCCATCCACGAGGCCGAGGCCTACGACGGTCCGTCCCTCATCATCGGCTACAGCCCCTGCGAGATGCACTCCATCAAGAAGGGCGGCATGCAGAACTGCCAGGCCGAGATGAAGAAGGCTGTCGAGTGCGGTTACTGGAACCTCTTCCGCTTCAACCCCGAGGCTGCTGCAGGCAAGAAGTTCTCGCTCGATTCCAAGGAGCCCGCGGGCGGTTATCAGGAGTTCCTGATGAACGAGGCCCGTTACGCTTCGCTGACGCGTTCCTTCCCCGAGCGCGCCGAGGAGCTCTTCAAGGAGAACGAGCAGGCCGCCATGGACCGCTATGCTCACCTGCTGAAGCTCAAGACGGTGTACAACGAGGCCTAGGTCTCCCACCGCAGGATCTGAGGGCTAACCTTCGCGGACGTCCTCGGACATGAAAGAACCCCCGCTGCGCACTACGTGCGGCGGGGGCTCTTTCGTCCTGCGGAATGTCCGCGAAGGTTAGCCCTCAGATCCTGCTACGACTACGTCCTCGGATTGTGTGGGCTGATGAAGGACGTGGCTGGTCGGGTATTCCGTCCCCTTCGCTGTTTCGCGGCTTTGCCGCGAAAGGCGCGTCACTTTGGGGATGGATGGGGAGCGTGGCTGTTGCAACGCCTTATCCCTTTGCTTTTTCGCGCCTTTGGCGCGAAACGCGCAGCACCTTGGGAAATGCATTGATGCGTGGACGAGGCTGGATTGTGGATTCTAATGGCTAGAGAGATATGGGTGCGAACGAGAAATCGTTATTGGGGTCATCCTTTTCCATAAACTCATCGAGACAAAACGTCATGTAGATTGGAACGTACAGAACCTTGCCCTCTTTGCTGAGATTCTCGTGGCTTAGTACAACGGCCTCGGGAATTTTGTACTCGCCCACACTCATCAGACGATCGAGGGCCGCGTGCGCTCGAACTTTCTTGCCCGATTTGACCTCGATTGGGACAACGTGCCCGTGGGCGCCTTCGATCACAAAGTCAACTTCACCGACCTCACGCGTTTGGTAGTACCATGCATCCGCCCCGAGGGCAACGAGTTCCTGCGCGACCACGTTCTCATAGAGACCACCAAGGTTGGGAGTTTTCATATCAAGATAGACAGCGCGTGCGGTGCTGCCGGGGTACCGCGATGCGAGCATGCCCGTATCAGACTCATATAGTTTGAAGGCCGTCGTTTTCTCCGTCCTCTTGAGAGGACTCCGTGGCTCCGTCACCCTGGCGACCATCAATCCAACACCTGCGTTAACAAGCCACAGGAAATCCTGCTCATATTTTTTAAGGCGAGCTCCCTCACCCAGAGACGAAACAACAAAGCGATGAGACTCCGCCTCAAGCTGAACGGGAATTTGCTCAAAAATCGACCGAACGTTAAACGCTCGAGTCGATGCATATTTTGAGATATCGCTTTTGTACTGATCGACCAGCTGAGTTTGAAGCTCACGTGTGCTCACGAGCGAATAACCCGAATCAATATAATTCTGAACGACCTCCGGCATGCCGCCGCAAACGATATAAGCTCTATAGTTCTTGAGCATCGCCTCATGAATATAGTTTTCGACAGGATGTTTCTCGACAAGGCAGCTGCGAATGCCTGCAAGCACATTCTCGCTAACGCTGTTTGCCCAACAAAACTCTTCAAAATCCATCGGGCGCATAACAATGTGCTCTACATACCCCACCGGAAAAGAAGAGATCCCCTTAAACTCAGTCCCAAGCATAGACCCCGAGAAGACATAGCTAAAGCGCCCATCCTCGACCAACGCCTTCATGAGTGTAACGATCTGCGGATACTCCTGAATCTCATCGACAAAGACAAGCGTATCGCCCTCAACAAGCGGCGCATCCGCAAGAAGGGCTACACGGTTGATAAAGTCAACGGAGTTCTTTGCGCCAACAAGTG
Source organism: uncultured Collinsella sp. (assembly GCA_902496645.1). Classification (GTDB taxonomy): domain Bacteria; phylum Actinomycetota; class Coriobacteriia; order Coriobacteriales; family Coriobacteriaceae; genus Collinsella. The sequence goes on from CABVBR010000007.1 coordinate 13,737, forward strand.
CATTCTTTGCTTCGACATCGAGTAGTAAATTGACCTCAAAATACGAAGCGTAGTTGCTTTTTCCAAACGCGCGAATCGCATAGCTCTTGCCAATCTGACGCGCACCAGTAACGAGTAATGCCTTATTGGAGTTATTCTTCCAGCTCAAAAGCCTATCAGTGACCTTACGGCGTAGCATTAAACCCCCAAATGACAAAAATTGACAGATAGAATCGCCTAAAATCATACAAAAATTGGCAGATAATAATGTCGTAAATATACAAAAATTGGGAGATAGCAAAGGTTCGAATAGGCCTCAAAGCCACTGAAACAGTGCTCTACTTTGCGAAGGGGCTGGGGACGCTGTTGGGTGCGTCTCCAGCCCTCTGATTCTTACTTTGGATCCCGATGGTGGGGCGTTGTCGGTGCTGCTTGCTTGGTTACCTTGTCTCGCCGCTCTCTGTGCGTAGGCGGTAGCCGTGGACGAGGTCGCTAATAGCCGGCCAGGGAATCTGGCGGTCAACCCAAAATTGGAGCTGGACCAGATAGCGCTCGGTGGCGCGGGTGAGGGCCGCGAACTGTTCGTGAGTCTCAACCTGGGCGTAGAGGTCGCGGCTGTGGGCGAGGATTGCCGTGGTGTCATCCATTTTGCCGGTGACGTCGAAGGCGCCCGAGAACCAGTCGCACAGGCGCGCGGCGCTGTTGTTGATCGTTGCGAGGTCGGCGGTGCCGTCGTTGGCGTTTTCGTTGGCTTGGGCTCGCAGGAGGGAGAGGGCGTCGGCTGCGTTCATGCAGTAGCCGACGGTGAAGTTCCAGACGGCGAATTCGCGGCCGGTGTCGAGCTTGCGGCGGCGCATGTAGTCGATATCGCGCGGTTCCTCGAGCATCATTTGATCGGCGAGGGCCTCAAGTGCAGTGGTGTACTCGGCAAGGTCGAGTACGAGCAGGGTGTTGATATCCATCATCTTTAGGCCTCCGTTTCGATCTCGACGATTTCGTTTTTAATGTACATGCCCTGGTTGTCCCAGACATTGCGGCAGGCGGCGGCAAAGCGCTTGCGGTCGGCTTCGCAGATGCGGGCGAACATGTTGCAGGTGCCAAAGGGCTCGCACACATCAAAGAAGATGCAAATTGACGACCAGCCGCCATACCAGCTCACGGCGCCCGCCGGCTCGTGAAAGACGGGGTTCTCGATGTGCTCGTAATTGGCGATGGGGCCCGATACGGGATAGGTTACCTCGGCATCGCAGATCTTGGCCGAAAAGATACGTGACTCGACCGGACAGGACGATTCGAACAGCTTGCACGCCTTGGGAGCCTTGTCCCAGAGCATGTCGGCGAGAAACGTCTCGCCATTCAGCGTGATCTTGAGCATTTTTGTCATAGTAAGGACCTCCTCAATCCGTCGCTCAAGGGGTTCGCTGGCGGATAAGGAGAAGGCAGCAGCGGGGTCGCCGAACCCAAACTTCACGACAGATCTCTGTCGCCCCAGCCCGCGCTGTTCTTCGCTAAAGTACTATGCAGCAATTGCGCGCGCAATATCAGTTTTTGATTTTCTGGAAGCGGCAACCGACGAGACGGCTCGCCGGCTGCCGGCCGACGCGCGGCAAAGGCACTCGTCTATTCCTTAAGTTGGATGAAAAACGCCATGTTATTGCAGGGCTGCATACTCGTCCAATAAGTGCATAGAATCTCGTATAGTGCGAGTAAGATTTTGCGCTGTCTGTTTTATGTTTAGCAAAGATACAGTTTGCATAATCTGGTCTAATCCCTGCTCTATTAAAATAAAGTTGCACGTAAATGACGTAGATATGCTTGAGCTGGGGTTCTTTACGCTGAGCGGGTAAAAGCGACCGTTCACCGTTCAACTATTTTCAAAATGAATAAAATGAGCGATAAAGAGAATATAAACCTTAATAAACTCGCGTATCGCACGGGCGCGGGTTATTAATGGGTTGTAGGCCTTTTACAGAAAGGATTCCAGCAATGTCTAAGCCTCTTGGCAAGCCCGATCGTATCGTCGTCGCCCTTGGCGGCAACGCCCTCGGCAACAACCCCGTCGAGCAGATCGAGGCCGTGAGCAACACCGCTCACGCTCTTCTCGGCCTGATCGAACAGGGTAACGAGATCATCATCACCCACGGCAACGGCCCGCAGGTCGGCATGATCCAGAACGCCTTCGCCGCCGCCCACGACGCCATCGGCACCCCCGAGATGCCGCTGCCCGAGTGCGGCGCCATGTCCCAGGGCTACATCGGCTATCACCTGCAGCAGGGCATTGGCCGCGAGATGCACAAGCGCTATAAGCGTTGGCACGCCGCAACCGTCGTCACCCAGATCGAGTGCGACCCCGACGACCCCGCGTTCAAGAACCCGACCAAGCCGATTGGCCCGTTCTACACCGAGGAGCAGGCCAAGGAGTTCATGGCCGAGGATCCTTCCAAGGTCTTCGTCGAGGATTCCGGCCGCGGCTGGCGTCGCGTTGTCGCTTCCCCCGACCCCAAGAAGATCGTCGAGGCCGACTCCATCCTCAACCTGCTCGACAACGAGTTCATCGTCATCGCCTGCGGTGGCGGCGGCATCCCCGTCGTCCGCGACTACGAGAACAAGGGCTGCTACAAGGGCGTTCCCGCCGTCATCGACAAGGACCTGGGCGGCGAGCTGCTGGCTGAGGACTGCGACGCCGACGTTCTGTTCCTGCTGACCGCCGTTGAGCATGTCGCCATCAACTTTGGCAAGCCCAACCAGGAGGAGCTCGAGGACATCACCGCCGACGAGGCCGAGCGCCTGGCCGACGAGGGCCAGTTCGGCAAGGGTTCCATGGAGCCCAAGGTCCGCGCCGCCATCAAGTTCGCCCGTTCCCGCAAGGGCCGCACCTGCATCATCGGCGCCCTGGACAAGGCTGCCGAGACCATGGCCGGCCTCTCCGGTACCCGCATCCACGAGTAGCCTCTACTCCGTTGCCTCTCTCGTGGGCGCCAGGCAAGGCGCCCACAAACTAGCTTCTCTTCATGAGCCCCGCAGTCCGCTCCGACTGCGGGGCTTTTGCTATTTACCTAGTCCCCGATGGGAGGGTAGTCATTGGGGACGTTCTTAAACGACTAGTCAAACAAGAACGTCCTCAATGACTACTAATTTAAATCTGTCCCCAATGACTGCGGAAAGCGCATCTCACACCGACGCATTGCTTTCGGGCCCTCTCTCCGTGCTCCCTATAAGTTCAGCTGGACTCCCCGCAACCTGTTCCGCGTTGGCGGAACGAGCGCGACGTGGAGTGTCATTCTTTACCGCGTTAGACTAGACGCAGGGAAAGGAGGAGGACATGGATGCTCGCGTCAAGCAGCTTGTAAATATGATCGAGGACGCTCAGCCTGTCGCTGTCGCGGTGCTTGCCAAGCGTCTCGAGGTAAGCGAGCGCGCCGTGAGAAACTATATCCATCGCGCAAACGACAAGCTTGCGGGGGTTGCACGCATCGTTGGCAGCAAAGGGCAATATCGTATCGATGTTGCACATGCAGATGAGCTTGCTCGCTTGCTAGACGGTGCGGCTCTGGCCCATCCGGGCATTCCTGATACGCGCGACGGCCGTGTGTCCTTCCTTCTTAACGACCTTCTCATGCGGTCCCAGTGGGTGACGATTGAGGAGTATGCGGATTTACTCTACGTTTCGGCGCGAACTCTGTCCAATGACATGCGTCTGGTAGAGCAGAAACTCGCCCAATTTGACTTGATGCTCGAAAAGCGCCCTCGCTACGGAATCCGCGTTGCGGGTGGGGAGTCGCAACGGCGTCTGTGTCTGGCCTCACTGGTGAGGCCCGTGTTGCCCGACACCGACGATGCAGAGCTCGCCGAGCGCCTGCGGGCCATCGCCGCATGTGTGGACGATGCCCTGACTGCCTCGCCCGTCACGGTGAGCTCGCTGGCATTCCGCAATCTCATCATGCATCTTTACATCGCTCTTGGCCGCATCGAGCAGGGCTGCTATGTCCCGGCTGCAGAATCGGACGTTTTAAAGCTGGAGGGAACGCGCGAATACGCTGCGGCTTTCCAGATTGCCGCAAACATCAAGGATGCCCTGGGCGTGAGCATGCCCCGAGAAGAGGTTGCCTTTATCGCAATCCATTTGCTCGGCAGGGGCACGGGCGTGCCCGAGAAGGGCTCGGCCGTTATCTCGGACGAGATGTGGGAGATCGCTTCCGAGATGGTATGTGCGGTCAACGATGAGTTTAGGTTTGACTTTAGCAGCGATCTTGAACTTCGCATGAACCTTGCTCGGCATATTGGCCCTCTGGGCTATCGCCTTGAATATCACATGCATATGGATAACCCCATGCTGCCCGATATCAAGACGAGGTTTCCGTTGGCCTATTCGATGGCGGCCGGCACCTCGCAGGTACTCGAGCGTCATTTTGGCAGCCAGCCCTCTGATGAGGAGCTCGGCTACATCGCCATGGCATTTGCCCTGGCCCTCGAGCAGCAAGCCGACCAGCCGCGTCGCAAACGCATCCTGATCGTGTGCGCCTCGGGAGCGGGAAGCGCCCGTATGCTCGAGCACCAGTACCGCAAGCAGTTTGGTATGTATATCGAGTCGATTGAGACATGCGACGTCGCCCGCGTGGGAACGCTCGACTTTTCGCACATAGACTACGTGTTCACAACGGTGTCGCTCAACGTCAAGTTGCCCGTGCCCGTCCGCGAGGCCGATTTCTTCTTGGAGACGAGCGATGTCAACGCTATCCGCAAGGTGCTGAGTGATGACGCTGCGCAATCGGACTCCGTAAGCTCTTTCTTTAGCCGTGCCCTGTTCTTCAACCGCGTTGAGGCGTCGTCGAAGCAGGCCGTTCTCCGATATCTCTCCGAGCGCGCCGTCGAGAGCGGCCGTGTCGATGCCCAGTTTGCCCAAGAGGTCGCCGAGCGCGAGAGCGCGAGTGCCACCTCGTTTGGCAATGGGGTAGCCATGCCCCATGGGATGCATCCCTTGAGCGCCGAGGCCTTTGTTACCGTGGGCCTGCTCGAACATCCCATTCTTTGGGACGAATACGGCCATGAGGTCGATATCGTCTTTATGGTGTCGTTTGCCCGGTCGGGCGGCGATGAGGCGCGGATCTTGAGCTCACTGCTCGCCGAGATCTTTATGGACCGCCAGGGGGTCGAGCGCCTACGCGAGTGCCGGTCCTGGCATGAGCTGATGGCGCTTGTGCAAGCGCATACGGCTTAAGACTTCTTTTGTCGATAACCCTGTCTGTCTACCTGCAATAAACCTCGAGGATTGCGGGCGGGAGATAGGCGTTTCGAATATTCAAGTACAAACCAAACATCACGGGAGAGGAGACCGTTATGGACGATCAGGGAACCGAGATGGTTTCGTTTCAGCTGGTCGCTGCAGCGGGAGAGGCACGCAGCCTTGCCTTCGAAGCCCTTGAAAAGGCAAAAGCGGGGGATTTTGACGCCGCCGCCAAACTCATGAAGCAGTCAAAGGATGCGGGAATCAAGGCTCACCACATCCAAACGCAGCTGCTTTCGACTGAGGCAGCGGGCGAGCATCTGTCGGTGGATGTGTTGCTGGTCCATGCTCAGGACCACCTCATGTGCTCCATGCTTGCTCAGGAGCTCGTGCAGGAGCTGATCTGCCTGTATGAGTGCACTGCAACCAAGAACGCCTAGCGGCGTGCGGTGACTATCCAACCAATCAATGCGAAGGGAATCCCTTATGAAGATCCTTCTTGTTTGCGCAGCTGGTCTGTCTACAAGCATTCTGATGAAGAAACTCGAGAAATATGCGGAGCAAAACGGCATCGAGCTCGATATCGATGCGGTGGGTATCGGCGAGTATCAGGAGACGTGCGCCAATTATGACGTGCTGCTCTTGGGGCCGCAGGTGTCCTACCAGCTCAACACCGTCAAGCAGGGGAGCGGTAAGCCGATCGCGGTCATCCCCGCACAGGACTACGGCATGGGCAACGCCGCCAACGTGCTGGCACTCGCCCAGTCGCTGTTGGGTTAGGAGGCGACCATGGAGAAGTTCATGACCCTGCTTCAGGAAAAACTGACCCCTATCGCCAATTTCTGCGGCACCGAGCGCCACTTTGCCTCCATGCAAAAGGGCTTTATGAGCGCGATCAGCTTCATCTTGGTATCTGCCGTCTTTATGATCCTCGCCAACCCGCCGGTCACGGCCGACCTGGTGGCGCAGGGCGGGTTCTGGTCCGTCTTTGGCCCTTGGCTCGATTTCGCGACGGCCAATAAGCTCACGCTGCTCATCCCCTTCAATATGACGATGGGCATACTGTCGGTGATCGTGACGTTCGCAATCGCCTATAACCTGGCGGGCACCTACAAGATGCCCAAGCTTAACGCCGGCATGACCTCGCTGGTGATGTTCCTGATCGCCGCGGCGCCGTCGTCCTACTACCAGCTTGCTGACGAGTCCGTGCTCCAGGCGGTCCCCTGCACCTATCTGGGTGCGCAGGGCCTGTTTACCGCCATCATCGTTGCCTTGGTCTCCGTCGAGGTCACGCGCTTCTGCCAGACCAAGGGCATCACCATCAAGATGCCCGATGGCGTGCCGCCGTTTTTGTCCGAAACCTTTGGCGCCATCGTACCTATGCTCGCCAACATCCTCATCTTCTTTGGCGGCAACCTGCTGATCCAGATGATCGATCCCGCGCTGTCCATCCCCTCGGTTATCGAGAAGCTGCTCGCTGCCCCGCTTTCCGTCGCAGTTGACTCTGTGCCCGGCGCACTGCTTATCTGCTTCATGACGCTGCTGTTTTGGTGCTTTGGCGTCCACGGCAACATGATCGTAATGCCCATCACCGCCCCGGTCTCGCTTGCCGCCTTTGCCGCCAACGCCTCGCTCTATGCTGCCGGGCAGCCGCTTGAGTTCCACCCGGTGCTCATGTCGTTGGCCATCAACCTCATCGGCGGCACGGGTAATACGTTCTCTTTTGTGGCGCTCTGCGCGTTTAGGGCAAAGTCGCAGCAGCTCAAGGCATTTGGCAGGGCATCGATCGTGCCGAGCTTCTTCCGTATCTCCGAGCCCGCGATCTTCGGCGCGCCCATCATCTTCAACCCGATCCTCATGATTCCGTTTGTGCTAGGCGGCATGATCTCGGCCCTGCTGTATTGGGGTGCGGTCTCACTGGGTCTTGTCTCTAACTTCTACATCTTGGTGAGCGGCACGTTCCCCATCTTCGTTCAGGGCTTTGTCCAGTGCCTCGACCCGCGCATCTGGGTGTTTACGATCGTTTTGATCGTGGTCATGGCTGTGGTCTGGTACCCGTTCTTTAAGGTGTACGATAACCAGCTCCTGGCTCAGGAGCAGGAGAACGCCGCGGCAGCTTCTGCCGAGGATGCTGAGTAGCATGAGTTACTTTGACAGAACGTCTGCCGCCGGTATGCCCGAGGGCTTTTTGTGGGGTGGTGCCCTCGCCGCCAACCAGGCCGAAGGGGGCTGGAACGAGGGCGGCCGCGGCATGTCGCACTCCGACCTGATCCCACAGGGTTCCGACCGCTGGGATGTAATGTTTGGCAGGCAAAAGCCCGTGGACGATCCGGACAGGCTGTATCCATGCCGCTGGGGCAACGACTTCTTCCATCATTGGCACGAGGATGTCGAGCTCTTTGCCGAGATGGGCTTTAAGTGCCTGCGTCTTTCAATTTGCTGGAGCCGTATTTTTCCCACAGGGATGGAGGCCGAGCCCAACGGCGAGGGCTTGGAGTTTTACCGTCAGGTATTCGAGGCGCTGCGCGAGCATGGAATCGAGCCGCTTGTGACGCTGTCGCACTACGACTATCCGTTGGCTCTGGTCGAGCGCTATGGTGGCTGGCAAAGCCGAGAGATGATCGAGCGGTATGCGCACTACGTCGAGACCGTCGGACGCGCGTACCAGGGCCTCGTGCGTTATTGGCTTACGTTCAACGAGATCAACAGCGTGGCGCTGTCCTATCTCAACGCGGGTGTCACGCTCGAGGATGAGCGTGACCGTGCAGCCGTGACTGCGGCGTTCTCGCACCATATGTTTATGGCGAGCGCTCGCGCTGTCGAGATTCTGCACAAGATCGATCCCGCAAACAAGGTGGGTTGCATGGTCGCTGCCGGTGCGACCTATCCGTACCGTTGTGCGCCCGAGGACGTATGGCTTGCGTATGAGGAGGACCGCGGCCGCTACTTCTACACAGACGTGATGGCTGCGGGCGCCTATCCTGCTTGGAAGCTGCGTGCACTCGAGAAAGAGGGTGTTCACGTGCCCTTTGAGCCGGGCGATACGGAGTATCTGGCAGAGCATACGGTCGACTTCATCTCGTTCTCGTACTATTGCTCGCGCTTGGTGTGCGCCGATGATCAGGTGATCGCCGAGAAGGCGGAGGGCAACGTGTTCCCGACGTTGCGCAATCCGTACCTCAAGGATAAAGAGACTGCCTGGAAGTGGCAGATCGATGCGCTGGGTTTGCGCGTGACGCTTGCCGGCTACCACGATCGTTACCATCTTCCGCTCTTTATCGCCGAGAACGGTGTGGGCGGACTCGATGCGCTGGAAGACGGCAAAGTCCACGATGCGTATCATATTGATTACCTGCGAAGGCATATTCTTGCGCTGCGCGATGCAATTGTCGAGGACGGTGTTGACCTGATGGGATACACGCCGTGGGGCTGTATCGATTTGGTGTCGGCCTCGACGGGGCAGATGAAGAAGCGCTATGGCTTTGTTTATGTTGATGCCGATGATATGGGCAAAGGCACGTTCGATCGCTACCGAAAGGACAGCTTCTGCTGGTACCAAAAGGTCATTGCATCAAATGGCGAGGACTTGAGTTAACTCTTGCAGGTCTGTTGCCCCCGCGGTCCGCTTCGGCCGCGGGGGCTTTTGTTATTGAGGCGGCTGTTCATGAGGAGCATTGCAGGCTGCGGAAACCCGGCACTTGGGGAGGTTCCTTTCCTGCCGGCAGCTTGGGACAGTCCTTAAAGGCCGCATCGATCAACTGCGGAAAGCACATCCCAGAATGAGCGTCCAACATGGGGTGCGGTTTCCCTTGAGGCCCTCAATCGGAAAATGCATCCCGGATTATTGTCGAAAAGCGGTCCCTAGTTTCCCAAACGGGCCGCTAACGGAAAGCGCACCCCGCTATTGGGCCCCAAAGCAGGATGCGCTTTCCGTGCTGGCAGTTCCAAGCAGTTCGGGATGGCCCTTTTCGTCTGCTCTCGGCCGGCGTCCGTAAGACTGTCCCCGACGACCACTCATTTAAGTCTGTCCCCAATGAGTGCCCAATGACTAGTAGTAGGCCCACATGGCTTCGACTTCGTTGAGGACCTCTACGACGCCCCAGCGGCGGGCGCTGCGGCTGGCCGAGTTGGGATCGAAGACTTCAATCTGGTCGGCGTCGTCAATACCGTAAAGTACAATGTAGTGGCCCACGTTGGTAAAGGTGCCCGGCCGAACGGCGGCGATGACGGGCGCTCCCGAACGCAGCGCCTGAGTCATCGAGTCGCGATCGTTATGAAGCTCCGTTCCGTTAAGTCCCAACTGCCACGCACCGCTCGTCATAAACGACCATTCGGTTGCACCGGTGGGGGCGTAATTGCCTGCCTCGGAAAGCGCGCACATATCGACGGGAGTCATATCGGTGTGTCCCGTCTTAAAGATATAGACCATGGTGAGGCACGTAGGCCCGCAAGCATTTTGGCGGATGGTACCGCCGGCGTAAGGCAGCTCCGACCATGCGGGGTCGATCTGGTAGATATGAGGCATGGCGCCGGCCTGCCATTGCGACCGCGGGGTCGAGAACGCAAACGAATAGCCGGGAGCGACCGGGGCCTTGAGCAGCTTGTCCTCGGCGGTCGGTTCAAGACCGGCTGAGCCGTGAGAGATACAGGACCCTAAGAATAAAAAGACCAGGCAGGCGGCAATGGAACAAAGCGCAAGGCGAAGGCGGCGGACTGGCAGTCCATGGCTTTCGGCATGTGGCGCAGGGCGAGAGGTCGAGCTGCCGCGACCGAGTTGGGGTCGCGAAAAGGAGCGCTTAACGTAGTAGTCGGTCTTGCGATGATCGTAGCGGCGTGGCTGCGATGCATCGGCCTGGCGTTGGCGTGCGGCCGCGTTTACGTTGCTTGGCTGTTTCGCGGCGCCGCTCTGTTGTCGGGATGAAGCCCCGTGCCGCTCTTGTGGCCGTTGTGGGCTGTCGTTGCCGGAGGCGCTTATGGGCGTCGATGTGGCGCGGCCGGCAAGGCGCACACTTTGTGGCCGCCGATCGTCGTCGCTGTATCCGTATGCCATTCGAACCACCTTGCCTCGTGTGTAACTTGTCTATCCTACATAAAAAGATGTGCGGTACGCGGGGATGTGCGCCAAAAGCCTGACAAACGGTATGAACGTTGCCGCGCCGCGCGCCAAGCGTCACGGCAACAGGCATTCAAAAACAGACAAGATGAAAGCGTCCAAGACGAATGGCGTCCCCAGCCGTTCGTCCCAAAAACAGCGCCGCTCGTTTTGCAGTTCTGCCTTCGGTCGAGTCGCAAGCGGCGCTGCTGTGCCAAGGCCGTATCTTAAAGCCACGAAATAAAAGCGCGCGGTAAAACAGACCGCGCAAGGGGTGACGCCAAAGAGGCGTCAATAAGGAAAGGAGGGGAACAATGGCGGACAAGAACGCAGAAGTTGCAGTCGAAGGTAACGGCGGCATGAAGAAAACGCTTTCGCTCTGGAACTTCTTCACCATCGGTTTCGGTGCCATCATCGGAACTGGCTGGGTTCTGCAGGTCGGCGACTGGATGGTCGTGGGCGGCGGTCCCGTTCCCGCTATGATCGCATTCCTCTTGGGTGCAATCTTCCTCGTGCCCGTCGGAGCTGTTTTCGGTGAGCTCACGGCTGCTATCCCCATCTCGGGCGGCATCGTCGAGTATGTCGATCGTAGCTTTGGCCGTACGCTGAGCTACATCACCGGTTGGCTTTTGGCTCTGGGCAACGGCATCCTGTGTCCGTGGGAGGCCATCGCCATTTCGACCCTCGTGTCCGAGATGTTCGGCAGCCTGCCCGGTCTTGAGTGGCTGCGCGCCGTCAAGCTCTACACCATCCTGGGCGCCGACGTTTACCTGTTCCCGACGCTGATCGCGCTCGGCTTTGCAGCCTACGTCATCTTCCTCAACTTCCGCGGTGCCAGCTCGGCCGCCAAGCTCCAGGCCTTCCTGACCAAGGCCCTGCTCTGCGGCATGCTGCTCGCCATGGGCGTCTCGCTGTTCACCGGCTCGCCGGACAACGCCATGCCCGTGTTCTCCCAGGTCACCGGCGCTGGCGGCGGCAAGGCCGCTACCGAGGGCGCCAGCCTGTTCGCCGGCATCGTGTCGGTCCTGGTTCTGACCCCGTTCTTCTATGCCGGTTTCGACACCATTCCTCAGCAGGCTGAGGAAGCAGCCGAGGGCCTCAACTGGAACAAGTTCGGCAAGATCATCTCCCTGGCCCTGCTGGCCGCCGGCGGCTTCTACATGGTCTGCATCTACTCGTTCGGCACCATCCTCGACTGGCATGAGTTTGTTAAGAGCCCGGTTCCCGCGCTTGCCTGTCTCAAGGGTATCAACATGCTCCTGTACCTGGCCATGCTCGTCATCGCCACGCTTGGACCCATGGGCCCGATGAACTCCTTCTACGGCGCCACGAGCCGCATCATGCTCGCCATGGGCCGCAAGGGCCAACTGCCCGAGAAGTTCGCCGAGGTCGACCCCAAGTCTGGCGCTCCCAAGCTCGCCTGCGTCGTTCTGGGCGTCATCACCGTCATCGGTCCGTTCTTGGGCAAGAACATGCTCATCCCTCTGACCAACGTGTCGGCTCTCGCCTTCATCTTCTCCTGCGGTATGGTCGCCCTCGCCTGCCTGCGCATGCGCTTTACCGAGCCCGACCTGCCTCGTCCCTACGAGGTGCCCGGCGGCAAGTTTGGCATCGGCCTCGCTATCGCTGCCTGCGCCATCATCATCGGCCTGCTCGTGATTCCGTTCTCTCCCGCCTCCCTCAACATGGTGGAGTGGAGCATCGTGATCGGCTGGTTGGCTATTGGCCTGGCCCTCATGGCTTTCACCAATTCCCGCAAAAAGTAACGCCTAGCCGGGGCGGATCGGGTGCGCGGTGCCCTCTCTCCCGCGCACCGAACCCGGCACCACTTGGGTAGCTTTGTGAGGCCGCGACCCAACACGGCCTCGCCCACATATATGGATCCATAAGGAGGAACCATGTCCACTAAGTATGCAATCGTTGGCGGCAAGCTTATCGACGGTACCGGTGCCGAGCCGGTCGAGAACTCCCTCGTTCTCGTCGACGACAACGGCAAGATCGAGTACGCCGGCGCTATGCAGGACCTTCCCGAGGGCGTTGAGGTCATCGACGCCGCCGGCAAGACCGTCCTTCCCGGCCTGATCGACACCCACCTGCACTTCTCGGGCAACCTGACCGACGATGACACCGATTGGGTCATGCAGCCGCTCCTCGAGAAGCAGGCCGTCGCTGTCAAGCAGGCCTACGACTGCCTCACCCACGGCCTCACCACCGTCTGCGAGATCGGTCGCTTTGGTATCCAGATCCGTGACTGCATCGACAAGGGCGTCTTTAAGGGCCCGCGCGTTCTGGCCACCGGCCTCGGTTTCTGCCGCGTTGCCGGTCACGGTGACTCCCACCACTGCACCCAGGAGCTCAACAAGGAATCCCATCCCTGGGGCGACCAGGTCGACGGTCCTTGGGATCTGCGCAAGGCCGTCCGTCGTCGCCTGCGCGAGAACCCCGATGCCATCAAGATCTGGGCTACCGGTGGCGGCATCTGGCGCTGGGACTCCGGTCGCGACCAGCACTATTGCTCCGAGGAGATCCAGGCCGTGGTCGAAGAGGCAAAGATGGTCGGCATCCCCGTGTGGAGCCACTGCTACAACAACCATGCCGCTGCCTACGATTCCGTTCGCTTTGGCTGCGAGCAGCTGATTCACGGCTTCGATATCGATGAGCGCACCATGGACCTCATGGCTGAGCAGGGCACCTTCTTCACCCCGACGATCGCCTTCCTGCCCACCTGGTACGCCACCTATCCGCCCGTCTACGTCCCCGAGCTGCACGACAAGTACGAGGGCACCCTGGTCGAGAAGGAGCTGCAGCGCAACTACGACTGCCTGCGCGAGGCCAAGAAGCGCGGCGTCGTCATGACGATCGGCTCCGACTCCTTCTCCTTCGTCACCCCGTACGGCACCTGCTCCATCGAGGAGATGTACGAGTTCGTCGACAAGATCGGCTTCACCCCGGTCGAGACCATCACCTGCGCCACCCTCAACGGTGCCAAGATGTGCCACATCGAGGACGAGACCGGTTCTATCGAGGCCGGCAAGTGCGCCGACCTGCTGGTCGTCAACGGTGACGTCGCCGCCGACATCCACGTGCTCAACACCGACAACATGGACGTCATCATGAAGGACGGCTGGATCGTCGAGGCTGGCACCTTTGGCGAGGCCAACAAATACAGCGCCTAAACTACCGTTCATCGACGACTGGATGTAAAACACAGTATTTGATTGCATAATGCAATGGAGAGGGTCGCTTGCGGCCCTCTTTATTGCTATGGGTGCGATAGATAAAAGGGGATGACGGTGGATTTAAACAGGCTGATTCTGGGCAAGAGCTACAACTCTACCAAGGTCTTTCGTACGGCCCAGCATGTGGTCCAGGCCATCCTGCTCGGTGTTGTCGTTCCAGCGCTTATCCTGCTACTTATCTGGGATTTAACCGATAATCCCAATCCCGTTCCGGGCGTTGTCGTTATTGCCGGCTTGGTCATGCTGTGCTTCTTCTTCTCGTATGTCTTTGTGGTCCCCGACGACCTCACATCGAGCGCAACCGACCGTACGCTCGCCATCGCATCAAAAATATTCGCCTACACGTCGCGCGGCCTTACGCCCGAAGCGGCCCTGGGCGCCTCTAAAATCATCCTGTCCGAGACCATCGCCTCTGCCATCTGCTTTACCGACGGCAAGCAGGTGTTGGCAAGTTGGGGCGAGGATTCGACAAGGTGTCCCGCCGGCACCCCGGTCGTGCTCAAGACCACGCTCAGTGTGATTGAGACGGGCGAGCAGAGCGTGTTTTCGCGCGACACCTCCAATGAGACGGGCGGTTATTTTCCCCGCCTGCGCGCCGGCATTGTCGCGCCGCTTACCGTGCGCGGGCATTGCGTGGGCACACTCGAGCTGTACTATCCCCGCCTGAGCAGCATTGATATGCGCCAGACGGCCCTTGCCTCGGGTTTTGCCGATCTAATTTCCACGCAGCTCGCCAGCTTTGAGCTCGAGCGCCAGGATGAGCTCACGGCCCGCGTTGAGCTCCGCGCTCTGCAGTCGCAGGTCGACCCGCATTTTCTGTTCAATACCATTAGCACGATCGTGTCGCTCGTTCGAACCGAGCCCGACAAGGCGCGATCGTTACTCATCGATTTTTCCAATTATTACCGTCAGACGCTTTCTGACTCCGATACGCTCACCACGCTCGAGCACGAGGTGGAGCAGGGCACTCGTTATATCAATCTTATGCAGGCCCGGTATGGCGACGGCCGTCTGCGCGTTTCGGTCGACATCGACTTTGAGGCGCGCGACAGCCTGGTACCGCCGTTTATCTTGCAGCCGCTGCTCGAAAACTGCATCAAGCATGCGCAGCGCGAGATCGAGCCGCTTTCTATTCGTGTTAGGGCTTTTGAGACCGATGACGGCTTGGAGATTATCGTCGAAGATGACGGCATCGGGATGAGCGAAGAAGTCTGCGCGCATCTGTTTGAGCAGCATCGCCGAGAGGAGCCCGAGAGCATTACCGCCGACGGCTCCGTCAAGCGAGGTTGCGGCCTGGCGCTCTTCAACGTGCTTCAGCGCATCCATTTCTTTTACGGAGAAGATTCTGGCATGCGCGTGAAGTCCCAGGAGGGCGTGGGAACGCAGGTCATCGTTGAGTTGAACGGCGAGCCGCATGAGCCGGCGCCGCTAACGGTGTAGCACGCGGTTGGATTGAGAGAAAAAGAGGGGAAGCACATATGTCCGAAGGCTGGAACATCCTGGTGGTTGATGACGAGCCTCCAATTAGGGCTGAGCTACGCTATCTGTTGGAAAAGGATACGCGTGTGGGTCAGATTGCCGAGGCGGGCAATGTCACCGAAGCCGTGGAGTCGATTCTGTCGAACAAGCCCGACGTGCTGTTTTTAGACATTACCATGCCCGGTCGCTCGGGAATTGAGCTTGCCGAGACGCTGCAGAACCTAAAGACGCCGCCGGTCGTGGTGTTTGTGACGGCATTTGCCGAGTATGCGGCCGATGCCTATAACCTCGATGCTGTCGATTACATCGTCAAGCCGGTCGAGGATGCCCGCTTGTCAAAGGCACTCGACAAGATCGAGACTGCCCTGGGCGCTCGCCGTGTCGTCCATGCTCCGCGCCAGCCTTTGCGCCTGACGGTGGATCGCGGGGGCAAAAAGGTGTTCATTCCCGTGGCGGATGTCTGCTACTTTGAGGCGCGCGCCGATTTTTGCAACGCCGTCTGCGCCGAGGGGACGTACCTGATCAATGAGTCGATTTCCTCGCTCGAGCGTCGCCTGGCCTCCGAGGGCTTTATCCGCGTCCACCGCAGCTATCTGGTTAATTTGGAAGACGTGCATAATGTCGAGATCGGCTCCACGGGCCTGATGGAGCTCAGGCTCGACCGTGTGAGCTCGACGGTGCCCGTTTCACGCCGTCGCGCTGCCGAGGTCAAATCGCACTTGGGGCTTGCGTAAGGGTCGGTGTGCCATCGTTTGCCGTTGCAGGTTTGGCATGACTGCGCGGTGGGCATAATGGATTGCATCGAATGAAATCGAAAGGATTATTATGCCCGCGCTCATTACGCATCATCTGTTTGGCGAGGAAAGCATCGACCGTCTTCCGCAGGGCGTTATCACGTCCGACGAGGAACGCATCGCCTTTATCCTGGGCAACCAGGGCCCCGACCCGTTCTTCTTCCACATGCTCACGCCGCGCATCTCCGACTGCATGTCGCTTGCTCAGGTCATGCACCGCTCGCGCATGTCGCGCCAGTTCTCGTGCCTGCGCGACGGCGTGTCGCACCTGCAGCCGCGCGATGCCAATCTGGGTCGCGCCTTTGCGCTGGGCCTGCTGTCGCACTATGTGCTCGATCGCAATGCCCACCCCTTTGTCTACGAGCAGCAGTTTGGCATTGTCGAGTCCGATCCCGAGCTCGAGGCTTCGGGCAGTCAAGTTCATGCCGTGCTCGAAAGCGACTTGGACGTGCTGATGCTGCAGCTCAAGCGCGATGGGGCTACGGTCGAGGATTATCCGCCGGCGGGCGAGATCGTCACCACCGACCGCATCAATCGCGTTGCCGGCGTGCTGATGAGCTACGTCGCCGGACGCGTGTACGGTATCGACATCCCGGCGGGGGAGTACGCCGGCGCCGTAGCCGACATGCAGCTGCTCTACCGCACTATCGAGCCCGCCGGTTCGGCCAAGACGCGCGCGATTGCCCTGCTCGAGGGCTTGGTGCACGATTATTCGCTGCTCGACGGCCTTGCGCACCGCGTGACGACCGAGCTGCCCGAGCGTACCGGAAATCTGGGCCACTTGGCATGGAAGAGCCCCTTTACCGATGAAGTCTCGACCGAGAGCTTTCCCGAGGTCTTTGACCGCGCACTGCTCGATTACGAGCTCACCGTCGCCCGCTTTATCGAGACCGGCGATATGGAAGCCGTGACCAACCACGTCAATTACAGCGGTCGCGTGCTCGGCGCCGACGAAGAGTTCGACCGCGAGGAGTAGGGCTCGTGCGTGCCCCTTTGCCGAATCCTTACCGGCGCCTCTGGACAATTGGGGTACGATGAACTAACTGCATATCGGGCGAATACGAAGGGGCCCTGTCCATGAAATACACCAAGCTCGAGCGTAACTGGGTTATGTACGATGTGGGCAACTCGGCCCTCGTGCTGCTCAACACCTCGGTGGTGCCCATCTACTTCAATGCAATCAATACCGGCGCTTCCTCGGCCGACCTCGTGGTCGCCTGGGGCAACGCGCAGACGATCGCCTCGCTGGTCATTGCCATGCTCATGCCCATCCTGGGCGCGCTTGCCGACTATGCCGGCAACAAGATCAAGTTCTTCATGGGCTTTTTCTTTACGGGCCTCGTGCTTTGCTTTGCGCAGGCCATCCCCATGTCCGCCATGGCATTTTTGACCGTGTACGTGCTGTGCACCATCGGCCTTAACTCTTCTATGACGTTCTACGACGCCATGCTGCCCGACATTACCACCGACGAGCGCATGGACGCCGTGTCCAGCTCGGGCTATGCCTGGGGCTACATCGGTTCCACCGTGCCGTTCATCATCTGCCTGGCGCTTATCATGGGTGGCCCCGCTCTTGGCGTCCCCACCATGCTGGCAACGCGTCTGTCGTTTGTCATCACCGGTGCCTGGTGGCTCATCTTTACCCTGCCGCTCATTCGCACCTATAAGCAAAAGTACGGTCGCGAGCGCGGTCCCCAGGACACCATCGGCCACATCGTGGGTGGCGTGTTCTCCGAGGTCGGACACACCATGCGCGAGATCGCCCACAACAAGACCGTGCTGGTCTACATGATCGCGTTCTTCTTCTACATCGACGGTGTGCACACGGTCATTTCCATGGCAACCAGCTACGGATCGGCTTTGGGCATCGATTCGACCCAGCTGGTGCTGGCACTGCTCGTTACGCAGTTCGTCGCTTTCCCGTCCGCCATCATCTACGGCAAGCTCGCCGGTCGCGTGGGCACGCTCAACATGATCTTGGTGGCCGTCGCCGCCTATATGGGCATCGTGCTCTTTGCCGCGTTTTTCTTAAAGACCGCCTTTGAGTTCTGGGTGCTCGCCATTTTGGTCGGCTTGTTCCAGGGTGGCGTGCAGGCGCTCAGCCGCAGCTATTTTGGCCGCATCATCCCCAAGGAAAAGTCCAACGAGTACTACGGCTTCTTCGATATCTTTGGCCGTTACGCAAGCGTTATGGGCACCTTCCTGGTGTCGGTTGTCACCTCCCTGACCGGCAACCCGTCGCTGGGCGTCCTTTCTATTGGCGTTCTGCTGGTTGTTGGCTTTGTGCTGCTGGTCCGTCTGTCCCGCATGGCTCAGGCGGCGGCGTAAGGCAACCGGGCTCAGTACAGCAATTGTGCCTATCTGCAGTACTCTTTTGGAAGTAGCCGCATAAATCATTCTGACTTCCGAACAATGTTTAGCCCAAGTGGGTATGATGGAACCAGCTAGGTCGCGGGGCGTCGCCTGTGTTTGGCCCCGTTTTTGTGTTGCAAGGAGGGTAAAGGTATGAACGCCACGGTTGTGATCCCAACATATTGGGCGGGCGATGATACCCAAGCAAACGCCCCCGGCACCTACGATCACTCGACGTCGCTCAATGCCGCCAACCCGGAACTCGATCGCTGCCTGACTTCGCTCGAACAGGTACGCGACATTCCGCGCATCATTCTCTTGGTGGTCTGTCCGGTTTCCGCCACGGCCGACGTATCCCATCGCGTGCACGAAATCGTTAATGCTCATCCCACACTTAAGGTCACCATCGTTACCAATACTCAGGCTTCGCGTGTTGCCGACCGCGTGGCGCAGATTGCGCCCAAAGGCTCGGGCGAGTGCGTGAGCCTGCGCGGCTACGGCGCCATCCGCAACATGGGTCTTGCCTGCGCGGCGGTGCTGGGGCACGACGCGGTTGTGTTTTTGGATGACGACGAGACCGTCATCGATGCCGACTTTATGAAGCGTGCGACCTATGCACTGGGTCAACAGACGCGTCAGGGCCTGCCGATTTTAGTCAAGAGCGGATACTTTTACGATCGCGACGGGTCGCCGCTGGCTCCCACGGACAAAGCGGGCATTTGCCATCGCTGGTGGACCAAGCGTATCGAGTTCAATCGCTGGATGAAAAAGGCGCTCTCGGGCACCCGCATCTCGCGCTCCAATTACGTGTGCGGCGGCCTGATGGCCCTCCACGCCCGCGCCTTTACGCGTGTGGCCTTCGACCCGTTTATCACCCGCGGCGAGGATCTGGACTACCTGTTTAACATGCGCATGTTCGGCTATGACGTGTGGTTCGATAACGAGTGGACCGTGCGCCACCTGCCGCCCGAGTCCGAGAAGCGCTCGCCGCGCTTTATGCAGGACGTGTACCGTTGGTACTACGAGCGGGCCAAGCTGACGTTCGCTGCGCACCAAAAGGAGCTCATTCCGGTTACGGCCGCATCACTCATGCCCTATCCGGGTCCGTGGATCTCGCGCGAGCTCGACGACCGCGTGCGCAAGACCGCCATGGTTCGCAGCATGTTTACCCGCGAGCACGAGGGGTATCTGCGCATCTGGCGTCATGGTATTGACGAGGCCAAGACCTATGCCCGCCAAAACGCCGCAAGCTACCTGCGTTTTCAGAGTTTCTGGCCCAAGATCATGGATGAACTTTGGCGCGACGCACAACTGATTAGCATCCTGGAGGGGGCTGAATGATCGACCGCCGCGCCCAGCGCGATAATTCAATTTCAATCTTTCGCATCATCGCCGTTGTCTGCGCCGTTTGCGTGTTGGTGTACTTTATCTTTGCCCTGGCGACTGGCATTGAGCCGATTGCCACGGTGATCGCCTGTGCGCTGCTGTGCATCTTCCTGTGCATCTTTATCTTTTTGACGCTCAATCCCGATTCGGTACGCTCCCAGTACACCGAGGAGACGCTTTCGGTTGCCTCGGCCATGCTCGAGGACATTAAGGGCGGCCTGACGCAGGAATCGGCGCTTTTGGTGTGCCGGCGTATCCTGCCCGAGACACGTGCCATGACCGTTGCCATCACCGATGAGGGCAACGTGCTGGCCTGCGTGGGCGAGTTCGAGGAAAAGCTGCTGCCCGATTCGCCCATCCATACGCTTGCCACGCGCTACGTCATTGAGCACGGTATCGTGCAGTCGTTCAACCGCGTGGTGGACGTGGTGGGTGCGGATGGCTCGCACAACCATGTTCCCGCCGGCATCATCGCGCCCATCAAGGTGGGCGACCGCACCGTCGGCACGCTCAAGTTCTACTACAAGACCGCGCGTGCCGTCGACCGTACCCAGTATGCGCTCGCCTCGGGTTTTGCCGAGATCCTGTCCACGCAGCTCGCCATCCACGAGCTCGAGGTGCAAAAGGAACTCACGGCCCGTGCCGAGGTGCGTGCCCTGCAGGCGCAGATCAATCCGCACTTTCTGTTTAACACGCTCAACACCATCGCGTCGTTTACGCGTACCGACCCGCTGCGTGCCCGCGAGCTGCTGCGCGAGTTCTCCTCGTTCTATCGCGCCACGCTCGACAACTCGGGGTCGCTTATCCCGGTCTCGCGCGAGGTTGCCCAGACCAAGCGCTACCTGACGTTTGAGAAGGCGCGCTTTGGCGAGGACCGCGTACTGGCGACCTTCGATGTCTCCGAGGATGTCGAGGACACGTTGGTCCCGGCCTTTGTAATCCAGCCCATTGTCGAGAACGCCGTGCGGCATGGCATGGGCGATGGCGATGCCCTGCAGATCGATGTGACCGTCCATCAAGACGGCGACGACGCAATCCTGATTGCCGTGGCCGACAACGGCGTGGGCATGGACGAGGGCACCGCCGCCAGGCTGTTTGATGAGCGCTCCGCCCGCCCCGATGCCAGTTCCCCGCAAGGCGGCGGCGCCGGCGTGGCCATGCACAATATTTCTGAGCGCATCCATCGCTTTTATGGACCGCACTCTTATACGCGCGTCGAATCGGCGCCGGGCAAGGGCACCAAAGTGCTCCTGCATCTTGATTTGTCAGAGAGCATCTTTGACATTCAAGAGTAAAATAAAAGGCTATGGGCTCAACGCCAAGTGGCGGATGCCCGTCGTAGTTTGTTGACGAAAGGTTTAAACCCTATGCTGCGTGCGATGATTGTGGATGATGAGGCCCCGGCCCGTTCGGAACTTCGCTTCTTGCTCGAGCAGACGGGCAAGATCGGCACGATCACTGAGGCGTCGAGCGTCCGCTCCGCCATTGAGATGTTGATGGAAAGCTGCGTCGATGTCGTATTTCTCGATATTTCGATGCCCGGCGCTTCTGGTCTGCAGCTTGCCGAGGCACTGCATAAGCTCAAGAATCCGCCGGCGATTGTGTTTGTGACCGCGTATAGCGATCATGCCGTCGAGGCATTCGATGTGGATGCTGTCGACTACTTGATGAAGCCGGTCGAGGAAGCGCGCCTGGATCGTGCGATCGAGAAGGTCATGCAGCGCGCCAAGCCCGTCACGGACAGCAAGGCCACCATCGAGCGCATCCCGGTAGAAAAGGGCGGCCGTAAGGTCCTCATTCCCGTGGACGACATTCGCTTCATTATGGCCAAGGACGATTACTCCTGCATTTACACCATCGACGATCGTTTTCTGTCGACGACCTCGCTGGCTCAGTTCGAGGCCAAGCTTTGCGACTTTGGCTTCTTTCGCGTTCACCGCCGTTATATCGTCAACTTGGCGTGCGTCACAGATGTCGAGACGGTGCCCTCGGGCGCTATCCAACTGGGCATTACGGGCGTCGACGAACGCGTGCCGGTCTCGCGCCGCCGCGTTGTGCCGCTCAAGAAGGCCCTGAGCCTCTAGCACGCTGGCCCCGCAGCCCTGTAGACAATTGTCTGCGGAGCCGTGGGGCTTTTTGTATATACGTCGAATCGGTTTTGAAGAAGGGATCCCATGAACAGTGCAAGCGCCAAGCGCATCGACATCATCTC
Organism: uncultured Collinsella sp.; assembly: GCA_902496645.1. Lineage (GTDB taxonomy): Bacteria > Actinomycetota > Coriobacteriia > Coriobacteriales > Coriobacteriaceae > Collinsella. The sequence continues at coordinate 35,494 of CABVBR010000007.1, forward strand.
GGACACCCACGGCTATCTTTCGCCCGCGCTTCTGGACGAGCTCAAGGGCGCAGATCTGATCATCCACGCCGGAGACCTCACCTCAGAGATGGATTACGAGCATCTATGCACCATCGCCCCCGTGCGAGCGGTCCTGGGAAACAACGACTACTACCGCGACTACGGCCCGGATGTAGACCGTCTGGCCCTCTTCACCTACGAAGGCCTCAAATTCGCCGTAGCCCATTACCGTGAAGACCTGCCCGTGGGATCCGTAGACGTAGCCATCAACGGCCACACCCACGTAACCAAAGAGGCCCAAGTAGGCCGCTGCCTGGTCCTCAATCCCGGCAGCGCCAGCTACCCCAGAGGCACCAGAGGCCCCACCATGGCAAGGATGCTCGTAAAAGACGGCAAGATCCTAAGCACCAAATTTATTGACCTAGAGTAAAAGCAACAAAAACGGGGGATGCACAACGCATCCCCCGTTTTTCTTTGAGCCAAAGTAAGAAGTCCAACCAGAACAATCAGACCAACCCCGCCGAGGAGAACGGGGATCCCGAGCCGCGAAGCGGCGAGCAACAAAGTCTTTGAACAAAGTGACGGCAGGGAGGCTCTCCGGGGCCGGCTGGCGCGGGTTAAGTTTGTCGCGAGTTCCGCACGCAAAGGAAAGCACTTAATGTGCTTTCCGTC
>CABVBR010000008.1 GCA_902496645.1 uncultured Collinsella sp.
GCGAAGCGCACGGCGGGGTCCTGACATGTCCGAGGACGATTTGGGAGGTAAGCCCTGGGGCCTCCGATGAGAGCAGTTTCGGCCGAGGCTATTCGTCGCCGAAGCTGATGCCCAACGCCTTGGCCTCGCGCACCAGGTCGCTCTGGGGATCGACATACTTGAGCTTGCCGGCGACCTCCTCGAGCGGCATGTGGCACATCTTGCCGTCACGCAGGGCAATCATGTAGCCAAACTCGCCACGCAGGCAGCCGAGCGCGGCCTCGACGCCGCACTGGGTCGCAAAGATGCGGTCCTGGGCGTCGGGCTGACCGCCGCGCTGCGTGTGACCGGGGATGGCGACGCGGGTCTCGCGACCGGTCTTGGCCTCGATCTCCTTGGCGATGTCGTAGACAATCGACGGGCTCGTGCGCTCGGCAAGCTTCTTCTTGTACTCCTTCTTGGGCAGCGCCGCGTCCTCCTTGGAGATGGCACCCTCGGCGACGGCCACGATGGTAAAACGGCTGCCGGTCTCCATGCGATGTTCGATGGTCTTGATGACGTTGTCCATATCATAGGGGATTTCGGGGATCAGGATAACGTCCGCACCGCCCGCGACGCCGGCATACAGCGGAATCCAGCCGACCTTGTGGCCCATGATCTCGATAACAAACACGCGCCCGTGACTCGACGCGGTGGTGTGGACGTCGTCGATGCACTTGGTGGCGACGTCGATGGCGCTCGTAAAGCCAAACGTCATCTCGGTGCCCCAGGTGTCGTTATCGATGGTCTTGGGCAGGGCGATAACGTTGAGGCCCTCTTCGCGCAGGCGGTTGGCGGTCTTGGTGGAGCCGTTGCCGCCCAGCATGAACAGGCAGTCGAGCTGCAGCTTGTGATAGGTGTGGACCATCGCCGGCACCTTCTCGACGCCGTCAGCCTCGGGAGTATCCAGGCGCTTGAACGGCGTACGGCTCGTGCCCAGGATGGTGCCGCCGCGGGTGAGGATGCCGCTAAAATCGGCGGGCGTCATGACGCGGAACCTGCTGTAGATAAGGCCCTGGTAGCCGTCTTCAAAACCATAAATCTCGATAGGCTCTTCGCTATTGGTCATGAGCGTTTTGACGATGCCGCGCATGGTGGCGTTGAGCGCCTGGCAGTCGCCGCCACTGGTAAGAAGACCGATCCTGAGCATGATGAATCCTTCCGGGCAAGTTACAACATGCGCATAAGTTTACCCCCGCACACTGTTGATACGGGGGTAAAACGTGTTAGCTCAAGCGTATAGAAATGTAAACAACGTCAGGCGAGCGTAAGGACGACGGTGCCAGCTCCTTACAGCGCGAAGGCGTCGACGTCGCCCCAGTGGCGGCGCAGCGTGATGGCGGCAGCGGGCTCGGTGTTGTCGAAGATGACCGACCACTGCGTGTTGCTGGTGATGTCTTCCGGATTGGGCTCTTGCGCCGCAGCGCGCAGGGCCTTCCAAGCGACTGCCTCGTCTTGGGCACCGACATGGGCGTCGAGGACATCGGCGATGGCGATGGCGCGTTCCTTGCCATGGCCCAGTTCGCCGTTCTTTTGGTTGGGTAGCACTTCGGCACCATAGCAGGCGTAGAAGTTCGTAACCTGGCGCACGGGCGTCGCCTTGCATGCGCGGTCGGGGTCGCGCGGATCCCACTCCACCACCCGCGCGTCACCGGCGGCGTCGTTGATAAAGAAGTGGTAATCGCGTCCTGCCATGGCGTGCATGTCGTAGGCAGAAAGCAGGTCGACAGCTTCTTGCGTGGTGGCGGCACGGTCGAGCACCAGGCGGATGGCGAGCGAAGTGTTGATGACGGGGCGCTGCGTGTCCTGGTCACAGGGCTTGGAATCCAGGGTGAGCACGGCAATGGACACGCCGCATTCGTTAACACCGTCGAGCTGGGCAAGCGGGCCCATGAGTGCGGCGGCGCGTCCGGCGACGGAGTCAAGCGGAGTGTTATCGCCCAGGTTGTTAAGGGCCGCAAAGCCGATGGAGGCATAGCCGTCGCGCGGGTGATTGCGCACCAGCAGTGCCGAGGTGTCGTCCTTAAAGTCGTAATTGCGACCGGTGCGCACGCGGCCTTCGGCATCCACGGCGACAAAAGCGCTGCAGGCAAACTGGGGCGCCTGGACATGTGCCGGCACGCCGGGGAGCACCTGAGCCACTACGGCATCGATGTAGGCCTGGTCGTCGCGCACGCCAGCGGCGATGATGCGATCAAGATCGTAGTCGTAGGCGATGTCGATTGCGTACAGGTCATAGCCATCCGCATAGTCGGTCAAGCGTTTGAGCGACGCGGCGGACTTGATTTGCTTGCGGTGAACGATGCCGGCGGCAGCGGCAAGGCCGACGGCGACTCCCGCGACACCGCAGGCGATGGCAATGTTACGTGGCTTCATGACGACTCCTCTCGTCCTGTTAGTGCAATTGTCGCAAAAGGAGCGCGGGCATGATGACTCAACTTGGTGAGCGGCGCGGAATTAAGCACGGAATGAAGAGTGCGGCGCCGGCGCGGCGGGGTATGCTGGAGGGGACCATCAACCCAGCGAAAGGGGAGAGCATGACGGATCAGGAAACGCCCGAGCGCGCGCATGTGACGGCCGACGATATCGAGGCCGCCAACGACCTTATCGACTTTATCGAGGCATGCCCCAGCATGTTTCATACGGCGGCGACCATTATGGCCGAGCTCGACGAGGCGGGCTTTACCTATCTGCCCGAGAATGCGGCGTGGGACATCGAGCCGGGCGGGCGTTATTACACGCAGCGCAACACCTCGAGCGTCGTTGCCTTTAAGGTGGGCGAGGACCTGGCCGCGACGTGGGGCGAGGACGGCGTTGCCGGTGACTATCATTTTCAGCTCACGGCGTCGCACAGCGATTCGCCGACGTTTAAGGTCAAGGCCGTGCCCGAGCTCGACGGCGCGGGCGAGACGCTGCGCCTGAACACCGAGGCCTACGGCGGCATGATCGACTACACCTGGTTCGATCGCCCGCTGGCGCTTGCGGGCCGCGTGCTGGTGCGCGAGGGTGGCCGCATTGAGAGTCGTTTGCTTGCCACCGAGCGCGAGGTCGCTATTATCCCGAGCCTTGCCATCCATATGAACCGTGGCGTCAACGAGGGCTTTGCTCCCAACCGATCCGTCGACCTGTGCCCGCTCATCAGCGCCGGCGATCTTAAGCAGGGCGACTTTGATGCTCTGATCGCCGAAGAGCTGGATGTTGAGCCTGAGCAGATTCTTGGCCGCGATCTGTTCCTGGTCAATCGCCAGGATGCGCGCATTTGGGGCTGGGCCGACGAGTTTATCTCGACGCCCAAGCTCGACGACCTGGCCTGCGCCCACACTTCGCTGCAAGCTTTTTTGGGTGCCGAGAACGCGCACGATGTTTCGGTCTTCTGCTGCTTCGATAACGAGGAGGTCGGCTCCGAGACCAAGCAGGGCGCCATGTCGACGTTCTTGGCCGACGCGCTGCGCCGCATCAACGGATCGCTGGGCTTCGATGACGAGTCGTACCACCGTGCGCTTGCCGCTTCGATGCTCGTGAGCTGCGACAACGCGCATGCCGTGCACCCCAACCACGCTGAGAAGTGCGACGTCCGCAACCAGGTTGTGCTCAACGGCGGCATCGTCATCAAGGAGGCCGCCAACCAGCACTACTGCACCGATGCCTTTAGCCGCGCGGTGTTCCAGGCCATCTGCGACGACGCCGACGTGCCTACGCAGGCCTTCGCCAACAAGAGCGACATGGCCGGCGGCTCCACCCTCGGCAACCTGTCCAACATGCAGGCGAGCATGCACGCCGTGGACGTGGGCCTGCCGCAGCTTGCCATGCACTCAAGCTACGAGACCGGCGGCGTCCGCGACGTAATGCACGCCATCCGCGCCCTCACCGCCTTCTACGAGCGAAACCTAACCATCAACGGCGCCGAAAGCGTAGAGCTCTAAAACCCGCCAAAAAGGGATGTTGATTTTGGCAGGTTTTATCTGGGCAAATGCTAACAGCTAGCTAACCAGACCCCATTGCACCAAAAAGGGAGAATGCCGCAGGTTGAGCAAAAGTCAGCGAGAGCCCGCCAGAGCGAGCAAGGTGACGTGAAAGAGGAGGGCATAGGCCTTTTGGCCATGCCCGACGATTGAACGTCAGATTGCCGCTCTGGCGGGCTCGCAGCGTCGAGCAGTTCCGGCGTTTGGTAAAACGCCGGAACAAATTAGTGTTCGATCCAGCAGCGAAGCGTTTCGCCGGCCTGCAGGTGGCGTAGGTTCTCCGCGGCGATGTCGACCACATTGTTGAGCGTGGCGGCCAAGTGGAACCAGCCCGAGACGTGCGGCGTGATGAGCATGTTGGGCGCATCCCACAGGGGGCTTGTCGCAGGCAGCGGCTCGGGGTCGGTGACGTCGACCGCGGCGCCGGCGAGATGTCCTGACTCCAGGGCCGCAACCAAGTCGTCGGCGACCACAAGATCGCCGCGGCCGCCGTTGGCAAAGAAGGCGCCCGGTTTCATCGCGGCGAAGAACTCGGCGTTCGCCAGGCCGCGGGTCTCGGGTGTGCTAGGCATAAAGGATGCGACGATGTCAGCCTCGGCCAGGCGCTCGGGCAGGGCGTCTATGCCGTCCATATCCTCAAATACAATGGGGTAGACGAGCGGATGGCGTTTGATGCCGCGGACGTGCGCGCCCATGCTGCGGCAGAGCGTGGCAAAGTGGCCGCCAATGTCGCCCGCGCCCAGTACCAGCACGTTGGCGTTTTTGAGCGAGGTAACCGGCCCCAGGTCCTCCCAGCGATGCTCGCGCTGCAGGTCCTGGTAGCCAGGCAGGCGCTTCATCATGGACAAAACCATCGCAAACATGTGCTCACTCACGGCCTGGCCGTAGGCACCTACCGAGCAGGAAAGCTTGGCGTCTGCCGGCACGGTGCCGGCGGCGAGATAATCGTCATAGCCGGCGCTCTGCAGCTGCAGCAGTTGGAGATGCTCGCATGCGGTGAGCATGGCGGGATTGATATTACCCAGGATGACGTCGGCATCGGCGACCTGTTCGCGCGTAACGGCATCGGCGCTCGTATAGATAAAGTCCTCGCCCGGAGCACTCGACTCAAGGATCGCGCGATGACGATCGTTGACGGGCAGCAAAACCAAGATGTTCACAAGCAGTCCTCTCCGCTCACCTGCCAAAAAGGGACAGGTTTATTTTGGCAGGTTTTATCAGGCAAAACGTTCAAATAAAACGCCGGATGCAAGACGGGTGGGCCCGCCAGCATCCGGCGTTTGCACGGCTACCAGCTCAGCAGCTCGTAGCCATCTTCGGTTACGACCAGCTGTACCTCGCACTGAGCCGAGTCACTGCCGTCTTTGGTGCGCACACACCAGCCATCGCCCTTGCTAATCTTGATGTCGGGCGCTCCGGCATTGACCATGGGCTCAATGGTAAAGACCATGCCCGGAGCCATGATGGTGTCCACATCGGGTGCCTCGGTGGTGAAGCCCACAAACGGGTCCTCGTGGAACTCCTTACCGATGCCGTGTCCGCCGTACTCGCGCACCACGCTAAAGCCGGCGTCCTCGACCGTCTTCTGAACGGCCTCGGCCATCACGGACAGCGGCAGCCACGGCTTAACGGCGGCAAGGCCTGCCTCCACGCTGGCGCGGGTGACATCGACCAGGCGCTGGCGCTCGGCCGAGACCTCGCCGATGCAGAACATGCGGCTCGAATCGCTAAAGTAGCCGTCCAGGATCGTGGAGCAGTCCACGTTGACGATATCGCCTTCGCGAAGCACGTCCGTATCGCAGGGAATGCCGTGGCAGACCACATCGTTGATCGAGGTGCACACGCTCTTGGGATAGCCCTCGTAGTTGAGGTCGGCCGGCGTGCCGCCGTGCTCGACGGTGTAATCGTAGATCATCTGGTCGATCTGGTTGGTGGTCATGCCCGCGGCGATATGCTCGCCCACGTAGTCGAGCACGCCCACGTTGATGGCCGCCGAGCGCTTGATGCCCTCGATGTCGGCGGGCGTCTTGTAGAGCGTGCGAGGCAGAACGTTCCAGCCCTCCTCCCACAGGCGCTCGAGACGCTCATCGAAGGCGCTGTGACATTTCTTATATTTTTTGCCGCTACCGCACCAGCAAGCGTCGTTGCGGCCGGGCACAGGTCCATTGTCATACATGGTTAACTTCCTTTCATCCGCAGCTAGTATAGCCCACCCGCAGAGCAGCTCATTTGAGACGGGGCTAATTTGACTGGTATAAGACGTGTCGTATCAGTCAAAAAAGCCCCGTCCCAAATGAGCTGCTGTTGGGCGGCCGCGGGTTAGTAACTTACTTGGCAGGGGATGCCGAGGGCTTGGACCCGCGCGGCGATGGTGTCGAGCGCTTTGGGCGCGGCTTTGGCAAGGCCGGCAGCCGGCGTCTCGCGCGCCACCGTGTAGATGGTCGCCTCTTGCGGACGAATACGCTCAAGCGCCGCAAGCCAGGGGCCAACGTACCGCTCGCCCGTGTTGTCGACGGACTTGCCCTGGTACTCACCGGTCAAAAAGATCGTCTGGATAATGACGTGACCGTCAAAGCTCGCGAACGTCTCGATCTGGTGCTCGACGTCGTAGGGGCCGACGGGCTGGTCGAGCAGCTGGATAAACGCCGGATCGACCGTGTCGAGCTTAAGGATGTTGTCATCGACCATCATGAGTGCGTCGTGCACCTCGGGGCGATCAGCACGTGTGCCGTTGGAGAGCACGGCGATCTTGGTGCTCGGGGCCAGCTTATCGCGCAGTGCGACGGCGCCGGCGATGGCCTGCGGAAACTCTGGTGCGGCGGTGGGCTCGCCGTTGCCGGCAAACGTGATGACATCGGGAAGTTCGCCCTCGGCGGCCATCTCGCGCAGCTTGGCTTCGAGCGCGTCGAGCACCACGGCGGCGGTGTTATGCGACTCGTGGCAGGGACGCTCTGCGTTAAGGCCGTTTTCACAGTAAATGCAGTCGAACGTGCAGATTTTGCCGCTAGCCGGCATCATATTGACGCCGAGCGAAAGACCGAGGCGACGGCTGCGGACGGGCCCAAAGATCGGACTCGCATTTAAAAACGTAGACATAGGCACATGCTCCTCAAGACAGTTGAGCCTAAGCATAGCAGCGTCGCCGACGTGCAGCCCGCGTGCCTGGGTGCTATTGATTAAGCCGAAATGAGCTCTGTCCCCTCGCGTTCGACCTCCTCTAGCAATCGCATAAGGGGCGAGAACTGACATCCATGGATTACACATGGATCGCCGAGATCAAAAGCGAGCTTCCGAGGTGGCGGAAGAAGTGCGATAGGTACAATCGCTAGCTCTTATCCGTTACTCCAGCCCTCGATCGAGAAGATCGGGCATGGAGAGCGCGACCTCAATGGTGAAACGTGCGCTGAGCATGTCCTCGCCGGTATCGAGCGGTATGGAGAACATTTCGCGGGCCTTGCGCAAACGGTAGAAGAACGTGTTGCGGTGGACGTACAGCTCGTTCGACGCCGCGGTCGCGTCGCCGGGATGCTCCAGAAACGCCTTGATGGTTGCGATGTACTCGGTACCCTTGGCACGGTCGTAGTCGAGCGCGGCGAGGATACGCTGATCGCATAGCAGGCGCGTTCCGCGATGGCTTGCGTTGGCGACGGAGACGGCCATGGCGCGCAGGCGATGGTGCCAGTGCAGCGAGACGATGGAGTCGTCGTCGACGGCCGACGAAAGCTGGATGCACTCTTCAAAGCCAACCGGGCACAGTAGGATGTTTTCGAACGGCTCGCTCACATAGGCGCGCAGCGAGTTGTTGACCAGCAGCGCCGCAAGCGGGGGGTTGTCGAGCGTAAGCTCCTCGAGCTTCTCGTAATAGGGAAACGCCGGGCCGTCGATGTGCGGCATGGGGAGCAGCATACAGAACGTGTTGCGGTGGGTGACCCAGATGCCGTGGGGAAAAACGTCTTTCATAAGGCGCCCGACATGCGAGCTGTACGTGGGGGAGGCGAATAGCCGCTCCCCTTCGACGGTGAGCATGGCATAGGCACCGGAGGTGTCGACGCCGGCGTCGGCGAGCCTGCCCGTCGCGTCTTTGGTTTGGGTGAACCGCCCGTCGAGAATATCCGACAGGACCGACGCCCCTTGGTTGGAGCTGGTGGCCACATCGGTCATGCGGTCGATGATGATGCCCGCCAAGGAACCCGCATAGTCGATAAGCTCCAGGTCGTAGCCGGTAAAGGCTCCCTGGGGCTTGTAGACGTCAAACCGACCGAGTTCCAAGCGCTTGTAGTAGACGACGCTCGTGACCCAGTTCTCGTCGTTCGAGATGTCGTGGCTCGCGTCGGGGTAGTGCTTGGCACGGGCGTTTTCGACGATGCAGTCACGGTCGATGACGGCCTGGACTTCGGGTGCGATGTAGCCTGTCTTGAGCTGGGCGGCGATATCCTCGCGCGCATCGGAGAACTCGCCCACGTGGGCGAGGATGCGACCATCGGTGTTGACCACAATGGTGGGCAGCCCTAAGACGTTGTAGGCGCGTTGGACGAACTGGCGGATGTTGTGCGTGTGCTGGAAGGTGTCGAACAGACGGCCCTTCATGGCGTCGATGGCTACGACCTGCTGGGGTATGCGGTCAAAGCGCTCGAACGCCTTGCTTATGGGGAGCGACGTGGCTGCAACGATGCACGACGTGCTGGCATGCACGGCGTCGTCGGGAATTGCCGCGTGGTAGAGGACGAGCGATACGGTCCCCGGCGGTGTCCACGGTCCGCCGAAGTCGCCCGGGCGGCACAAGACGAGCTCTCGCATGCCCAAAGGGGTGACACGAGCTTCACTCGCCCGGGCGGCCAAGTCGACGGCGGTAATGCATACGACCTCTTGGTTGAGAGCGAACTCGGTCGCCGCTCGACAATCGACGACTTCGAGTTCGGCGAGGATCGAGCGAATTTTCATGGAGCCTCCAGCTCAACGTTCGCGGTCGGTTATATACCGCTCGCAGTTTGCTAGCGGCTCGGTTCGTTTGAAATTGTACGCGCGCACAAGCGCCGCGTCCACGCCAAGCCAATGCTTAATCGGGCACACATAGCGGGTGCTCGCCCTTGCGTCGGATACTCATGGTACAGGAGAAACCCAGACAGAAAGGGCACAGGGCCCATTCGCAAGGGAAGGGATTGGTCGTATGACTAAGATCGTCGGCGTATCGTTCGGTACCAAAAACGGCAACAACGATACCATCTGCAAGGTCGCTCTGCTCGCCGCCCAGGAGGCTGGCTGCGAGATCGAGTTCATCCGTGCGATGGACCTCAATATCAAGCACTGCACCGGCTGCATCGCCTGCGTCAAGGCCCTTATGAGCGGCCGCGGCAACATGTGCATGCACAAGGACGACTTCGACTGGCTGGCATTCAAGATGTTCAACGCTGACGGCGTCATCATGTGCGACCCCATCTTCGAGACCGGCGCTTCGGGCCTCTTCCACACCATCATGGACCGCTTCGGGCCCCGCATGGACACCGGCAACAACTACATCTGCACCGAGATCGCCAACAAGATGGGCAAGCCCGAGAACGCGCCTAACCCCGCGATCATGAGCCCCAAGGTCGTGTCCTACATCGGCATCGGCGGTTCTGACTGGGGCACCCACGTCGAGTCCGAGCACCAGATCCAGTCCATGACCCCCGCTTGGAAGGTCATCGACAACGAGTGGGTGCCCTGGGCCAAGACCGCCCTTATGCAGGACGAGCTCATCGAGCGCGCCCGTGAGATCGGCACCAACATCGCCGAGGCCGCCAAGGACATCGAGCACGCCGAGTTCAAGGGCAAGAAGGGCGTCTGCCCCCACTGCAACTGCAACGACTTCTACCTGGTCCCCGGCGAGAACCGTGCCATCTGCTGCGTGTGTGGTCTCGAGGGCACCGTGGATGTCGTCGACGGCGTCGTAACCGTCTCCTATAAGGACGAGGACCTGCACAAGGCCCACGACACCATCTCCGGTAAGAAGATCCATGGCGAGGACATCGGCCGCAACGAGGGCATCCTGGCCGAGATGAAGAAGACGCCCGAGTACAAGGAACGTGTCGCCTTCTACCGCGATGCCATCCAGCCCGTCATGCCCGAGCGTGACTAGCACATAGTTTGCTCCCCAGCGGGCCCTGCCAAGAAACCCTATTTGGTAGGGTCCGTATTTTGTCCGCTTATATCGGAAGGTTGACCGCCATGCCTATGAAGAATTCGACCAAGCTCGTCAAGGTCCTTCTTACCAATATCCCCATCGCCATCTCCATCTCGCTGGTCGCCAGCTACATCGGAATCTCGTCTGCGGGGCTGCCCGCCGAGGCGTTCATGCCCGCGTTCATCCAGTCGACGCTTATGAACACCGCCATGTCCTACGTCATCTCGTTCTTCATTGGTTGGTTCGTCCCGTCCGAGAAGTGGGGCTTCGCCTTTGCCGGCACCTGCGGTGCCAAGCCGTCCGACGGCCTTAAGTTCGGTCTACTGCTCAACCTGGTCGTCAACACCGTCTACGTCGCCATCAACGCGATCATCCTCACCTATGTGAACGCTATCGTCATGCAGGGCATGCCCCTGGCCGCGTTCCCCTTTGCGCTCATGGGGTCGCTTCCCCAGTGCTGGATCGTCGGCTACGTCGTCTCGTTCGTGTGGGCACGTCAGGCCGAGTCCATCGCCCGCAACCTCATGAGCGATCCCGAGCCACAGATGCACTAGACGGTTCGCTTGGATGTTTGTGCGTGCGCACATTGAGCCTGTGTCTGCCCAGGTCCAGGCTTATAGATAACGAAGTTCTATCGGCGGGGCATTCGGCCCCAACGTAAAGGAGAAGATATGAAGCAGCTCGAAACCGACGTAGTCGTCGTCGCAGCCGGCCTGTCCGGTCTGGCCGCGTCCGTCGCAGCCGCCGAGTCTGGCGCCCGCGTCATCACCCTCGAGAAGGCCGCCAACACCGGCGGTGCCGCCAATATGGGCATGGGCCCCGCCGCTGCGGGTTCCCCCATCCAGAAGGCAGCCATGATCGAGGTCACCCCCGGCGAGCTGTTCCGTCGCCACATGTTCTTTACCCATTACCAGGTCGACGCCCGTCTCGTTCGTGCCTACTACTTCAAGTCCGGCGACACCATCCAGTGGCTCATGGACATGGGCGTCGAGTTTGACTCCGTCCGCCCCGCCTTCCGCGCCCGCGAGCGCAACCGTGCTTACGCCGACGGCGAGTACACCTGGCATGTCGTACGGCCCGAGGACGGCTCCGAGCCCGGTCCCCGCGCCGCAACGACCATGACCAAGCGTATGACCGAGCGCGCCCAGGAGCTGGGCGTCGAGTTCATGCTCGAGACCCCCGCTTCCTCCCTCATCACCAACGACGAGGGTGCCGTCTGCGGCGTCCGCGCCACCGAGAAGAACGGTGAAGAGATCGAGATCTCCTGCAAGAGCGTCATCGTCGCAACCGGCGGTTTCGGCCACAACACCCAGCTCATCAAGGAGAAGATCGGCCTCGACTGGGGTAAGAACCTCTTCTCCTTCGCCATCCCCGGCATGGACGGCGACGGTATCAACATGTGCTACGAGGTCGGCGCCGGCCACACGCCCGTCACCATGGAGCTCATGTACCAGATCCCCGACAACATGAACCACTTCTACATCGAGGGTGCGTTCCGTCAGCCCTGCTACTGGTGCGACCGCAACGGCGAGCGCTTCATGCCCGAGGACGAGATCTACAACACCACCTTCACCGGCAACGCCATCAATCACCTGCCCGGCAAGGTCGGCTATGCCATCTTCGACGCCAAGATGCTCAAGCGCTGGAAGAAGAACGGTCCCGACATCATCTCCCACATCCACCCGCACGACCTGTACGAGGGCTTCGAGGAGCAGTGGGAGCGCGATTTGGCCGACGGCTACGAGCCCATCTGCCAGGCCGATACCCTCGAGGAGCTCGCCGAGAAGGCCGGTATCGACGTCGATGGCCTGATTGCAAACGTCGAGGAGTACAACGACATGTGCGCCGAGGGCTGGGACAGCCTGTTCGAGAAGGAGCGCGAGTTCATGCAGCCCCTGGAGAAGGGCCCCTTCTACTGCTGCAAGCAGTACATGGGCGCGTACGGTACCCTGGGCGGCGTGCTCATCAACCACAAGATGGAGGTCATGGACGAGGAGTCCCACGTCATCGACGGCCTGTACTGCGTGGGCACCGACGCCTGTACCATTTACGGCGACTCCTACAACTTCTGCATTCCCGGCAACACCATGGGCTTCTGCCTCAACTCCGGCCGCATTGCCGGTGAGAACGCCGCAGCCAAGCTCTTCGAATACTAAAAGCGTGCGCACGGGGCATCCTGTGCGAACTCGGTGCGCCCGTCGGGTCCTGCGGCCTGGCGGGCGCGCTTTTTGCAAAGAAACCCCTGCGACAAGGGAGGAACAACGTGAAGCTGACGATTAATGGCCAGCAGGTCGAGGCGGACGAGGGGACGACCGTCCTCGACGCCGCGCTCGACGCGGGCATCTTCATCCCGCATTTGTGCAAGCATCCCGATCTGGAGGCGGTCGGCGGTTGCCGTCTGTGCATGGTGTGCGTCGACGGATCCGATGAGCCCGTGTGCGCCTGCAAGACCGAGGTGGCTGACGGCATGGTGGTCGACTCCGCCGCGCCGGGCGCCGAGCGCGTGCGCAAGACGGCCATGGAACTCATCTTGGCCACGCACCCCACCGATTGCACCGGCTGTCCCAAGTACGGCACCTGCGAGCTGCAGTCCATGTACCAGTACATGGGCGTCTCGCCCACGAAGTGGCGCGTTAAGAGCCGCGTCGTGTCGACCGACGAGTCCAACCCCCTCATCACCCATATGTTCACCCGTTGCATCCGTTGCGGCCGCTGCGTGCGCGCCTGCAACGACCTGCGCGGCGTCGGCGTGCTTGGCTACCAGCACACCGAGAAGGGCATCCGCATCGGCACCGACGGGCTCGTGTCGCTCGAAGAGGCGGGCTGCCGCTTCTGCGGCGCCTGCGTCGAGGTGTGCCCCACCGGTTCCATCGTCGACGTGCTGCGCGAGGCATCAGCTGGCTCGAGCCGTGCCGATGCAGTCGTGCCCTGTCGCAGTACCTGCCCGGCACATATCGACATCCCCGATTACCTACGCCGCATCCGCGAGGGCAAGTGGGGCGAGGCAGCCGCCGTCGTGCGCGAGAAGGTGCCCTTCCCCGAGACTCTGGGCTCCATCTGCACCCACAACTGCGAGTCGGCCTGCAAGCACAACGAGCTCGACCAAGCGCCCGTGTCGGTGTGCCGCCTCAAGCGCGCGGCAGCCGTGCGCGACGACGGTGCGTGGAAAGAACTCGTACGTCACGAGCCTCTCACCGGCAAGAAGGTAGCCGTGGTGGGAGCCGGTCCCGCCGGCCTGACCGCTGCGCAGTTCCTGGCTCAGAAGGGTCATGCCGTCACGGTGTTCGAGGCCAACGAGAAGACTGGCGGCCAGATGCGCTACGGTATCCCGGCCTACCGCCTGCCCGATGCCGTGGTCGACGGCGAGGTCGCTGCGATCCTCGAGACCACGCAGGCGACTGACGCCGAGCCGCGTATCCAGATCAGGTGCTCCGAGCGCGTGGGCGATCCCGTTGGGTTGCTCGGACAGGGGTACGACGCGGTCCTCGTGGCGGTCGGCACCCATGCGGGCGTTCGTCTGGGTATGCCCGGGTGCGACCTCGACGGCGTCTACGTCAACACCGATTTCCTCAAAGCCGCCCGCAACGGCGAGTCCATGGACGCCTCGGGCGACGTGGTCGTGCTGGGTGGCGGCAACGTGGCCTACGACTGCGCCCGCACCGCCGTGCGCCTGGGCGCCGCGAGCGTGCACATGGCCTGTCTCGAGGCCGTCGACGCCATGACGTCGACTCCCGAGGAGCGTGCCGAGGGCGCCGAAGAGGGCATCGTTTTGCACGACGCCTACGCGTTCACGTCTATCAACGAGTCCGAGCCCGGTAGCGGCCGTGTCGGTTCGGTAACCGTGCACAAGATTGCCAAGTTCTACTTCGACGAGGACCGCAGGCCCGTGACCGAGCTGGTCGACGGCGGCGAGCTGACCTTGCCCGCCGATCACGTGGTCTTTGCCGTGGGCCAGAAGCCCGAGGGCACCCTCGACATGGGTCTCGAGCTCACGCACGGTCCCTACATCGTGGCCGACGACGAGGGCCGCACGAGCGTCGAGGGCGTGTGGAGCGCCGGCGACTGCGTGACGGGCACCAAGTCCGTCATCGCCGCGATCGAGGCCGGTCGCACGTGCGCCGCCTCCATCGACCGCGCTCTGGGTGGCGACGGCGACATCTCGGCGTGCCTGACCACGCACGAGGCTCCCAACCCGTGGATCGGCCCACGTCCCGAGGCCTTCGATGCCGGGCGCGTCGAGCCCGAGATAGCGGACGGCGCCGAGCGTGCAAAGAGCTTCGATGCGTTCGAGTGCCCGTACTCCGAGGCCGAGGCCATCTGCGAGGCCAGCCGCTGCCTGCAGTGCGACCTGCGCCTGACCCTGCACGCCCCGCGCCTGTGGAACGAGTTTTAGGAGGTATGGACATGACAACCATCGTAAATTTCATGCCCGTCTACGCGCAGGCCCCTGTTGCCCAGACCCTGCTCGAGCGCGACGTCGACGCCGCCGCCGCGGCCGTCCGCTCGCTTACCGGTGACGTCGTCGTGCTCGTGAGCTCCGCCTGTACCGTCGCCGAGAAGCTCGCCCGAGAGCTCGACGGTGCCGCCCGCGTGGTGGGCTGCGACCCGTCCCTGGGTTATATCTGGGGCAACGAGTCCGCCGTGTGCGCGTACCTTGAGGACCGCCGCATGATGCCGTCTGCACCCGCGGGCACGTCTTCCGAGGCCCGCGTGGTCTCTGCGGCCGAGCTGATGGCCGCAGACGGCAAGCGCTGGGTGTGGGTTGACGGCGCTGCAGAACCCGTCGAGCTTGCGGCCACCGTGACGTGCGCCAATCTGGCCGAGGCTGCGGGTGTCGCATCGCCCAAGGCCGTCTACGTAGGGTTCCCCGCGTCGACGTTTTACGCTCCGGACGCCACCGTGGAGATGACGAGCGACTACGTGCGCGTCTACGGGGCCAAGAACTGCATGGCCCGCGCTCTGCGCGAGGTGTGCGAGGCCAACCGTCGCGAGTGCTGCGGGCGCTGCGTGTACGGTTACGAGGGAGGCCATCAAATCACCGCCATCCTCACCGATGTCTGCAACGGCCGTGGCCGCAGCGGCGACGTCGAGCTCGTGCGCGACCTGGCCCCCGTGATGGAGGCCCAGAGCCTGTGCGAGCAAGGGTCGGCTTTGGCCCGCGCGGCCAAGAGCGCGATCGAGCTGTTCGGTACCGAGATCGAGCGTCACTACAGCCGCAAAGCCTGCGACGCCGGCGAGTGCGACGCTTTCATGACCTTCCACATCCTGCCCGACAAGTGCGTGGGCTGCGGCGAATGCGCGGACGTCTGCGAGGAGGAGGCGATTCTCGGCAAGAACCGCTTCGTGCACGTCATCGACCAGAAGGCCTGCACCAAGTGCGGTGCGTGCGTCGCCGCCTGCGAGGAGGGTGCGATCATCCGGGCGGGTGCCGACAAGCCCCGCACGCCGCCTCGCCCCATCCCCTGTAAGAGGCGTTAGGCAGCGAGCTGCGCCACCGCGGTGACGCTCCAATCTTTGTGCGAGAACTGCCATAACGTGCCAAGCGACCGGATCGCGGGCGCGCTCCGGTCGCTTTATATGGCGATGCGTACAACATCCGCCCTGCACAACGTGTAGGTTTGTGCGCGCACACAGTGCGTCATAATATTGACGCCGAGCGAAAGCCCCAGGCGACGGCTGCGGACAGGCCAAAGATCGGACCCTCATTTAAAAACGTAGACATAGGCACATGCTCCTCAAGACAGTTGAGCTTAAGCATAGCATCGTCGCCGACGTGCAGCCCGCGTTCCTGAGTGCTATTGATTAAGTCAAAATCATACGGTTGGATGGGGAATTACACGTACATTTGTCGGCTGTACCTCGGAAGCGCGGCCAAAGCGGAAGTCTGCGGACCAGACATCCGCTTTGGTAATTGTCTATTTCCAGCTAAACGGCTACGGCATGGCGTCCTTAGGACATGGCGCCTCCTGTCGCCTCAGTCTCCATTCGCTCAATCAGCGGTTGATTGGGGTCAAACCGACTCTGAATTCTCAAAATATGGAACGTCAACTGTATGTTGGCGATGGTTTCGGCGTCCTTGAAGTCGCATCCCATGATCTGACGGATCTTGTCGAGCCGGTAATACAGCGTGTTCTTGTGGATGAAGAGCTCGGCTGCGACGTCTGCCGGGTGCGCTGGGTTTTGCAGGTACCGCCACAACGTAGATGTGAGCTCTGTCCCCTCGCGTTCGTCCTCCTCGAGTAATCGTATAAGGGGCGAGAACTGACACCCATGGATCACGCATGGATCGTCGACATGCAGAATCAAGTCATCGAGTCGAAGCGTGGAATACAGGAAGACGTGCCGGCGGGTATTAAGTCGTCGAGCGGCGGCGATGGCGCGACGTGCCTCGTCGATACGGTGCTTGGCCTGGTGGATATCGGTAAAGCCCGAGCTTGCCCCGATGAAAATCGCGGTGCTGGTGAGTTGTTGCTCGAGCGCGTCGATATCGCAGAAGTGCTCACCTGGTCCGTCGACGCTCGAGAGAAACAGGATTTCCGTCTGATTGATCGTGAACACCGCATTCTCGATGTGGCCGAGCAGGCGTTCGGCCAGCGGGCGCACGCTGTCGAAGGCCAACAGCTGCTGCGAGAAGTCCACGCAGAGCATGTGCATGCGCGGCTTGAGCTTGTAGCCAAAGGTCGAGAACTGCTTCTGCAGTCGGTCCATGTCGTTGAGCTCCAGACCCGATTCCAACAGTTTGAACAGGCGCGCATAGTAGAGGGTCTTGTTGAGCGTGTGGGCATCGCTTCGTTCCATTTGGATGCTGATAATCTGTGCAATCGTGGGAAGCATCGCCATGCGGCTGGGGCGCAGATGCCGCCCATGGGTGAAGAAGCTCATCGAACCGATGATGGCATCGCCTGCGTGGATGAGCGCGTAATGGTTGGTGTAGACGTTGCCGGCATGGTCGGTCCAATCGAATACGCGTAGATCGAACGGCTTGCGAATGTTGGTCAGACCCTTTGCCTTTAGCAGTGGAAACGCCTCGATGGGAACCGTATTGTCGTTGGCGTCCTCACCATTCGTGACGAAAGAGGGAAAGTTGTCGGATACGGCGACGAAATTGAGCGAATTGTCCAGAACTGAGGCAGGGGCTCCTATGGCCTCGGCGGCGACGTTGAGCAGGGTCTTGAGATTCGCCCCGCGATTGACGAGCCCAGTCATCGAGATTACCAGGTCCTTCTTTTTTTGAAGCTCGCGGAATTCGTGGGAGACCGTCTCGAATGCCTCGATCCAGCGGCGGAATTCATAGAGTGTCGCGACGAACGAATCGCCCGAGAGCGGTTTGAGCGGCTCATCGAGGTGTAGGAAGAACGCGCGTCCTCGTCGAAGCTCTTCTGGGAGTGTGTTGAAGTAGGAGGCATCCGCGAAAAATATCACGTCGAAGTCATCGAGTGCTGCTGCCACGGAACCCGAAAGCAGTGTCGTCCCGCTAAACGATTTGCTCTGAAGTCCGTTTTTGACCACAGTGATTGTGCTAGAGTCCAATTCATTCAATAACTCGTTAAGTTCCATAAGACCCCTCCCATCGGTGCAGTTAAACATCTATAACGATAGCAATACCGTGCTCAATAATTTTATTATCGCAGCAAGGTAAAACCGTTCACGGAATGTTTTCGACCGTTTAACGCCAATTCAAACTCAGAACACTGTGCGCAAGAACAGTGAAGTGGAAGCAGCTCCATCGCATACTGCAGTTCATGGAAACAGCCCGGAAAAAAGCTTCCGGGTACGCGACGAGAGGAGCGTTTTTATGGCCGATGAGGAATATAAGGGCATCTACAAAAAGATGACCTTCGGCAAGGACGGCGAGGAGTTCGAGGTTCCCTTCGCCAAGGGCAACCCCGGCAAGAGCCGCGAGGAGCTCGACGAGATCAAGCGGAAGATGCGCGAGGATCCCGAGGCTGCCGGCGACGGTGAGATGGTCGCTACCATGGGCTTCTGTGCCAAGTACAATCCGCACACCTACGAGACCGATATCCCGGGTATTATGTGCGAGCGCGACGTGGCGTGTGTCCTGCGCGACGGTACTGTCATCTACGCCGACATCTACCGCCCCTCCAACACCACCGAGAAGGTCCCGGTCATCTGCGTTTTTGCCCCGTTCGGCAAGAACCCCTCCGAGGGCATGGACTCTTGGCAGCTCATGGGCGTGCCTCCCAAAACCGTCTCGCAGTACGCTAAGTTCGAGGCACCCGACCCTGGCTACTGGTGCCACTATGGCTACGCTGTCGCCAACGTCGATCCGCGCGGTGTCGGTAACTCCGAGGGCGACGTGTATCTGTGGGGTTCCCAGGATGCCCAGGACGGCTACGATTTCATCGAGTGGGTCACCGCTCAGGAGTGGTGCAATGGTCGCGCTACGATGATCGGCAACTCCGGCGTCTGCATGTCCCACTGGCGCATCGCTGCCCAGCGTCCGCCCCATCTGGCATGCCTCGCTGCTTGGGAGGGCCAGGGCGACCTGTATCGTGAGTCTTACTTCTGCGGTGGCATTCCCAACCCCGATTACGAGACCCATATCATCCAGGCACTCGCGGTTAACAACTACATCGAGGACACCCCCAAGATGGTTGCCAAGTACCCGCTGATGAACGCCTACTACAAGGACAAGATCGTCGACTGGAACAAGATTCGCATCCCGACGTATGTCACCGCCGGCTGGGTCCACCATCATCTGCGTGGCGCATTCGAGGGCTTCCGTCGCATCCGTACCCCCAAGAAGTGGATGCGCGCTCACCGCGACTTCGAGTGGCCCGATACCTACACGCCGGCCAACCTCGAGGACCTGCGCAAGTTCTTCGATCGTTACTGCAAGGAGATTCACAACGGCTGGGAGATGACGCCGCGCGTCCGCATCGACGTCATGGACGGTTACGACTACGACTACGCCAGCAAGCGTGCCGAGGATACCTTCCCGCTGAAGCGCACCGAGTACAAGAAGCTCTACCTCAATGCTGCAGACGGTACCGCCGGCTTCGACGAGTACGGCAATGAGGCCGAGGTTGTCTACGATCCCAAGACCGAGACCACTACGTTCACCTACGAGTTCACCGAGGACACCGAGATCACGGGCTACATGAAGCTCCATCTTTACGTCGAGTGCCGCGGGTACGACAACATGGACCTCTTCCCCTGGGTCATCAAGCTCGATCATGAGGGCAATTACGTGCCCATCCGTGTCATGGGCGCTCCGTTCCGCGGAGCCTGGGGCTTCCTGCGCTGCTCGCACCGCGATCTCGACCCCAAGTACGCAAGTGACTTCCAGCCCGTGCACAGCCACGAGAAGGAAGAGCGTATGCAGCCCGGCGAGATCGTCCCGGTCGACGTCGAGATGTATCCGCACTCCCGCCTCTGGCACAAGGGCGAGAAGCTCCAGGTCGTCATTGCCGGTCGCTTCATCAAGACCGAGTGGTTCCACGACAACGATATGAACCACAAGACCGATAACGGTGACGGCATGCACGTCATCCATACCGGCGGTGAGCATCAGTCCTACCTGCAGATTCCGGTCGTTCCGCCTAAATACAAGGTCGGCGACTATATCTGGCACGGCGATAACTGCTAGCCTCCGCAGTATTTTCGCCTGCATACGAGGTGCGTTTTCTCTGGCGCGCCCCTTCGGCGCTCCGCTTTGGAGCGACGTCTGGCGGGAGGTTTTGACCTCTCTCTACCTCCCGCCTCTTTAAGGAAGTCACCATGTCTGATCAAAAGAAATTTAATGCCTGGCTGCCGAACTTCGGCGCCAAAGGCTGGGGCATCACCATTGCCTGCTTCGTTTTCTTCTACTTCTATTCGTTCTGGAACGCCGCGACCAACACGTTGTTCGGGCTCTACACCCAAATGTACGGTTGGCAGCAGACTGATATGTCCTATGCCATCACTGTCGCCGGCTGGATTAGTCTGATCGCCGTTGTTCTGTTTGGCACGCTCGGTCGCAAGATCGGCGCCAAGATGGTTTCGGTTATCGGCTTGGCGGGAACAGCTGTCGGTTTTGGCGTGCTTGCCTGTGCAAACACGTTTGAGCTCTTCGTCGCCGGCGTCGTGATCTTCAACTTCTCCATGGTCGCCTACGCCACCATCGGTGTCGGCCTGCTCGGATCTTCCTGGTTCCCGCGCACCAAGGGTGTCTTCATGGGTATTGCCACCATGGGCATGACTATTTCCTCGGCAACCCTGAACCCTATCATCCTGGGCTTTGCCGGCAGTGCGTTTGGTATCTCGGGATTCTTCTGGACCATGGCCGTCGTCGTCGCCATCACGGCCGTCGTCGTCTTCCTCTTCGTCAAGAACAACCCCGAGGAGGCCGGTGCATATCCGGATAATGACCAGTCCGTAAGCCGTGAGGAGCTCGAGGCCGAGTTCAAGGCCGCACAGGAGTACAAGAAGACGAGTCCCTGGACCACCGCCCGCGTGCTCAAGACTCCGCAGACTTGGCTCATCGGCCTGGGCACCGGCCTTCCGATGATGGTCGGAGCCGGCACGATTGCCTTGCTCGTTCCCACGTTGGCGTCGTATGGCCAAGATCCCATGTTCGGTGTTGTGCTGCTGTCGTCCATGTGGCCGATCGGCCTGCTGGGCCACTATCTCATCGGTGTCATCGATCAAAAGATCGGCACCAAGAAGACCACGCTCGTCGTAATCTGCGTGTTGGGCCTGGGTGGCCTACTCGTGAGGCTCGGCGGATCGCACTCCATCGTTTGCGTCCTGGCGACGGCCATGTTTATGTTTGGTCTTTCGGGTGCTGCGAATGTCTGCATGTCGCTGACCGCATCGATCTACGGTCGCGCCGACTTCGAGGTCGCCTACACGCCTATCCAGGTCATTTTCAATGTATTGAACTTTGCCGGCGTGTCCGTCATGTCCACGGTTTCGGCCCTGTTCGGTCCGCAGAACGTCATGCTCGCCGTATTTATCATCTGCATCGTTGCATTCATCCCGGTGATCGCGCTGCCATATAAGCAGATCGCGTCCATTATCCGCTGAGAGTAGCCGTCTGGCAGCTGTGCACCCATTGAGCCGGAGCATCATAGCGGCCAGACCAGCTGTAAGTAACCAAGCCGAGCATTCGCTTGGCAATAACTGTCGATCGGAAAGGATCACATCATGAACGAATTCCAGGAAGAAGTCCTCGACATCCTCAAGGACAAGGCCGTTGACATCTTTGGCGTCGATCGCGGCTCCCTTTCGGCCGAGACCACCTTCGTAGATGACTTGGGTTGCAAGAGCGTGAACATCGTCCAGTTTGCCTCCGCGCTCGAGGATGAATACGAGGTCGAGGTTCCCTACATGCAGCTCAACAAGTGCAAAACGTTTGCCGATGCCTGCCAGTTCGTAGACGATGCCCTGTCCATGTAATAAGCCTCTGGGCGGCCGCGAGCGATTCGCGTCCGCCCTTTCTTATTTGAGAGAAAGGATGATGCCGTCATGGCAACCCTGATCGATACCCTCGTCCAAGACGCCAAGGGCGCACCCAAGCGCGTGGCTCTGCCCGAATGCGAGGCGGAGAAGACCCTTCAGGCAGCCCGTTGCGTGCTCGACGGCGGCATTGGCACGCCGGTTCTTGTAAGCCCGCGTGCCGTGATCGAGGAGACCGCCGCCCGTGCCGGCGTGTCTCTCGACGGCATGGAAATTGTCGATTCTGCCGATGCGGATGCCCTCGAGGCGCTCGCCGTGCGCTTCATGGGTGCTGGCAAACCTCGTCTACTGAGCGAGAAGGGTATTCGCCGTAAACTCAAGAATCCTATGTACTACGCCATGGTCATGGAAGAGCTCGGCGATGTCGACTGCACCTTCTGCGGCCATATCAACACCACGGGTGACGTTCTCATGTGCGCCCAGATGACCATTGGCCTCAAGGAGGGCGTGGACGTGCCGTCCATCCTGGCGCTCGTCGAGACCCCTGGTTTTGAAGGACCCGAGGGCGGCGTGATTTGCTTTACCGACTGTGGCCTGAATCCTGAGCCCAACGCCTCTGAACTTGCCTCTATCGCCATCAGCGCTGCTGACGGCGTGCGCTCCATTATGGGTTGGGAGCCGCGTGTGGCTTTCCTGTCTTTCTCGACCGATGGTTCTGGTGCCGGCGAGTCTGTCGACCGTGTCGAGGAGGCCGTGAAGCTCGTCCACGAGCGTCGCGCCGATATCGCCGCCGACGGCGAGTTCCAGCTCGATGCCGCCATCGATCCGGCTGTCGCCGCCAAGAAGGTCAAGCGTGACAGCGATGTCGCCGGTCGCGCCAACGTGCTTGTATTCCCCGATTTGAATGCTGCGAACATCGCCGTCAAGCTCATCCAGCGTTTTGCCAAGGGCGCGGCGTACGGTCATACGCTTAACGGCTTTGCCAAGCCGGTCGCCGACTCCAGCCGTGGTGCCACGGTCGAGGAGATCGTGGGCGACATCGCAATGCTCGTTCTTGCGGCGCGCTAGGGATCTGCCGTGGACGTAGGCGAGCTCGCTGCCACGTTACCGTATCTGCGGCGCGAGGCCACTCGGAAGCTCGACCGGCGACGTTGTTCGGGGGAGTGGTTCGCGCCCGATCCCGCACGGGGATGCATGAGCGGCTGCTGGCTTCACAGGGCTTTTGGTGCCGATGCCCGTCCTGTGGTATTCGAGCTCCATGGTGGCGGTTTCGCGCTCGGTGATGCACGGACAAGCGATTCCCTGTGTTCGTGGATTCGAGATTCGTTCGAGGCGAACGTGGTGGGTGTCGAGTACCGCTTGGCGCCGGAACACCCGTTTCCCGCCGCGCTGGATGATGTGGCAGGTACGGTTCGGCGGATCGTCGTGGGCGATGAACTCGATGTTGAGCCGGGCCGCGTGATCTTGATGGGTTTTAGCGCCGGTGCCAATCTTGCTGCGGCATATGCCCTGCTCTCCCAGCGCTCGGATGAACTCCCATGCGCGTCGGGCTTGGTGCTTCACTACCCATGCCTCGATGTGTCCGAGCGCTTCGATGGGTGCTCCAGCGACGGCGCCAGCTTGGAGGCCGATGCCATGGCGGCCTATTCGGACCTCTATGCGGGCGAATGCGATCAGTGCGACCCGTTGATGTCGCCGCTGCATGCATCCGATTCCGAGCTCGCGGATTTTCCGCGAACGGTGTTAGCGCCCGTAGTCGGCGATGTGCTCCTCGGACAGTCGGAGCGTTTCCGCGAGCGCTTGCTTACCGCTAGTCCTTTCGGGCGCGACCGCGTAGTCTGGCAACCCGTCGATGGCGTGGAGCACGGCTATGTCGAGAGGGATCTCAACACGGCGAACGAGCGGAGTTTTGTCACGAAAGCTATCGCACGGTCACTCGAGCCTCTGCTCGGCCCCGTGCTCCACGATATCCCGTTACCCATACCCGAAGATTCGGAGTAGACGCATATGTGCGAATGGAAGATCAATACCGTCCTGTGCGATTTGGTGCTCGCAATCGTCATCAACACCTCGGCGATGTTGTTCGCTGGCGCGACGTTCACCTTTCAGGCCTGGTATCCGGGCGTGGCGTCGGCGTTTTTCACCAACGTGCTGCTGCAGTTGGTGCTTCCCGTGCCCGGATTTGCCGCTGCGGTGACCAACTGGGCGGACGGGCGCCGCTGGCGTCCCCTTGTCCAAGTGTTCATGGAGAATCTCGTCTTCGTGACGTGTATCTCATTCACCATGGCCGTGATCCAGACGTCGCTAGGGGGCGATGTCATTGCCTCGTGGCTTGCGACCTATGTGCGGCTCGTATTTGTCGGTTACGTCACGTCGCTTGTCCTTTTTGCCGTTCAAAACCATTAGCCGGGTGTTTCCGTCCAAACGGGACGCCCTTGAACATCAAATGAAGGGAGCTCTTATGAGCTACAAGATCCTGACCCTCTCACCGGGTTCCACTTCCACCAAGGTCGCCGTGTTCGACGGCACCGAGGCTCTCTTCCGCCTGAACGTCACGCATCCTGCCGAGGAGCTTGCCAAGTTCGATCAGGCGGCCGATCAGTTTGAGTACCGCAAGGAGACGATTCTCGCCGCTCTTGCCGAGCACGGTGTCAAGCTCGAGGACATCGATGCGTTCTCCGGCTACTGCGGCGCAATGGGCCCCACGATCGGCGGTATCTTCAAAATCGACGACACCGTGTGCGAGCGTGTGCTGCACGCCGGCGTCAACCATCCCGCCATCCTGGGTGCTCCGCTGCTGCATGCCTTCGCCCAGCAGGTGAACAAGCCCGCGTACGCTGTCAATCAGCCCGATACCGACGAGCTCGAGGATGTCGCTCGCATTACCGGTTACCCCGGTGTTTACCGCAAGAGCCACGTGCATTGCCTCAATCAGAAGGAATGCGCTATCCGCTGCGCCACCGAGCTCGGCACCACGTATGGCGAAGGCAATTTCATTGTTGCGCATGTGGGCGGCGGTCTTTCTGTGGCCTGCCACAACCACGGCAGCATGATTGATACCAACGACGTGCTCGAAGGCTCCGGCCCCTTCGCGCCCAACCGCTCGGGCGATGCGCCGCTTAAGCCCGTCGTCAAGCTCGCGTTCTCCGAAGGCGCGAGCCAAAAGCAGATGAACGGCGTGATCGGCAAGACCGGTGGTCTCCTGGGCCTGTGCGGCACCGATGACGCTCGCATTATCGATAAGCGTATCGAGGAAGGCGACGAGTGGGCCAAGATTGTCTATGACGCCATGGCATACCAGGTCGCCAAGTACATTGGTGCTTTCGCTGCCGTACTCAAGGGTAAGGTCGACGGCATCGTTCTGACCGGCGGTGTCTCCAATGACCCGTACTTCACCGGTTATGTGAGCGAGCGCGTCGAGTGGATCGCCCCGGTCAAGATCTACGGCGGCGACTTCGAGATGGACGCTCTCGCGTCCGGTGCCATCCGCGCTCTCGAGGGCACCGAAGAGGTCATGACTTACACCGGTGAGCCCTCTTGGAAGGGCTTCCAGATGCCCGGTGCCTTCGATGACGTGATGGCATAGGGGAGCGCTTCATATGGCTTCGTCCCCTGCGACCGCCCTGGGCAAAAGCGGTTTTCACTACGCCTACCTCATCGTCGCCTGCGGCATCGCGCTCACTTGTGTGCCGTGCGCGCTGGTGCTGTCGTGCGCCGGCATCTTCTTCACGCCCGTAAGCTCGTTTTTCGGTGTGAGCAAGGCTGAGTTCTCCCTGTACTTCTCGATTCTTAACGCTTCCATGATGGTGAGCCTTCCCGTAGCTGGCAAGCTCATGGGCCGATTCGACATGCGCGTCATCCTGTCGGCGTGCGTCGCGATGTGCGGCTGTGGTCTCATCGCGTTCTCGATGTTCAACGAGATGTGGCAGTTCTACGTTGTGGGGGCTTTGCTCGGTCTCGGCCTTGCGCCCCTGCTGTACCTTGCCGTGCCTTCGCTCATCAACGCCTGGTGCGTCAAGCGTGTGGGCTTCTTTGTGGGGCTCTGCATGGCGTTCACCGGTATCGGCGGCGTCATTTTCAATCCCGTGGGCAGCGCGCTCATCGCCTCCGGCCCTGAAGGGTGGCGCACCGGCTACTTGGTGTTTGGCGTGATCATCTTAGTCGTAACGTTGCCGTTCACGTTGTTCGTGGTTCGCTCGAAACCTGCCGATAAGGGCCTCGAGCCCTACGGCGCTTCCGACATTGCGGGCGCAAAAGGCGAAGGCCACGTGGCCGTGCGCGGCGTTGATTGCGCGGTGGCGCTCAAGAAGCCGGCGTTTTACGCGCTGGCGGCGTTTTGCGGGCTGATCACCTTGAACCAGAACGTCTACCAGTTCCTGCCGTCGTTCGTGTCGAGCCTCGTCGACTCCGGTATGGGGCATCTGGCTGCGCTCACCGGTTTGATCGCATCGCTGTGCATGGGCGGGCAGGCTATCGGCAAGGTCGTGTTAGGCACGATCGCCGACCGCAGCGCCAAGGTTGCGCTGAGTTGCGGCATTCTGTCGGGCATGGTGGGTATCCTGGCCATAATGCTGCTGCCGGGGGAGAGCGTGGCGCTGCTGGTGGGTTCGTTCCTTTTCGGTCTGGTGTACTCGTGTACCACGGTGCAGACCCCGTTGCTCACGCGTACCGTGTTCGGCGAGCGCGACTACACGTCCATCTACTCCAAGGTGTCTATGGTGGGGTCGTTGTTCGGAGCCGTGTCCGCCGTGCTGTGGGGATGGGTGTGCGACCTGCCGAACGGCTATAACGTCATGTTCTGCTTGAGCCTTTTGGCCATGGCGTCGTGTCTGGCACTGGGCCTGTACGCTCTGGCGCAGCGCAAGAAGATGCGTGAGCTGTACAAGTAGCTCTCAAAACAAGTTGTGCTCCGTGCAATGGGCCGCCCAGCATCGGCGGCCCATTTTTGTATCTCTGAATTCGGATTTTGGGGTGCGCCCATAAAGCTGGAGAGCTGTCTCGAAGGAGAAAGCCGTGGCGTACTCTCAGAAAGTTGTCAGCGAGGTTCTCGCTTGCATCGACGACGGCCATACGTGCAGGCAAACTGCATGCCGTTTCGGGGCCAGCAGGACCTCCGTATCCCTTTGGAAGCGCAAGCGCGATGGGCCATCGAGAAAGACCCATCGCATCCTGTAAGTCGGATCTCGGCCGTTGAGTGCCGGAATCTGGACGTGAGCCGGGACAGTTTTCGTTTTGTGGGACAATGCAGCCAGGCTTCGTTGTTCGGGGCATTGTTCCGGTTTGTGAAATGGGGGATACCGTGATC
Source organism: uncultured Collinsella sp. (assembly GCA_902496645.1). GTDB lineage: Bacteria > Actinomycetota > Coriobacteriia > Coriobacteriales > Coriobacteriaceae > Collinsella. The sequence goes on from CABVBR010000008.1 coordinate 26,846, forward strand.
AAGGGCATCGGGATCGATGCGGTCGATATCGAGGAGATGCGCCGGCTTTGTGCCGATATGGACGGCTCGTTCGTTCGGCGCACCTTTACCGCTGCGGAGCGCGCGCAGGCAGCTGAGTGCCATGACCCTGCACAGACCCTCGCCGGCAAGTTTGCCGTCAAGGAGGCCACATTCAAAGCGCTGGCGCAGCTTACGACCGATGGCTTTGATTTTCGGATCGTCGAGACGCTGGAAGACGATAACGGCGCGCCGCACATCACGTTCGCTGGCCGAATGGCCCCGGTGCTGGAAGAGGCCGGTGTCTCCGAGTTGCTTGTCTCCATCACCAACGAACGCAATTTGGCTATAGCGATCGTGCTGGCGCAGTGATTCACGGTTCTGGGTGCGTTGCTTGGCGTTCTCAATGTACCGAGATCTTCCTTGCGGGACGAGTGCGATAGTTCCGTTAATTCGATTGAGGAAAGCAGGGGTTCATGGATTTTGCCGTTGAGAACGAGGGAGCGACGCTCGTATGTCGAGAGGTTTGCGGGCAGGACGTCTGCGCAGATGCCGTGCCGATCGTGTGCGTGCACGGGGCATGCGTGGACAAGACGTTCTTTGACGGGTTCGCTTGCGAGCTCGGTCGCATCCGCCGCGTTATCACATACGACCGGCGCGGCTCCGGCGAGAGCTCCGTGGCGGCCGATGGCTCCTATGACGTCGCCGCGCAGGCCGAAGATCTCGCTGCGGTGATCGAGCGCGTCGGTACGCCCTGCGATATCCTCGCCCACAGCGCCGGTGCGTTGATGGCGCTCGAACTGCTGGGCGCGCGCCCCGAACTGGTCCGACGCGCCATCCTGCACGAGCCTGCCGTGTCGGGCGAGGGCGTCGGCTTGGGCACGAGTCCGGTTGTGCTTAAGATGATTGAGGCGGGAAAGATCTCGCGAGCCCTCATGCTCTTCTTGAATGCCATTGGCGATTCGGACCCCGAGGCCCCCAAACTGACGCCGGCGGAGGTCGAACATGCCCTGCGTAACGGTCGCTGCTTTATGGCAAACGAATACGCGACCAACATGACGTATGTCCCCGATTGGGAGAAGGCTCGTGCATCGGGGTCAGTCGCGGCCGTATGTCTGGGCGAGCTCTCGATCGGGACGCCCCGCGAAGAGGGGACGCGTGCCGCAGCTGCACTCTTAGGCTGCCCCATCGTAACGCTCCCCGGCGCCCATAACGGCTTGCGCGATCGCCCGTGCGCGGCAGCCCAGGCCATTCGCGATATCTTGGATTCGTAACACAGACGATGTTTCGAGAGCGTAGATGTCCTGAGCGTTTCTGGCTTGTTAATAATCACGTCCTCAATCACGCGTCTGTCGCTCCATCCATACCGCCTGCCAGGACATAAAAATGTAACGATAATCAGGACCCACCTGTGGCTTCAAGATGCTATCTTTGTACGAATTGATGTACACCGTGGCCAAGGCAACGATAGAAGGAGCCAAGATGGTCAATAATCACGAGGCCAACCTAACCGACGCAGAGGCCGCCGCCGAGGTCGCCCGCGTCGCGAAGATCTACCCCGTGGTGCGTCTGCTGTCGGCCGAACAGGTCAAGAGCGAGCGCAACTGCCTGCTCGCCGGCGATCGGTGCCCTTGCCTGCGCCAGTCAAGTCTTAAGGCCATGACAAGCTCCGATGAGATATCGGAGCGGCTGCTCAGCGACGGCGTTGAGTACCGTGCCCGTGTGCGCTCTTTGACGGTCGAGGGCGAGCCTCACGTTTTGCTGATGGTGCGCCCTATCGATGAACAAGAGGCCGCAGAAGAGGACCTTGTCTACACCGATGTGCTGACGAGCGTGCATAATCGCCGATATTACGAGGAAAAGCTTCGCAGCGCCCGCATGAACGCCGGCGTTGCGATGATCGACCTTGATGATTTTAGGGTCTTCAACGATACCTGTGGCCGTCATGCCGGCGACCTCGCGCTCGGCGCTGTGGCGGCAGCCATTCGCAGCGGCATTCGCTCGACTGACGAGCTTGTGCGCCTTGGCTGCGACAAGTTCGTGGCCGTCATGCCCAATATCCCCTCCGATGACTTCGCCCGTCGTCTGCGTCATGTATCCGATGCCGTCCACGCCACGATTGTCCCAGGCCACGAGCATGTAAGCCTTACGGCATGCGTGGGCGGTGTTCACATCAATGGCGAGACGGTCGACGAGGGCGTAAGCCGCGCAGTCCAATTGTTGAGCCATGCCAAGGCAAAGCCCGGTACGGTCGTGACTGACGCCGATGCAATCGAGACTTTCCAAAGCCAAAAGCCCTCGATCCTTATTGTCGATGACTCCGAGATGAACCGTGTCATCCTCAACGAGATGCTCAAGGACGAATACCGCATCCTGGAGGCGGACAACGGCCGCGCGGCGCTCGACATGGTCGACCGCTACGGCGATGAGCTGTCGCTTGTGCTGCTCGACATTATCATGCCGGGTATGAACGGCTTTCAGGTGCTGGGCGATCTGTCGCGCCGATCTGCCGCCGATAACCTGCCCGTCATTATGATTTCGAGCGAAGATTCCGACGACGTGGTGCTGCGCGCCTACGAGCTGGGTGCATCGGATTACATTAACCGTCCGTTCAACGCGCGCGTCGTGCGCCGCCGCGTGAGTAATACCATCCGCTTGTATGCCAAGCAGCGTCGTCTGACGAGCCTGCTGTCTCAGCAGTACAACGAGCGCGTCAAGAACAGCCGCATGCTGATCGATATCATGGCCGGCGTCATGGAGCTCCGCAACGGCGAGAGTGGCCTGCACGTCACGCATATCGAAAAGCTGACCGAGCTGTTGCTGGGCTGCCTGGTGCATCGCAGCGACAAGTTCCCGCTCGACAACGAGCAGCGTTCCACGATTGCTATGGCCTCGGCGCTGCACGATATCGGCAAGATGTCGATCGACGATGCTATTCTCAACAAGCCCGGACGCCTGACGTCCGAGGAGTTCGAGATCATGAAGACCCACACCACCCTCGGCGCCGATATGCTGCTTGAGTTGGGCCGTCAGCATGCCGGCAATTCCTTGTTGGAGTACGCATACCAGATCGCGCGCTGGCACCACGAGCGTTGGGACGGCAAGGGCTATCCCGACGGCCTTAAGGGCGACGACATTCCCATTGCCGCGCAGGTGGTCTCGGTGGCCGACGTATACGATGCGCTCACGAGCGTGCGCGTGTACAAGGATGCCATCCCGCACCAGGAAGCGATTCAGATGATTCTGGACGGCAAGTGCGGTGAGTTTAACCCGCTACTGCTCGACTGCCTGCTCGAGGTTCAAGACCGTATTGCCGAAACGCTGGCACGCCCTGCCGACGTCGTCGCATTTCCCACGATTTAGTTTGATCGAAGGAGTTTCATTCCATGATTTCCATGCGTGAAGCGTATGAGAAGATCGGCGCCGATTACGATGGCGCATCCGTTCGGCTGATGGGCGAGGAGATGCTCGCCCACTTTGCCCTTAAGTTCCTGGATGACGAGAGCATGGACAAGTTCGAGGCCGCTATGGCGGCAGGAGACGCCGAGAGTGCGTTTATGGCCGTGCATACGCTCAAGGGCGTGAGCCAGAACCTGGGGTTCGACAATCTGTACGAGCCGGCGGTTGTGGTGACCGAGGCGTTGCGCGATGCCGATACCGTTGACGGCGCCCGTGATGGGATACATGCGCTACGGCAGCAGTATGCGGCAACGATGTCGGCCCTGCGCGAGGCGGCTGAATAAGAGCTTGCGAGCCTTGATGACTATGAGAGTGGATAATCTCCCGTTTTAGGCCCGGTGGCGGCCTCAAAGTGGGAGATTATCCACTCTCGTTCGATACGTGTCCAAAAATCCACTCTCACCCTTTCTGATTAGTGAGTGGGCTATGCGCACTGGCGGGGCTTTCCGCATGCAATCCGTATCGTTGTTCGATAAACTATCCGAATAACGATAGGGTTAATGAGGGTGAGTGTATGTCCAACAGCGTTCAACGTATGGCCAAGGCGCGCGAAAGTATCAGGAAGCTTGGCTTTTGCATGACGGTCGTTTTTACGGGAATGCTCGTCGCTTTTGTCGCGTTGGTTGTTTACGTGATCTGGTATGCGATTGCAAACGTTGCTTCTGTCGATTCTTTCGGTGTCGTGACGCTTCTCGACGGCGGGCGCGTCGTCATCCCAAGCGGACTGTGCATGGCGCTTGTTGCAGGTATTTCGCTTGTCGTTATGTGCGGAATTAGCCGTAACATCTCGCGAGGCGTCTCGCCCTTTACCAAGGCGCATGTGCGGCTTATCCGTGTTCTTGCACTTGCCTTTGCTGTTAACGCCGCGGTTTCGCTTGTTGGTGCCTATGAATCGGTCGATCTCACCATTGGCGGACTGGAGCTTTACATCGTGCCTCATTCCTTCGTTGTTGCGATTTGCCAAGGTGTTACCTTGGATGCGGGGTCGTTTATCGGCGCGGTCGTCTGTTTATTTATCTCGGCGATCTGGAGTTATGCCTCGCTGCTCCAAGAGCAGTCTGATGAGCTTGTGTAGGGAGGAAACATGAGCTATCTCATCATCGAGCTCGAGACACAGCTGCTTAAGACCGGAAAGACCAGCGCCGATCTGATTCGGGCGACGGGGCATACTCCGGCCAATATTTCAAAGCTAAGAAACGGAAAAATTAAAGCCATTCGCCTCAAGACGCTTCTCGATATCTGTGATGAACTTGATTGTCAGCCGGGAGATATTATTCAGCGCGTGAGCGAGGAGGAGCTCGAGGAGCTTATTGTCGAGCGCGCAAAAAATGTCGTGAGGCAGATGCGGGACGGCGGAGGCAACGAGGCGTCGTTTCCGACATCAGTCTTCGCCGTCGATTTGAGCGACGAGTAGCGTAAAGCGAACAGCTAAAAACGAAATATCAGTGCGATGGGACCCGTGTTTAACGCAGGTCCTTTCTTTTGAAATTATCTTGACAAATTCAAGTTATCGACAAACAATAACTAGAAGTAAATTCGATAAGAGAAAGGAGGAACGATATGAGCGCACCAGCGGTAAAGCTATCAAAGGTGTCAAAGCGCTATGGGAAACGGCGCGTTTTGCATGACGTTTCCTTCGAGGTGCATCAGTCTGAGCTCTGTGCCCTTGTTGGTGCAAACGGTGCGGGCAAAAGCACGCTTATTAAAATCGTCTTGGGCCTCTGCGAGCCATCGTCGGGGAGCGTGGAGCTCTTTGGAGGCAAGTCGAAAAAAGAGCTGAGCCTGATGCGGACGCGTGTCGGCTATGTGCCAGATTCCTGCGGAGCATACCAATCCCTCAGTGCGGCTGAGAATCTTCAAATCCGATGTGCGGAATGGGGGCTCGATGAGAGCCGTGAGGTTCCTCGCGTTTTGAGTCTGGTTGGACTGGACGTCGAAGAGAAAAAGAGCGTGAGCAGTTTTTCTCTGGGAATGAAACGGCGGCTGGATATAGCTACGGCTTTGTTGGGTGACACTGACTTGCTTATTTTTGATGAGCCGGCAAATGGGTTGGACCCGCTGGGCATCGAGAATATATGGGCACTTATCGGACGATTGAATCGAGAACAGGGCAAGACCATGCTCATCTCTAGCCATAATTTGGATGAGTTGGCATCGGTTGCAACAAGTTGCGTGTTTATCCATGACGGTGAACTACTGAAAAAAGAATCGATGGATGTCATAAGGGATGAGGCGTCGTCCCTAAAAGAGTATTACAGGCGCTTGATGAAGGCGGTCTCGCTATGAAGCAGGCGATTCGTCCCATAAGGGCAGATTTGATGCGTTTGCACAGAATGTTCCCGGCGCAGTTTGGTCTTGCGCTTATGTTGACGTTCGGTCTTCTCTTTGGCGTCATCCTAAATAACGGAGCAACGTTGCTAGCCTTTGGCAATGGCGTTTGTGGGGAGGATATTGGTTTCATCTGGAATGTAATCGACCCTTCTGCGCCTGACGAGTCCCTTGCGCGCAGTGCTTTTGCCGGTACATCCCTGTTCGTCCCACTCATCATTTGTCTGGTGCTTTTGCAGGAGCATGGCTATAAAGAGGGATACCGAATTTCTTCGGCAAGAGGCCTCGCCCGCTTTAATGGGGCTCTGGCACACGTGCTTTCGTCTGCTTTAATGATTGTCGCAGCATATAGCGTGCTTTGCCTTCTTCTGCTTGCAATAGCCATAATACGTGGGGGACAAAACTGCACGCACGGAATGCTGGCTGCATTTTTGCCTGCGATGTTAGTCAACGCCGTATTGGTGATATCGGTTGCGTTGGAGACGGTGACCATCTACCGGATTACAGGCAGCGCCGTATTTAGCGGGGCTGCGGTAATAATAGGGTTTGTCATGAGCCTGACGCTCTACGGAGCTTACCTTCAGTCGCCCACACCATCCTTGCGATGGATCTTCTTTCTTCCGGGGCCGTACCTTGGAGTCGGATGTGCCCTTGGGTATAGCGATATGGGCCAGCTCACGCTTCTGGGGTATGGCGCGGCAGCCGGCTGTCTATCGGTATTGATTTACACTCTCGTGACCTGTCATGTCGGAGGTGTACTCAATGGCTCGTCAGATTAAAGGGTTCCTCCATTCAGAATTGAAGCATGTGAGCAAATGGGCATACGCCTTAATCCTGGCAATTTATGCGTGCATGGTGGTATTGCAGCTTAATTCTTTCCCGATGTGGTTCTGTAGCCTCCGTGAGAACAGTTTCTTGGGCTTTTTCCCAGACCCGACGCTTCGGCTATCGGCAGAGGATGTCCTTCTATTTGATAATGCAGAGGTTTTTCGCGGTCTGTTGTTCAACGTGGCCCCGTTGGCTCACGCATTGTTCTTTCCGTTCATCGCGGCTTGCATTGTTCCGTGCTTTGTCAGTTCGGGCTTTGTTGAGGAACCGTGGGGGTTGTCGGAGGCTCGGGGAGGGAAGCGGGTATGCGCTACTGTTGCGCGAGCGATGCTGTCTTCTTTCGCCCTTTTGGGCGCCTTTGTCCTGTCGAGCGTCGTTTTGTACCGTCTTAACTGCGCGATCGTTTCGGATGCACAACAGTATTCTAACCTAGATATATTTTGCTATCGACTTCTTCTGACCAGTGTCGTCTGCCTGGCATACACGGTCTCTAGCGTGATCGTTGTTTCTTATTTTGGGTCTGGCTTCGGTCCCATTGGCATGTTGTTGGTTGTCAACGTCGTAGCGATCTACATACAGCTCGGAGCCGATTCCATGCTTCCGCTTCCGTCCTCGATGCTCATGTGGACTTGCGGTGTGACCCCGTTGGGGAATGGCCAATGCGTTTCGATTTTAATTGACTGCCTCATAAACGTAGCAAGCGTTTTTGCCACCTGCTTTACAGTCGACCGATTGCGGTCGAGATTTCTTTGATTGTTTGTGAGGGATAATCATACCGAGCATACCAAATTCAGGGGGGGGCGGGCACCGTGGCTGGTGTTCGCCCGCCTGGCATAGGAGGCTTTAACCTGAGTGGTTTGCGGGCTAGCGGGCCTGCTTGACCTTTGCCGCTGCCTCGACAAACGACTTCCACAGGTTAAAGTCGGTCTCGAGCGTCTTCCACGTGTACTCGGGGTGCCATTGCACACCCAAGCAGAACGGCTGGCCTTCGACCTCGATGCACTCGGGAACGCCGTCGGTTGCCTTGGCGACCAAGCGCGTGCTTTTACCCAGACGCTCGACGCAGCAGTGGTGTGCGGAGTTGGTCTGGATCAGCCTGTGCCCGCCAACCGCGCGCTCCAACAGCGAACCCGGCACGACCTCGACGGGATGCACGGGGTCGTTGAGCACGTGGGTGTGGCGCCACTGCGTGCGGCCCTCGCGAGCGCCCAGGCTCGGCACGTCCATGCACAGGGTGCCGCCGGTGGCGACATTGAGCAGCTGCGTGCCGCGGCAGGTGGTAAAGAGCGGCTTCTTGGCGCGAAGCACCTCGTTAACCAGCTTAAACTCAAAACGGTCGCGAATCTCGCAGCACAGCGTGGGGTCGTAAGGACGCTCGTCGCCCCAGCGTTTGGGGTTGACGTCCGGGCCGCCGGGAATAGCGATACCGTCAGCGATTTCCACGTAATGACGGATAACATCGAGGTCTTCGGTAATAGACATCTGCAGCGGCAGGC